>CAYGAS010000379.1:0-7765 GCA_964347935.1 uncultured Nitrospiraceae bacterium | reverse complement strand
ATCTTCCTTGCGCATCAGCAGCTTTCGCATCTCCTTGGCCACCAACACAAGAATGACGCACGCAACGAAACCGTAGACTGCATAAAAGCCGAACAAGGCCTCCCAGGCATGTGTGACATGTCGATGAATCAAAAAATCGGCGAGCAGCAGCACCGCGCAGATGGCATAGAGTATGTGCAGCGTGCGCTTGACGTTTTCACGCTTGTCGAAAACATGCTGTGTCGTGCGTCGTTGTCTCATGTGAACTGTCCTCAGCCTGCCACCAACAGGCGTGCGAGTGCGTACAGCGGCTGCGGATAAAAGAAAAGCGCCAGGCAACCGGCGGACGTAAAGACGATCGCCGCCAGGCAGCTGCCGGGTGCTTCCTTGATTCCGCGCGCCCGCTCTGCCGACGGCGGTGCCAAGAAAAACGCGCGCACCGGGATCGGCAATAGGTAGGCCACGTTCAGCAGCGAGCTCACCATCAGCACCGCCAACAGCGTAATCTGACCCGCGTCGAGCGTGCCGAGCGCGAGATACCATTTACTCCACAGTCCGCCCATTGGCGGCAGCCCGATGATGCTCAGACTGCCGATCAGAAATGCGAGCATGGTTACTGGCATGCGTCGGCCTAGACCGTCCATTTCGCTGATCTCGGTCTTATGGGCCGCGACCAAGATGGCGCCGGCACAGAAGAACAAGGTGATCTTGCCAAAGGCGTGCATGGCGATGTGCATGCTGCCACCGAGAACTCCCCATGCATTGGCAAGCAAGGCGCCGAGTACGACGTACCCCAGCTGACTGACGGTGGAATAGGCAAGCCGCAGCTTGAGATTATCTTGTCTCATCGCCACCAGTGAGGCGATCAAAATCGTGGCCGCAGCCGCATAGAGCAGCCACTGATTGGTGTTGTTCTCCGCTAGCACATCGAGGCCGAAGATGTAGATCGAGACCTTAAGCACGGTGAACACACCGGCCTTGACTACCGCGACGGCGTGGAGCAACGCGCTCACCGGTGTCGGGGCGACCATGGCCGCGGGCAGCCAACGGTGAAAAGGCATCAATGCGGCCTTGCCGATGCCAAAGATATAAAGCACGTACAGCAAGCCGATTGCCGTCGGTGTCGCCGTGTATTGCAAGATCCCGCCCTCGCGGAAGTCGAGGGTACCGGCGTAGACCCAGGTCCAAACGATCGCAAGCAGCTGCAGGCCGATGGAGGTACCGAGCAGCAGACCGAGATAGACGCGGCCGGCGCGGCGCGCCTCTTGCGTGCCAGAGTGGGTCACCAGCGGATAGGTGGAGAGTGTGAGAGCCTCGTAGAAGACGAACAGCGTGAACATGTTGGCAGCGAACGCCACACCCATAGTGCTGGCCAAAGCGACCGCGAAAGACGCATAGAAGCGCGTCTGATGTTTTTCATGATGTGCGCGCATGTAGCCAATGGAGTAGAGCGAGGTCACTATCCACAGCGAACTGGCGACGAGCGCGAACAGCAGCCCCAAGGGCTCGACGGCCAGTGCCAGCGGCAGCCCGGGTAAGGTCTCGACCAGGATCAGCGATGGGCGTTCGCCGGCTTCGAGCGCGAGCCACAGTCGCGCCACCAGGTAGAACAACATGCTCGCGCTGACCAGCGTCACGGCCTCACGCTGGTTCGGACGCCGGTCGAGCATCAGGATCAGCGCGGCGCCTGCCAGCGGCACGGCAATCGTCAGCCACAATACCGTCTGCCCCTTCACAGCATGCCCCCGATCAGCCGTTCGGCTGCCGCCTGCGCGACACCGACGGTGAGGTCGGTGTGCACGCCGAAGTAGATGTTCGCGGCAATCAGCGCCCAGGTCGGAACCAGCAGCGACAGTGGCGCCTCCTGATAGAGCTGTGCCCGCCGCGGCGGCGGCTGGAAGAAAGCGGCCTCCACGACCCGCCAGATGTACGCCGCCGCCAGCAACGAACCGAGCAAGATCAGCACGGCAATCCACCACATTTGCCCTTCAAGCGCCCCCAGGACCAAGTACCATTTGCTGATGAACCCCACCGTCAGCGGCACACCAATCAGGCTTAGTCCCCCAATAATGATGGCGGCAAAGGTCCAGGGCATACGTCGGCCGAGTCCGGCGACGTCCTGCAAGCGTGCCGAGCCGAGCTGATAGACGAGACAGCCGAGCGCGAGGAACAGTGCCGCTTTCATAAGCGCGTGATTGAACAGGTGCAAGATGCCCGCCGTGACGCCGGTGACGGTGGCGAAGCTGATGCCGAGTATGATGTAGCCGATCTGAGCCACGCTCGAATAGGCCAGCATGCGTTTCAGGTTGTCCTGAAACACCGCGACGATGGAGCCACTGAACACGGCCACCAGCGCGAGTGGTACCAGGATCAGGTGCAAGAGCATCGCTTCGAAAGATAAGGCCTTGCCGAAGACGGTAAACAGAAAACGCAGCAGCATGTAGACCGCAACCTTGGTGGCGGTGGCGGCGAGAAAGGCCGTGACCACCGACGGAGCGAAGGCATAGGCGTTCGGCAACCAGAGATGCAGGGGAAACAGCGCGAGCTTCAGGCTAATACCAACCGTCAGGAATGCCAGTGCCGCGCGAACGGTACGCGTTTGCGCTACTTCGGGTAAACGGTCCGCCAGATCAATCATGTTGAGCGTGCCGGTCATCATGTACATCAGCCCGACACCGATGAGAATAAAGGTGGCGCCGATGGTACCCATAATCAGGTACTGGTAGGCGGCGGTGAGTGCGCGACGGTCGCTACCCAAGCTGATCAGTACGTAAGAGGACAGCGAGGAGATTTCGAGGAAGACGAACAGGTTGAAGGCGTCGCCAGTAGCAGCAATACCGAGCAAACCGGCGAGGCACAGCAGATAGGCGGCATAGAAGAGAGCGATGCGCTCGGTCGCGATCTCTCGCGCAACGCTACGCGCAGCGTACGGCAAGACGAGCGCACCGATTGCCGATACGATCAGCAATACGAAGGCGCCTACCGTATCGATGCGGTACTCGATACCCCAAGGTGCCGCCCAACCGCCGATCTCGTACGACCAGGCCCCGACCGACAGCACCTGCGCCAGGGTCGCAAGCGCAATGCCTAGCGTCGCCCAGCTCGCGACCAGGCTTAACAGCCATGCGAAACGCGGCCTGTTGATGACCACACATAGCGGCGCCGCCAGCAGGGGAACGATGACCTGCAACGCGGGTAGGTGCTGTCGTATCACAGCGAGTCGTCCTGGCTGTGGATGTCTTCCTCTTCGACGCTGCCATAGGCCTCGCGGATACGCACAACCAGAGCCAGCCCGAGCGCCGTCGTCGCAACGCCGACGACAATCGCCGTCAGTATCAGTACATGCGGCAATGGGTTGGAGTAGATGTAGAAGCCGTCGGCGATAATCGGCGGCGTACCGCCTTGAACTTTGCTCATCGAGATATAAAGAATGAATACCGAAGTCTGAAAAACGTTCAGGCCGACGATCTTCTTCACCAGATTGCCGCTCGAAATGACAACGTAGAATCCGGCCATCATCAGAAAGATTACGATCCAGTAGTTGTAAAGTCCGAGCCACTGCATCAGGATCGTCTCCGACCGGCAAAATTGAAAAAGATGGTAACCATCACTGCTGCCACTGTCGTGCCCACGCCCAATTCGATCAACAAGATACCGAGATGTTGGCCGGCAACGGGATCGTGCGCGAGCACGTTGTAGTCGAGATAGTTTCCCCCGAGTATGAGACTTGCGACGCCGACGCCGCCGTAGAGCAACACCCCGAGCCCCACCAGAATGCGTACCGGTGCCGGCCGCGCGACCACGCGGGTGGCGGTGTTTACGCCGAAGATAAGGGCGTAGAGGATAAAGCCGGCGCCGAAGATGACGCCGGCCTGGAACCCGCCACCGGGACCGTAGTCCCCATGGAATTGCACATACAACGCGAACAGCAGAATAAAGGGAATCAGCAGTTTCGCGACCACTCGCAAGACCAAATGGTGTTTCATGACTTGCGCCTTCTGCGTTTGCGCTTTGCCTGGGTGCCGCCGAGCAATAACATGACGCCGACACCGGCCGTAAATATCACCGTGACCTCGCCGAGCGTGTCGTAGCCGCGATAACTGGCGAGTACAGCGGTGACGATGTTGGGTACGCCGGTCTCCGGTAATCCGCCCTGGATGTAACGTGGCGCGACGTGAGTATGGACGGGTGCGGCGGGATCACCCCAGAGCGGCATGTCGAGCGTGGCATAGATGAGCGCCGCGCCGGTAATGAGGACGACTAGCAGCGGCAACGCTGGACGGTGCGCAGGTGATTTCTCGGTACGCGTCGTCAGGGCAAGCGTGCCGAGCATGAGCACGGTGGAAATGCCGGCGCCGACAGCAGCTTCGGTAAACGCCACGTCGACGGCATCCAACACCAAAAAGATGCTGGCCGACAACAGGCTATAAATCCCGAAGAGCATGACGACGGCGAACAGGTCGCTCAACACCACGACCGCGATCGCCGTGATCGCGAGAAAGCTGAGCAACACGATGTCGATCAGATGTTCGATCACTTTTTTTCCTTGTTATAGGTAAGGGGCTTTTGCTTGCCGTGAAGCGCAGCCTTTGCGAGTGCATGGGTGGCCGTGGAGCTTGTGAAGAATATGAAGCCGAGGATGAGCAGCAACTTTATGCTGACCAGCGATATGCCGGCCTGTATCATCAATCCCAGCAAAAGCAATCCGGCGCCGAGCGTATCGGTGATCCCGGCAGCGTGAAAACGCGTGAAAAGATCGGGCAGGCGCAGCATGCCGATGCCGCCGACGATGCTGAAGAAGCCGCCAGCGAGCAGACACGCCCAGCTTAAGAGATCAGTCAACGGCAGTGCCATCATATCTCCCTTTTCGTTCGCCGCGTGCTCGTGCCGAGATCACCATACTCGAAGAATTTAAGCACTGCGATCGTGGCAATGAAGTTGATCAAGGCGTAGACGAGCGCGATGTCGAGAAAATCCGGCCGCCCGGTCAGAAAGCCGAATACCGCGATTAGCAAAACGGTTTTCGTGCCGAACATGTTGACGGCCAGTATGCGGTCGTAGACCGTGGGCCCGAGCAGCGCACGGATCAACGCCAGGGCCATGGTGAGCAGAATGGCAAAGGCCGCGGCGGCAAACATTATGCGTCTCCGACGAAATGAGTGACGCGGCGATCCATCTCACCCCGCTTTAAATCCTCGGCTGCCTCGCGCGTCAGCGTATGCACGCTGATCGTCGGGCCGTCGACATCGATCGATACGGTACCCGGCGTCAACGTGATGGAGTTGGCATAAACGACTTTTCCGAGCGCACTCTTCTGCGTGGCCTTGACCCGCACTAACGTCGGGCTGATCGGTAGACGCGGGTTGAGGATGTGGCGTGTGACGGTGATGTTGGCCTTGATGATCTCCCACACGAGCCAGGGCCAATACCACAGCGTCGCCTTGGCACCGAGATGGATAGGGTGACCTTCTGGGTCCGCCACATTCATGCGGATGGCGATCATTACGACGAGAACGACCGACACTACGCCAAGGCTTAACAGCAACGGCACGTAGTGGCCTGAGAGCAACAGCCACAGGCCGTAAAGCACCAATGCGATGCTTATCGCACGTGACAAGTAAACCTCCCCCTAGCAGTTATCGTAAGCGGGCCGTCGCAGACGACGATCTTGATGATACCGGCCCCTCGCCAGAGAACACAACCGCGCGCACTCTGCGGGCGGGGCAACGGCCTTCGGGGACTGTGATCTCAGGAAGCAGCGGCTTCGCTGGCGCTGGACTCTCCGACTTTGGGATAGATGCGCGCTACCTCGACCGCGGTGCCACGTGTGCGCATGATTTCGATCTTGTAGCCGTTCAAATCAATATGGGTGCCGGGTTCGGGTATGTCCTCGAGGTACTCTGTGATCAGGCCATTGAGCGTACGCGAGCCGTTGGTCGGGAGGTGCCAGCCGAGCTTGCGGTTGAGGTCGCGAATGCTGGCGCCGCCTTTAACGAGGTAGCTACCGTCCTCTTGCGGCTGAATATCCTCAAGCTTGCCGATCGTGGGGGTGGAAAAGTCACCGACGATCTCCTCAAGGATTTCATCGAGCGTGACCAAGCCCATGATATCGCCATACTCGTTCACCACCAGGCCGATGCGCCGCTTAACTTCCTTGAAGTTGAGCAGCTGGGTATTGAGCGGCGTGCCTTCGGGGATATAGTAGGGTTCGTTAATCACTTCCAGCAACGAATCGCGTGTCAGCTTGTTTTCGCGGATCTGGTTTAACAATTGACGTACGTGGATCATGCCGACGACGTTGTCCAGCGTGCCGTGGTAGACCGGTAGTCGCGTAAAGCGGCTGCGCGTAAGTTGTGCGAGGATCTCGTCCCAGTCCGCGTCCAAGTCGATGCCCTGAATTTCACCGCGCGGCACCATGACCTCCTCCACGGTGAGCTTTTCGAGATCAAGTATGCCGAGCAGCATCGCCTGGTGCGATTCGGGTATCAATGTTCCGGCCTCCATAACGGCGAAACGCAGCTCATCACTGCTGATCTGATCGCGCGTGCGCGTCATTTTGATGCCGATCAAATGTAACATGCCGTTGGCGATGGCATTGATGAGCCATATGAGGGGATAGAAGAACCACAGCAGCGGGCGCAGTATGAAGGCAGCAGGAAAGGCCACGCGCTCGGGCTGCATGGCGGCGATCGTCTTCGGTCCGACCTCGGCGAAGATCAACACCGTGATGGTGAGCAGGCCCGTGGCCGCGGCAATCGCGGCCTCCCCGTACAGCTTCAGCGCCATCAGCGTCGCGACCGCCGATGCGAGCAGGTTAGCGAAGTTGTTGCCCAGCAGTATGACGCCCAACAGACGATCGGGCCGCTGCAGTAGCTTATGGACCATACGGGCGCCGCGGTGACCCGACTCCGCCAGATGGCGCAGGCGGAAGCGGTTCAGCGCCATCATGCCGATCTCGCTGGCGGAAAAGAACGCGGAAAGCAGAATGAGTAGGGCGAGTACGAAGGCGAGTACGCCTATCGGGACATCATCCAACCAGGGGTGGCCTCAGAATTATGGGGACAGTGAAAACTTTAGCACAGCTTGCGACCGGCTCGTCAATGCGCCCGCCGTGCAGGAAATATACCGTTTTGCCCGATTGTGCAGCTGCAAATGCCTTATTTGCCGTAAAGCAACAACAACATAGGCACGAGCACCGTCAAAAACAGCACCGTCATGATGCCCCCTGCGCGCAGGAAATCGACATTGCGATATCCCCCCGGCCCCATGATCAGCGCGTTGACCTGATGGGTCGGCAGCAAAAAGGAATTCGAAGCCGCCAGCCCGACGGCCAGGGCAAACATCCGTGGATCGGCGCCTGCCCCGAGTGCGATGCTCACCGCAAGCGGGACCAGCAAGACGGTGGCCCCCACATTGGACATGACCAGCGTAAACACGGTGGTGAGCACGCCTATAACGCCTAGCAGCACCCAATGCGGGACCTCGCCGAGCGCTGCTAGCGCATGTTGTGCGATCCACTCGGCCGTATTGGTGTGCTCGACGGCGATGCCGAGCGGTATCAGGCTGGCGAGCAGGAACACAGTGCGCCAATCGACAGAGCGATAGGCCTCGTCAAGGCGCAGCACGCCCGTCAGTATCATGCCGACGGCGCCGGTCATCAGCGCGATGGAAAGCCGGACATTGGTAAAAAGCACCAAGCCAATCGCGACAGCAAAGAAGATGACGGCGTACCTCACCTTTTCCGGTCGCATGCCGAGGTCTTGGCGCGGGTAGGCGGTGATGACGA
>CAYGAS010000378.1:0-20918 GCA_964347935.1 uncultured Nitrospiraceae bacterium | reverse complement strand
CCGACCTTGCCATCGTGCAGCGCCTCTCTGATGAGCTCACTCGCGGCCTTACCGGCGAAGGAAAAATTGACCGTGTTGATCGCGCCCGCGTTCTCTGCGCGTTGTACCAGCTCTTCACTTTGTCTAAGGTCTATCGCTAGGGGTTTCTCGCAAAAAACCGCCTTGCCTCGCTCGATCGCGGTCAGGGCGTACTCAACGTGAGCCGCCGGCGGCGAGGCAATGTAAACGACCGTGACACGTTCGTCACTCAACACCTCACCGGCATGGCGGGCAATAGCTATGGAGGGATAATCGCGGTGCGCTATCTCACACGCCTTAGGGTTCGGGTCCCACGCCGCCACTACATTGAAGCCGCCATGGGCGCCCATGTTTGCCAACATGCGCCGTCCCATGATGCCAAGGCCAATGACTCCGATCGTGTGTTGCATAGGTCCGACTACTATTCCTGGTCGGCCTTAGCGCCAGGCCAGGCCTGCACTCTAAGGCCGTGTGATCACCCTTTCAATGGCAGCGCGCACGCTCTACGCGATCCGGGCCTGCCCATTATTGTATGATTATCACTCCAATCGCGAATAAGCGCGATCTGCAGTAAAGGTTGAGTGACAATGGAGCGGCTGCGCACTTTTCTCGTGGAACTTTACCGTGGCTCGAGAGAGCGCTACATACATGCACGCTATGCGTTAGTGGCATTCGATCTTGCGATCATCGTCTATTTTGTCACGACGACCTTTCTACCTCCCTACCACTGGATCGCCATTGTCGATCTTGTCATCGGCACGGTGTTGTTGATCGAGCTGCTGGCGCGTGCCCTCATTGAGCGTGATCGCATCCAGTTCCTGCTGCAGGCCTGGACCATTCTCGATATCGTTGTGATCGCATCATTGTTGATTCCAGCAATGACGGGCAGTTTTGTGTTTCTGCGGGTGCTACGCGCACTGCGCCTCATGCGTTCCTATTTTGTAGTCAGGGAGCTTCGCAGTCATTCGAGGTTCTTCGCGCGTAACGAGGAGATCATATTCAGTGCGCTCAATCTGTTAGTGTTCGTGTTCGTCGTGTCTGCTGCCGTCTATGTCCTGCAGGCACCGGTGAACCCGTCCATCTCTAACTACGTGGATGCGCTCTACTTCACAATTACTACACTGACCACGACCGGCTTTGGCGATATCACCCTGACTGGCACCTTGGGCCGGCTGTTGTCAGTATTGATCATGATCGTCGGTGTCACACTGTTTCTGCGCCTGGTTCAAACGATCGTGCGCCCGAGCAAGGTGCGCCACGAATGCCCGGATTGCGGCTTGGCACGCCACGATCCGGATGCGGTTCACTGCAAGCACTGCGGGCGTTTGTTGCACATCGACACCGAGGGCAGCTGAAATGATCCGGCTGCCGCGCGCGCGTCGGTGCGACAACCCGACCATACAGCCGGTCTCGGGGTACGCGGCCAGCGGCGAGCGCGCCGCACGCGACGCTGACATCAGGTAGGTGCCGCAGGTACCTTGGGTGGGCGTTGTGACGATGGCCTATGCGCATTATCCGATCTTTTTCGATGCGCTCTGGCGCGGACTCAGGCCGCTTTGTGTGAGCACCGAGTTCGTACAGGCGGCGCCAGCGTTGCGCATGTCGGCGCAGACCGGGGCGCAAGCGCTACCCCGTGGCAGGATGCACCCTTGCCGGAGATTCTCGAGGTCAGCCGTCTATTTCAGCGCTTGTTGCCCGGGCTCATCGTCAACACCGCCGTGTTTCGTCAGCAGCCGACGCAGGCCGATATGCATCGCGCAGGTTCACGGTCATGACACTCAAGACAGCAACAGGGTATACTCCTCGCGCCTGCAGCGTATAAGTTGGTCATTCCGGAAGCCCCCTCATCGGTTCTCCTGCAATTTCCCTTTTATGACTGCATGCGTTGTCTGCCACTAGAAGAGGAGTTTTGTAATGCGTGCTGGTACCGTGAAGTGGTTTAACGAATCAAAAGGCTATGGCTTCATAGCTCCGCAGGATGGCGGGGAGGATGTATTTGTGCACTACTCATCCATTCAAGGTTCAGGCTTCAAGACCTTGGCCGAGGGGCAATCAGTCGATTTTGACGTGGAGCGCGGACCGAAAGGTCTGCAGGCTGTGAACGTGAACCCCAAATCTTGACCAGACATATATCGCCTCGCGTGTGCGCCGCATCGCCGACGCGTCCTGTTCATTGCGACATCAAGGAATCCCGATATGCAGATCGCCAAACACAAGGTTGTCACCATCGACTATAAATTGCAGGACCAGGCCGGGTCTTTCATCGAAAGCTCCGAAGGGCACGAGCCCTACAGCTATATACACGGTATCGGCTCGACCGTCCCGGGGCTCGAAGCGGCGCTGGAAGGCAAATCCGCGGGTGCCGAGCTGAAGGTCTCATTGCCTCCCGATCAAGCCTATGGCGAGCGTGATGACGCGTTAGTGCAAGTGGTTTCGCGGGACAACTTCAAGGCTGCCGGTGAATTGCAACCGGGCATGCAGTTTCACGCCGCCACCGAAGACGGCACACGTGTGGTCACCATTACCGAGATTGAAGGCGACAACGTCACTGTGGACGGCAATCATCCCCTTGCCGGTGCCACGCTCACGTTTGAGGTTACCGTACGGGACGTACGCGATGCGAGCGAAGAAGAGCTAGCGCACGGTCACGTGCATCATGGGCCGGAGGGGCATCACGAGGAGTGAATCGGCGCACGCCGACCGCCGGATCTAGCGGTCGCGGATCTGCGGGTTGGCAGCGGCGTGAGCGAGAATCTCATCGCTATGTTCACCGAGCAAGGGCGCCGGTCTGGGCGGTGAGTCATAGCCGTCCCATTTGATTGGATTGCCGACAAAGCGAAACGTGCCGTCAGGGGTATGAATGATATCGATCATGCCCCGCGCGCGCGTAAGGTCGCTTTCCAGTGCCTCTTCCAAGGTCTCGATCCCGGCGACGACGATGCCCAGCCGGCTGAGCCGCTGCACCCAGTGCGTCGTTCGGTCGGTTCTTAATAAGTCCTCGACTTCCGCGATCACGCGCTCGCGATTGGCATGGCGGGCGTCCATGGTCGCGAAACGGCGGTCGTCGATCCACTGCGGGCGTTTTACCTCTTCGGCAAAGCGTCGCCAGAAGCCGTCGTGGCTGATGAAAAGGGCAAGGTATCCATCACTGGTAGCAAAAATCTGCGCCGGCACGATATAGGGATGAGCGCCCGAGCGATAGCGCTGGGCACGCTCGCCCGCGTTGAGGTAAGCGGCAGCCAGATAGTTTAGCTGCGACAACATCACGTCATAGAGCGAGATGTCGACCTGACCACCCTGGCCTTTGACGATCCCGGCGAGCGCACCGACCGCACCCATGATCCCTGCCGAGTTATCGACGAGCGAGTAACCGCCCTTGGTCGGTGGACCGTCGGGGTCACCAGTCAGCGCCATCACCCCGGCAAGCGCCTGGATCACGTAGTCATACGCCGGCCGATCGGCATAGGGGCCGCTAAGCCCATAGCCGGTGAGGGCCACGCAAACGAGGCGCTCATTCCACTTACGTAGCTGTTCGTACGTGAGCCCGAGCTTTTGGATGACTGCCGGGCGCATGTTGGTAATGAGGGCATGCGCATCGCCCGCAAGCCGGCCGAGCGATTCCTGGCCTGCGGGCGTGGCGAGGTCGAGGCAAACACTGCGCTTGTTACGGTTGAGACTCGCGAAGTAGACATTTTGCCGGCCAAGGTAATTCGGGCCCACGCGGCGGGCGATGTCTCCTTGCGGCGGTTCAATTTTGATTACGTCAGCGCCGAGGTCAGCCAGCAGCATGCCGCAGTATGGCCCGGCAAGCATATGCGTGACCTCGAGCACGCGAATTCCAGCGAGCGCCCCTTCTGTGACAGGCCGGCTCATGAGGAGAGTTCCTGTTCGAGGACTGCCAAGACGTCTTCGATGCGCATGCCCGCGGTGAACACGTGCCTGACGCCGGCTCGCCTAAGCGCGCGTTGATCGTCGGCGGGTATGGTTCCCCCCACGAACAGCGGTTTGTCGTCAACGCCGAGCTCGCGCAAGTGCTTGAGGATTTCTTCGACCAGCTCCATGTGGCTGCCGGAGAGGATGCTTAAACCGATGGCATCGACGTCCTCCTGCATGGCCACGCGCGCGATATAGTCCGGGCTTTTGCGTAATCCGGTGTAGATGACCTCCGCACCCGCATCGCGCAGCGCCAACGCAATCACCTTTGCGCCCACGTCATGACCGTCGAGCCCCGGTTTGGCAATCAAGAATCTTTTACCGCGCAGGCTCATCGTATGACTAGAATCGAATGGGCTCCTGGAATTCCCCCCACTGACGCTTCAGCGCCATCACCATCTCGCCGACCGTGCAATAGGCGTGACAGCAGTCGATCAGGTAGGGAAGCAGGTTCTCGGCATCATGGGCGGCTGCCTGCTCGAGATGCGCAAGCGAGCGTTTCACGGCGCCATTGTCACGGCGCGCCCTGAGTTCTTCGTACTTTTCGCTCACGCGTTTAAGCGATTGCGGATCCAGTCGAAACACCTCACTGACATCATCGTCTTCGCCAGGTCGACTGAAGTAATTGACCCCCACTACGACCTGCTCACCGCGGTCGCTGAGCTCTTTGCGTTGGCGTGCCCGCTCGGCGGTGCGCATCTGCAGATAGCCGTCCTCGATGGCTTTGACAGCGCCGCCGTAGTCCTCAATGTCCTTGATGACCTGCTGTATCTGCGCTTCCATCTGATCCGTCAGCCATTCAACGTAGTGGCTACCGCCTAGTGGGTCGACGGTCCTGGCAATACCGCTTTCGTAAGCAACAATCTGCTGTGTGCGCAATGCCAATTCGGCGCTCGATTCCGTCGGAATCTGGAACGCCTCATCATAGGCGCAGGTGAAGATGGACTGTGCACCGCCGAGCACGGCCGCCATGTTTTCGATGCCCACGCGCACGATGTTATTGTGCGGCTGTGCCGCTGTCAACGACGAGCCGCCACACACTACGCCGAAGCGAAAGCGCAGGGCATTCGGATCTTCTACTCCGTAGCGTTCTCGTAACAATCGCGCCCACAAACGGCGCCCGGCGCGAAACTTGCACACCTCCTCGAAAAAGTCCATGTGGACGTAAAAGAAAAAGCTCAATCGCCTGGCGAACTGGTTGATATCGCCCCCGCGCTTTACTAGCTCGTCGACGTAAGCCAGCCCATCGGCGAGCGTGTAGCCCATTTCCTCCACCGCCGTCACGCCGGCATCGCGGAAATGCGCGCCGGCGATACTGATCGGATTAAAGCGCGGTGTCTCACGGTTGGAAAAAAGCACGGTGTCGGCAATCAAACGCATCGACGGGCGCACGGGAAAGATCCAGGTCCCGCGGGCGACGTACTCTTTTAAAATGTCATTCTGGATCGTGCCGGTCAGCTTTTCGCGCGCAACACCGTGTTTGTCCGCCACCGCCAGATACATGGCGTAAATCATGGCGGCCGTGCCATTGATGGTGAAAGAGGTGGAGATGCGCTCCAGATCGATGCCGTCGAACAGGATCTCCGCTTCTGCCAGGTTTGACAGCGATACCCCTACCTTTCCCACTTCCGGTCGCGCCATAGGATCGACCGGGTCGTAACCGCATTGTGTCGGCAGATCAAGCGCGACCGATAATCCCGTCTGTCCGCGCTCGAGCAAGAAACGGTAACGCTGATTAGTTTCCTCGGCGGAACCGAAGCCGGAGTACTGGCGAAAGGTCCATAAACGTCGGCGATACCCATCGGCGAAAATCCCGCGCGTAAACGGATACTCGCCGGGCCGCTCAGGCGCTCGCGGCTTTTGCATGTCCGCCGTCACCACCACCGGGACCTCGATCCCCGAGGGTGTTTGACTCGACGGCAGCGCCGGTGTCTTTTCTTCGCCCGCCGTGGCAGCGACCGATCGCACGGTTGCGCGCGGCTTGCTCATGATTGCCCCCCTTTTCGCAATATCTTGTCGGCGGCTGCCCAATGATCGTCGTGCACCCAGGTCTCGGCGAACGTCCGTGTTTCTAACGCCGCCAGCGTCTCGTGCGACGCGCCCCGGCGCGCGGCGAGCGCTAGCGCCTTGTAAGCCCTCGTCACTTGCGGGGTCTGGCGCAGTATCGGTTCGACGAACCGCTGCACGGCGTCAGCGAGCTTTTCATCGCTGCGCGCCGTGCCGTCGGCAAGACCCATAGCCAGTGCCGTGCCTGCGTCAACGAGCTCACTGCGGGCAAGCAATCGCAGCCCTGTCGCCGGCCCCAACAGCCGCATCAGGTCTACGCCGCCACCCCAGGCAGTGGCGATGTTGAGCCGTCCGTGTATGAAGCCGATCCGCGCATGTGCGGCCATGATGCGAAAATCGCACGCCAGCGCAAGCTCGGCACCGCCGCCGAGCGCATCGCCGTTCAACGCGGCGATTACCGGCACAGGGAAACCTCGCACGGCCTCCAGCGCCGTCCGCCCGCTAGCGGCCATGGCCATCGCATCGTCCATGCTGCGCACGCTACTCAGGTCACGCAGGTCGCCCCCAGCGGCAAAGCAGCTCTCCCCCGCGCCTTGTAATACTGCCGCCAGCAACGTGCGATCCGCCGCCGCCGTCGCGAAGACATTACACAGCTCAACGAGCATGCTACGACTGAGCGCATTGCGCTTTCGCGGGCGGTTAAGCGTGACTTGCAGTACGCCGTCGCGCGTTTCCACAAGTACCTGCGTGCCGCTGCTCATAGGGACTCTAGGTACCCTATCATCTGCCGGCGCTGGCCCGCACTCGGCAGGCGCCCGAAGCCGGCCTGCATGTTGTCGCGCAAGTGCTTCGGATTGGAAGTCGCTGGAATCGGACAGGTAACGGCGGGGTGCGCAAGTACGTACTTTAGGAAAAACTGTGCCCAGCTGTGGCAGTCGAACTCGGCCGACCAAGCCGGCAATCGCTGCCCGCGCACATGGCTGAACAACGCACCCTGTTCGAAGGGCTCGTTGACAAGCACGGCAATGCCGCGCTCCGCTGCCAGCGGTAACAACGCGGCTTCGGCATGCCGGTACATGATGTTGTAAGGGAATTGCACAAAATCAATTCGCTCGTTGCGCATGATGCTGGCCATTTCGTCGAAGGCGCTGTGCGTGTAGTGCGTGATGCCCAGATAGCGTATGCGACCCTGCTCTTTCCAGGCGTATAGGGTCTTTAACTGCGTGCGCCAGTCAACAAGGTTGTGAATTTGCATGAGGTCCATGCGTGCGGTGCGCATGCGTTGCATCGACCGTTTCATCTGCTCTATGCCCGCTGTATGCCCACGGACCCACACTTTGGTGGCGTAGAACAGTCGCTCCTGGACATTGAGCGCAGCAGCGAGATCACCCACGACAGTTTCGGCGCGACCATACATCGGCGAGGAGTCGATCACACGCCCTCCGATATCCACAAACTCGCGCAACACCTGTTTGATTTCTGGGAGGGCGCGCGCATTTTTACCCACGTCGAAGGTGCGGTAGGTTCCAAGGCCGATCGCGGGAACAAGCTCGTTGCTACTCGGGATGGCGCGCATGCGCAGGGAATCCGCGCCGGCCATGACCGACCCGGGTAGCCCGGCGCTAGCTGCGGCCACCAGCCTTAGAAAAGATCGGCGCGAAACATACGGCGTAGTCAAGACGTGGCCCGCTCGTCAGTAGCGCTGGTTCAAGCAAAAAGACATTTTGTTGCAAAAACTGCCTTATGTAAAATCCCGGTTGATAGGCCGGCGGGACGGGACAACGACCTCAAGGTGTCGCGCCTTCTTCCTTCGGCTTCCAGTTCCTGCTCGAACATTGGGCGAACGTGGAGAGGAGCAATGCCGCACGGGATGCCGACATTCACACCATATAATCTCGTCACTGGCCTTTTTCTTGTTCTGCTGCTGGGCTTGAGTGCGTGCACAGTCAAGCTTGTCAGCAGCTATGATGAGGCGACCGACAGGGCTGTTACCCACTTGCAACGCCAGGTAGAAACGTTTCTGCTCGATCTCGGCGCGCAACAAGGGTCACAGAAGTGCGCCTATGATAATCACGAGGCATTTTATCGCGAGGTCAAGGTGGACGTCAGTGCCCTTCGCGTGCGTGCGGCAGCCATTGCACAGAATGAGTTAACGGTTGAACAATTGCGATTGCTGGACGATAGCCTGAACAAGCTCGAGCAACTACACAAGATCGGCTGCCCCTCGACAGAGCAATTGAACGCCCTGAGGACTGCATTTAACTCAAGCTTCACAGCGATACTCAAGCTCGAGCTTGCCAAGAAGCGAGGCGCATCTAAATGAAAGGAATTGCAATGACAAAGGAGCCGGTATGAGCCTCGATGTGTCCGCGCTTGCGGAGCGAATGCTGGGTGCCGCACGCGACGTGCTTGCGGCAAAATGGCCGGAGATTGAGGATTATGCAGAGGGCGAGACCAAAAAGCTTGCCCAGTCCTTGGCTGCGATCGAAAAACTGCGCGTGCGCGGCCAGATCACCGAGGAGCAG
The DNA here is from genome assembly GCA_964347935.1 of uncultured Nitrospiraceae bacterium. Classification (GTDB taxonomy): domain Bacteria; phylum Pseudomonadota; class Gammaproteobacteria; order Acidiferrobacterales; family SPGG2; genus SZUA-472. The sequence continues at coordinate 12,435 of CAYGAS010000378.1, read as the reverse complement.
GCCAGGCTGCACCTGGATATTCAGAAAAACGCCAGCCGCACCGTCCTGCTCACTCTCGAAGGTTTAGGACTGCTCGCAGCCGAGCAGGTCATCAACGCCGCCCTGACGGCAGTCAAAGATACCGTCAACACCGCCTTGGGGTTCGCGTTGATCTAGCCCGCGGCGGTGCGGGCCTTTTCAGCCCCTGTTTTCTTGCCGCTAGCCCGCCCCAGTCCTGTTGGTTTCGCCGGATCCGAGCGTTTTGGGCAATTTTGGCGCGTTCTTTGCATGTCCTGCTCTGCAAGTTCGCAAACGCCAAGGAATCGAAAAAGATGCCGGCACCATTTTTCCTCCTTTTCGCCGCGGTTGCGGTGGTCATGTGCCTGCTGGTGGTACGCCGGCAAGCGGCGGCCAAGCGCGCCCGGCAAAACGCAAAGGCGGTCCCCAAACGTCGTGAGCGTCGACTACGCAGACGTCGTCTTTTTGCCGATCGACGGGCCAGCATACGCAACGCGCCGGAGCGGCGCAGCGGGCCCGGACGCCGCCGCGAGGACGCGTGGGAGCCCCGAGCCAAACTCTGACCCTGGTCGAGCGGCCCTAGCGCAGCCCTACGGAGCGAACCCAGGTCAAGGCCAGCCCTGCTCAAACGCTGCGCGCACTAGGTTTACTGATCGGCGTCGTTGGGCGTTGGGTATACGGTTGGGGATGACGGTCCAACTGAGGTGACTGTCGAGAGCGACGCAGCTCGCAGCGTCCGAGGATGCTTGGTGCGTGAATTTGGGTAATTCCCTTTACCGACTCCATGCAAACGGGACGCTTGTGGCCGCGCTTCCATTGTCGAGCGTCGCCGTAGCGGGGCCGCTCACCCATTTTCCGGTGCTGCGCGGGGTTCTGGGGTGCAAGGTTAACCGCCATTGCCGCCACCGCGGGCGCAGCCGCCAGTGCCGCCTACAGCAATGAAGCTGCCGCGTTCGACTTGCCAGAGAAAAGCTTGATGTACGAGGCATCGATCGCTGGCCAAGGCCTCGGCGTCAAGCCGATCAGCAAACCAAGTGGGTCGAAATAAACTGTCACCGGGTTACCCCTGAACGGGTCAAGGCGTCCGCCGCGGGCAGCGAGTGTACGCATTCCTGATGCTAATCGCAGACATTGTCGGCGCCACAGGGCAGTAATGGCATCCACGCAATCGGTACTGTCGGCTGGCATTGCCTGACCGGTGCGTCGGCGGTGCTGTACAGAATTGAAGTCGGTGGACATACTTGGCCTCGCGGGGATGAGGATTTGCCGGCGTCAGCAGCGGAAACCGTAAAGATTTAGACGTGGACCGCGTCACGTGCAACCGTTTTTCTCGCCTGCCGTTTTACTCTTGCACCCTGCACACCAGCACAAAGGGAGAGAAACATTGACGCGCATCATTTTGCACCATTATCCGCAGTCGCCCGTCTCGGAGAAAGTACGGGTGGTGTTGGGAATCAAGAAGCTTGCGTGGCATTCGGTAGAGATCCCGCGCCTTCCGCCCAAACCGGATCTCATGCCGTTAACCGGCGGTTACCGGCGCACGCCAATCATGCAGATCGACGCACACATCTACTGCGACAGCCAATGCATTATTCGCGAGCTTGAGCGGCGCTTTCCTGAGCCGACGCTATTCCCCAGGGGCGCGGCGGGACTGCCCTGGGCGCTCAGCCGCTGGACCGATGGGCCGTTATTTACCCTGGTGCTGTCGCTGGTGTTGGGCGCGCAGGCGGACGAGTTACCACGCGACTTTGCAGCGGACCGCGGGCGGCTGTACTTCGGCCCCGATTATGATCTGCATGCTCTGAAGGGAGACCTTCCCCATATCCTGGCGCAATTGCGTACACAACTCGGCTGGATCGAGCAGCAGCTGGCCGGCGGGCAGGCATTCATACTCGGTGACGCGCCGGGGTTGGCGGACGCCCTCGTCTATTACCTCGTGTGGTTTATTCGTGGCCGCTACGCGGGCGGCGCAGCGTTATTGGAAGAGTTCTCTCACCTGCTCGATTGGGAAGCGCGCGTGCGCGCCATCGGTCATGGTTCAGCGAGCGATATGACGGCAAACGAAGCGCTCGAGATCGCACGTCGCTCGCGCCCGCAAGCGACCGAGCAGGGTGATGCGCGCGACCCCCAGGGCCTGACTCCCGGCATGCATGTCGCCGTTGTACCGGATGGCATCGGCGGCGATCCGGCGGTGCCCGGTAGCGTCGTGACTGTCGGTGCGCAAGAGATTGCCATTCTTCGCAAGGACACACGTGTCGGCGAGGTCATCGTGCACTTTCCGCGCGCCGGCTACCGCGTAGAGTGCATCTAACGCCAAGGGCATGGCCTTAAGGCATCAGTGACCCGAACCCCATCGTGTGCGCCAGCGTAGTTGGAACAGATTGACGCCTTCGTTGGGCTTGTCTTTCTCGATGCCGAAATCGTCGCCGTGCGAGCGATGGCGCCACTGAATATCGACGTGCTTACTGATGCGGAAGCCCGCCGATAAGCTGAAGTTCCATTTCGTTCCGGCACGGCCATCACACAGGCGCTCGTCAGATAAGGCCAGCCCGAACCCGAAGTAAAATCGTTTGTGGCGCCAGATCGCCTCGCCGCCCAACGTCCACATGGAATCGTCGCAGCTCGGATCGGCATACTCCACATAGGCCTGGTAGCCGAATTTCTTGTGATCGGGCCAGATACCCGTTTCCAACGAGACCACGCCCATGGGAGCGAAGTTACTGTAATCGGCGCCTACGGCAACGCCCCACCAGCGCTCGGCAGCGCCCGCTGCGGGCAGCGCCAGTAATAAGAGCGCGGCCACCATCAGCGCCGAAACAGTGCGTACCTGCAGAGTCATTGGTCGTTTTTTCTTAAGTCCCCATCGCCCGCTTTGGCCTCAGCGACTGCACACCGGCACGAGCCTCGCCGCGGTCGACCCGACACTAGGCCGGGATCGGGTAGATCTTCGATACCTGTCTGAACAACGAAGACGCGAACGGCTGGTTTATCTTCAGATAGTCGACTGCTGAACAATTATCAAGCTTTCCTGTGATGCTATTAGCGGGAATCCTTTCCGTTTGCTTTCGCAATGTCTAGGTCTTATGATGCGGGCGCGCGGGGGCAGACGACTGCCCCTTTTGTTTGGTCATGCTGCTGACTCTATTTAATGGAGGGAAACGTGAAATCAGTTGCTACCGCTATATTGGCCGTGCTCGCTGTCACTCTCACAACGTTGACGCCTGTGAGTGCAGGCTGGGATCCAAAGAAAGAGGAGAAGGAGCTCCAGAACGCCAATGAGGCGATAGCGGCGTTCAAGAAGAAAGACCCAAGTCTGAAGACGTTTTTCGACAAAGCGCATGCCTATGTCGTGTTTCCCAAAATTGCCAAGGGCGGCATAGGCATCGGCGGCGCGCACGGCAAGGGCTTGGTGTTCAAGAACAGCCAGGTTATCGGCCGCGCAACGCTGTCACAGGGCACAGTGGGTTTTCAGTTCGGCGGTCAGGTCTATAGCGAGCTCATTTTCTTCAAGGACGCGGCGACCTTGAAGAGTCTGACCGAGGGTAAGATGGAATTTGCGGCGCAGGCCAGCGCCGTTGCCGCCGATGCCGGGGTCGCGGCCAATGCCGATTACAAAGGTGGTGTAGCCGTGTTTACCCTGGCCAAAGGCGGGCTGATGTACGAGGCCTCGATCGGCGGCCAGAAGTTCTCGTACGAACCCAAGAAATAGCCGACGACGACAGCGGCACGCACAGGGGATGTCCATGACATCCCCTTTTTGTGGCCACATGTCTCAACGCCGGTTGCGTGCGAGGGCGCTGGCGGACCCAAGGCAATCAGACCTCGCACCGGACTTTACTCGCCTCATGCCGCTGGTTATGGTGCGGGCTCCCTACCTGTCGGGAGAGCGTTCGATGCTTGATGCGTTCTTCAAGCTTCGCGAGCATGGCACGAATCTGCGCACCGAGCTGCTTGCCGGTGTCACGACCTTTCTGACGATGGCTTACATCACTTTCGTCAACCCAGCGATTCTCGCCGACGCCGGGATGGACTTTGGGGCCGTGTTTGTGGCGACTTGCCTTGCCGCGTCCTTCGGTAGCCTCGTCATGGGCCTTTATGCGAACTACCCGATCGCGCTTGCCCCGGGCATGGGGCTTAATGCCTTTTTCACGTACGGCGTCGTACTCGGACTCGGCCACAGCTGGCAGGTGGCCTTAGGCGCGGTATTCGTTTCGGGCGTGCTGTTCGTCGCCTTGAGTGTGTTGCCGGTTAGAGAGTGGATCATCAACTCCATACCGCGGACCCTGAAGATGGCGATATCAGCGGGCATCGGTTTGTTTCTGGCCATTATTGCCTTAAAGAACGCCGGTATCGTCGTCGACAATCCGGCGACATTACTTACGCTTGGCAACCTCCTGGCGCCCGGCGCATTGCTTGCACTGACCGGTTTTTTCGTGATCGTGGCCTTGAGTCAGCGCCGCGTTCCCGGTGCGGTGGTGATCGGCATACTCGCTGTCACCGCCGTGGGTGTCGCGTTTGGTGTGTCGCCCTGGAAGGGTATGACTTCCATGCCGCCCAACCCGGCACCGACTTTCTTGCAATTGGATATTCCCGGCGCGCTTGAGCTGAGCCTGGTTGGCGTCGTGCTCGCGTTTCTGTTTGTCGATCTCTTCGATACGGCTGGGACCTTGGTCGGGGTCGCCCACCGGGCGCGCCTGCTCGATCGGCAGGGACGGCTGCCGCGACTCGGACGGGCCTTGGTCGCGGATTCCACGGCAACGGTATTCGGTGCCGTGGTCGGTACCTCGCCGACGACGAGCTACATCGAAAGTGCCGCCGGCACACACGTGGGCGGACGCACCGGGCTGACCGCGGTGGTGGTGGCGCTGTTATTCCTGTTGTGTCTGTTTCTCGCACCGTTGGCACAGACCGTGCCGGGCTACGCTACCGCGCCGGCGCTGCTTTTTGTGGCCTGCTTGATGACGCGCGGTCTCGCTGAGATCAACTGGGAAGACGTGAGCGAAGCGGCGCCCGCGGTGGTCGCGGCCATCGCCATGCCGCTCACGTTTTCCATCGCGCACGGTATCGGGCTAGGCTTTGTCACTTATGTCGCTGTTAAACTGCTCAGCGGACGTTATCGTGAGTGCTCGCCTGCTGTCGCCACCATCGCGGCCTTGTTTGCGGCGAAATTTGCCTTCCTCTAGAGGCCCGGTACAGCTATTGGAGGATCAATTGAAGATCGATTACATAGAGGTGATTCCGCTCGACATGAAACTCGAAAGAGTTTTCAAGGGCGGCACCTACGAGGTGAAGTCGCGCCCGACCATCATCACACGCGTGCACTTGGCCAATGGTCTGCGCGGTGAAACCTACGGCGGCGATGAGTTTCACACGCAAAATCAGATCGTCGCACTGATCCGCGAGCATTTTGCGCCCATGCTGACTGGTGCCGACGTACGCGATATCGGCCGCCATTGGGAGCGCATGTTCCATAGCAATATCGACCTCGGTCAGCGCGGTCTGCATCAGCTCAACATGCATCAACACGGCATTCTCATGCAGGCAATCAGCTGTGTGGATAATGCCCTATGGGATGCAGTGGGCAAGCTCTACGGCGTACCCGTGTATAAGCTGCTGGGCGGTCATCGCGAGCGGGTGCCGGTGATTTCCATCGGCGGCTACTACCCGCAGCCGGGCGAGGACGCGATCGCCGCGATCACTGCCGAGATCGAGGCACTGCGCCGAGACGGCGTTGCCGGCATTAAGATGAAGGTCGGCCGCGCGAGCCTAGAAGAAGATCTGGCGCGCGTGCGCGCAGCCCGCAAGGCGGGTGGCACCGACTTTGTCATCGCCGTCGACGCCAATCAGGCGTGGTCGCCTAAAGAGGCCATCGCATTTTGCGTCGCGTTGGAGAGTGAGAAGCTGAACGTGCGTTGGATGGAAGAACCGGTGGCGTGGTATGACCAGACCGACGGCCTGCGTTTATTGCAGGCGAAGACCTCGATACCGATCGCTGTCGGCCAAGGCGAGATCTCGGGACGCGCCTGTCGGGACCTCATTAGCAAGGGCGCTGTCAACGTGCTCAATACCGATTGTACGCTCTGCGGTGGCGTGACCGAGTGGCAGCGTATCGCGTCTATGGCCAGCTTGATGAATGTGGAGATGGCGCATCACGAGGAGCCGCAGATCGCCGTTCATTTAATTGCGGGCAATCGCCATGGCACCTACGTGGAGATCTTCCACGACCGCACCCGCGACCCTTTGTTGTGGCAACTACCGATCGACTTCCCGCAAATCGAAGATGGTTACATGAAAGTTCCGCAGGAGCCGGGTATGGGGATCGCGCTCAATCCGGATGTGATCGAGCGCTATCGGGTCGACTCGAAAAATTGATGCAAGGGTGTCTAGGCAGTCTTATTGGGCTCGGGCTCACGCGCCCGCGGCTAGCGTCAGTTTAGTTTTTCTTTATCTCGGGGGGTTGCCGGCAGTGCATGGACCTCGACGCCTTCGTCACGCAGCGCTCGGAACTCATCGTGCGTGGTTATCCCCCGGATATTGCGCGCTTCCGCTTCCCCATAATGAATCTTTCTCGCTTCGTCGGGAAACGCTGTGCCGACATCGGCGAAGTTCTCCCTTACGTAGCGATTAATCGCCCGAAGCACTTTCTGCTGCTGCCCTACGCTTTTGGCTGCCGGCCTTGGGTCAGACGCTGCCGGCAGCTGGGTCCGGACGTGACTCGCCGTCGGCCGTTTTTCGACCTCGAGCGATTCGCAGACTGGACAGCTGAGTAGCCGCTGCGCCTTTTGGTGGGCGTAGTCGCCAGCGTCGCTGAACCAGCCCTCGAACTGGTGCCCGGCGCTGCAATGCAGGTCGTAAATGATCATAGTGCCAGTATCTACTCAACGGACGAGAATCGCAATGTGTTGTCAATGGGGCTGAAGTGCCCGGAAATCAAGCCTATGCCGGCACGCGCCCGCGGCTCACGCCGTCTCTACGAGTTGGTGAAAAAGACTCGCTGTGCGTTTGTAGAAACCTTCGGTGTGTAGAGAATCCGCCAGGCCCAGCAGCTCATAGTCGAAATGATGACAAAGCTCGTGCAGCAGCGTTCGCAAGAAGGTCTTGAAGGCGACAACGCGTTTGTGATGGGCGGTCCGCATCCACAGCTGAATGACCGCGCGCTTGCGCGTGGATCTCGGTGTATAAAGCCCATGCAGCTCACCCCAGTCATCGCTTGGCCTGACCGCAAGCAACTCGATGCGCACTGCCGGTACCTGTAGCCGTGTGGTGATGCCGTCGGCCAGCGCCTGGCAAATGCGTTGCGTGAGCAACTTGTTCTCAGCGTGCAAGGCTTGCGAAAGCTTCATCGCCAGCGGTTTTAACGGTGTTGGCTGTGGCAGGCGGATTACGGCGACGGCGTCGCTTTTGCGGTACACGCGCTTGTGCGCGCTCGAGAGTCGGTGGTAGTAGGCAAATACCATCGGCTGGTCATGATACGGGCGTGGAGCGCATTCGGGAAATGGCACGGCAGCGGCACGGTTCGGCGGCCCCGCAGGCTAACAAGGTGTAAGATAGCAGGCAATGGCAAAGGTGGCGCCCGCCCTTAACTGTGACTCACTATGGCTTGGAGCACCTATCTCGCGTCGGCCCTCATAACATCGGCTCTTGCCCTTCGGTCGACGTGAACTGACTGAACCGGCCCTCTATGCACCGTATCACTCTCATTATCGCGACACTAGTGCTGCTCCTCTCCCTTGGCTGTGCGCTGGCGGCGCTCGCGTCTGGTCTGGGACACAGATGGGAGTGGTGGGATTTTCGCACCGGCTTTTCGGTGTTACGTTGGTCAGCCTACAGTGCACTGCCGCTCATGGCTCTAGGCGTGGTGGTCGCGATTTTTGCTTGGTTACGGCAGATGTGGCTCAGCCTGGTGGCGGCATTGCTGGGCGTGGCTTTCTGTGTCATCACAGTCGGGCTTCCTTGGAGCTACCTGCGGCTTGCACGTTCGCTGCCGCCGATTCATGACATCAGCACCGATACCGGGGATCCGCCAGAATTTGTTTCTATACTTTCGCTGCGTGCCGATGCACCCAATCCCGCTGTCTATGGCGGCGCGGCCATTGCTGAGCAGCAGCAGCGTGCTTATGCGGATCTCAAGCCACTGCGAGTATCTCTGCCACCGCAAGACGTGCTCGCGCGCGCGATCGAAGTCGGCAAGGCGATGGGATGGGAAATCGTTGCCGCCGTGCCGCTCGAAGGTCGACTCGAGGCGACGGACACCACCTTGTGGTTCGGTTTCAAGGACGACATCGTCGTTCGCATTACCCCGAGTGATGACGGCAGCCGGGTTGATGTGCGCTCGGTTTCGCGGGTCGGTCGCAGTGACATTGGTACGAACGCGAGGCGGATCAGGACGTTTCTTAAGAAGCTCGATGCGCGGATCGGGCCAAAGTGGGCGCGATGAGACGTTGAATTGAGCCCGATGGAGAAAGACGTATGCTGCTACAACTCAGCACCTGGAAGGAAGTTGAATCCTACCTGACACGTTCCACTGGAATCGTCATTCCGATCGGATCGACGGAACAGCACGGCCCGAACGGTCTGATCGGCACGGACGCAATTTGTCCCGAGACCATTGCCCGGGGCGTGGCCAAAGAGACGGATGTACTGATCGCGCCCACCCTGAGTGTCGGCATGGCGCAGCATCATCTCGGTTTTCCCGGTTCAATTACGCTGCGCCCCAGCACGCTGCTGGCGCTCATCCGTGATGTGGTACATTCGCTTGCGGTGCATGGATTCGATCGTTTTTATTTTTTGAACGGGCACGGTGGCAACACGGCCACCGTCACGGCCGCGTTTTCCGAGATCTATGCGGAGAGCAGCCTCGGGATCGCCGCCGTGGATAGACCTGCGCTGCGTTGCAAGCTCGCCAACTGGTGGGTGGGGTCGCGCGTCAAGGCGCTGTCGCAACAGCTGTTTGGTGAGGCCGAAGGCAGTCATGCCACGCCGGCCGAAGTGTCGCTGAGTTACTTTGCCTACCCCGAAGCGGTCAAGACCGCTGAAATGGATCCGAAGATCGCCCCGAAGGGCGAGATTCGCGACGCTGCCGATTATAGGCGGCGCTTTCCCGACGGCCGCATCGGCTCCGATCCTTCCCTTGCCAGCATCGAGGCCGGGGAGAAGCTCTACAGGGCGGCGGTCGCCGATTGCGTAGAGGATTGCCAACAGTTCTTCTCAGCGTCCTAGCTGCGGCGGACTCGCCGTGTCTCTCGAAGCCCTTGCCGCAAATGCAGGTCGCTGCGGGCGCCGCCGATCCCACGCTGGCTAACGCCAACGATGTCAAGATAGCTAAGCGAATTTACCTGGAATTGGATAGGGCTCGTGCGCGGGCCATCTGTACGCGCCCGCAAGGCACGATCACAATAAGCAAGCTGGTGGCGCAGCGCGACAAGCGCGTAAAACGAGTGAGTGGGGAGGTGGTGCTACAGCAGGCAGTTTCGTGGGAATTCAAGCCATTGAGGAGTAAGACCGATGCGCAAGGCAGGATATTTAACGATGCTCCTATTGTCACTCGCGGTCACGGGATCCGCGCTAGCCAAGCAGGAGCCTTATTTGATCGAACACAAAGTGGAACAATGGGGCGAGCAGCGCGCCGACAAGGCGCTGGTCTACATCGTACGACCGGCGACGATGGGTTTTGCCATCAAGATGTGGGCATTTGCCGATAGAGAATTTCTCGGTGTTACCAAAGGGAAGAACTACACTTATGCATACCTTGCGCCGGGCGAGCACGTGTTCTGGTCCAAGGCCGAGAACGTTAATGCTATCAGAATGCACGTAGACGCCGGCAAGACGTACTACATCCAGCAGCACGTGCGTTTTGGTGCTTGGAAGGCAAGCGTGGAACTAGAGATACTGGAGGAGGCCGAAGCGAAGAAATTGTTCGAAAAGTGCAAGTACGTGATGTTCACTGATCGTGCAACCGCGAAAGCGCGTAAGTACATTGACAAGGGCTACGGGGAAGCGCAGCAGGCGGCAAGCACCTTCCCGGCGAGCAAATTCGGTGAAACCTTTGCTTTCGACAAATAGCGCAGACCGATGCGCGAGACCATCTTGACGCTATATATTCGCCAAGACTGTCACTTGTGTGAAGAGATGCGCGCCGAGCTTGAGCCGTGGCGCTCGAGGTTAAACTTCGACTTGCAGGTGATCGACATTGCTGCCGACCCGGCGCTCATCGCCCGTTACGGCGACAAGGTACCCGTCTTGGCGCACGGTGAGCGCGAGATCTGCCACTACTTCCTCGACGAGTCCACGCTGCAAAATTGCCTCAAAGAGCTGTAACCGGCGTATCCTGGGCTATCGCGGAAAGTAGCGGTGCTGTTGTTTGAAGGCGGAGCTGTCCTTTATAAGGATGATCTCGGAACTGTCTACACTCGCCACTGACGCGCCGCCATGATTGGTACCTGCGCTCAGAACGACGAGGCGTCGCTGTTGTTTGCCGAGCAGCAGATCGCGGTAGTACCTTTCCATTACTTTCTTGTCTATCCTGCGCACCGCCTTCGCCAGACGCTCGCGTGAGTCGAATTTGTAGCGCTTGCGGTCGATGTCATTCCAAAAACGGTTCGAGCGCGCCTGCAAATTGCGATCTTTCTGCATAATACGAGTCAGCAGGGCCTGCTTGTGCCTGGCGAACTCTTCTTCCCTCATGTCATGCAGCACATTCGCGTAGCCACGGATAAAATCCACCACGTTCTTCTCCAGCGCTGCCGGATTGGTATTGGGTGATTGCACGACAAAGGCGATGCCTGGAACCTCGAGTACAGGCAGCGAGCTGGCGAAAACTACATAGCCGAGCTGTTTTTCAGTGCGCAAGTCATTGTAAAAAGGCGTGGACACGATCTGCGCCGTTAGAGCGGTTTTCGCCTGCGTCGCGTAGCTTTTGTTTGCCCCCTGCAGGTAGATCGTAAGCGCGGAGTCAGGGTGGTCGATGCTGAGCAGGCGCACGAATTCTTCACCGCTCGGCAGCTTGAGAACCTCGCCTGCCGGTACGTCGGTTGCCGTAGCCGAAGCCAGCAAACGCTGTTGCAGTATGTCCGCAGAGGCTAACGTGTCCGTACGAGACAGATTGCCGTGCGCCAAGGCAACAATATTAATTTGCCGCAGCAGCTTCGGCACGAAGTCTCCAAGGTCGGCGGCGGTAAGCGCTTCCAGCGCTGTGAGCCGTTCCTCCTCTGCCCAGTAGGGACGCAGCAGAAGTTTGGTGATCTCGGATGTGGTCTGGCGGTAAGGCGTTTCCAGCTCGACGTTCTTCAGATCCCGCACGAGCTCGTCCTTGGCAATGGCGAAACGGCGCGGATCGATCACAGGCTTTGCCAGCGCATCCACCACGCGGGACAACAAGACCGCCTGCTTGTCGCTGTAGCCGGAAATGCGCACGGTAATGCCGCGCAGATGCTTGTACAGCTCGTAGTTCAGCCCTGCCAGGTACGCGGGATAGGCGAATTCGTTCAGCTGGTCGTTAACGAGCTTTACATAGAGCTCGGTCAGGACCGCATGCTGTGGGCTGTCGTTCGCCAGCGGGCTGCGAAGACTGAAGTAGAAATCCGCGCGCGGCACCTTGAACGTCGTGTCCTGCTGGAACCAAAGCTGCAAACCAGGCGTCGTTCTGATCCGAACGGGCCTGTGCGTTGCTTCTTTGGGTGTTTTGAGGGTGAGGTCGTCCGGCAGGAATATGTTGGGCCCCGGGATCGCGAGGCGGGCATCGGCAGCAGTGGGGCGCGCGCGTGCGACAAGCGCGTCGCTCATCCGCGTGAGGGCGTAGGGCGCCCCGAACCAGGGCTCCTCGGCGTCAGTCGGTAGACCCTTGGCGTTTACGGTCAGTAGCAGATGTTCGGGCCGAAGCTCATCGAGAAAACGACGGATCAAGGCAGGATCATAGTGATCCATTGCGTAAGGTCCTCGTAGCACCTCGGCGGCCGGGTAGACCTGTAGGTTGGCAGCAACCATGCTCGCATAACGGATAGCGGACGTCTTTTCCTGGAAACGAAAGTCCATCTCGGCGATGCGCCGCTGCTCATCAAAAATCCGCTCGCTGATGCCCTGCTCCCGGATAAGGTCGATGTAGCGGAATGCGTACGAAACGATCTCGTCGACATGCTCGAGGCCTTGCTCCGTCAGCTGCATGGAGACGGAAAAAGTCGCCTCGCTGATGCTACTAGCTCCTAAGCCTGCGCTCAGCGTTTCCACCCACCCTTGTTTTTTTAGTAGCGACAGCAAACTGCCCTCACCTTCGTAACCGAGCAAATTGGCGACGTAATTGACCGGTTTGCTCTGCCAGTACGCGATGACCGGCGGGATCGGAAAGGTCATAGCAAGCACGCGCCGGTCCTCCAGGGGAACGACGTTGAGTCGCGCCGGAAGCGTGCCGGCGGCCCAGAGTGGTTCACCGGTGCGAAACGGCTT
>CAYGAS010000377.1:0-1737 GCA_964347935.1 uncultured Nitrospiraceae bacterium | reverse complement strand
AAAATAGATGGAGCCGTCAATGCGCACGATCTTGAGCTGTGGGCACTCGGGCAATTTCGGGTCTGTATTGAAGTTACGCCCCGGCCGTCGTGGATCTGGCACACGTGAGTACATGCGCGGACGTGCGGTCTCCAATAGAAACAGGAATAGGGACACCATCACGCCTAGCAGAATCGCGAACTCGAGATCTAACAAAAGCGTGGCGATAAATGTCGTGGTGAGCACGAAGGTTTCTTGACGGCTCGTGCGCATGATTTTCTTAATATAAGGAACATCGATCAGTCGCCAGGCGACCAGAAACAGGATACCCGCCATCGCCGCATTGGGGAGAAAAGCCGTAAGTGGCGCAAGAAGCACCACGATGAGCATCAAAAAGAACGCAGCGAACACTGCCGCAAGCGGTGTGTTGGCACCCGCTTCGTAGTTAAGGGCGCTGCGGTTAAACGAGCCCGTGGCCACATAGCTCGAGAAGAAGGACCCGACGATATTCGATAGCCCTTGGCCGACGAATTCCTGGTTTCCGTCGATGTACTGGCCAGAGCGCAGGGCAAGTGAGCGTGCGATGGTAACGGCCTCAGTCAGCGCAAACAGCGTCATGGCCAGGGCGGCTGGGGCGAGCTGTTTAAGCGCCGCAAAGGACAACTCAGGACTGGATAAGGGCGGCAGCGTAGCCGGTAAGGCACCGACGGTTGTTATATTCGTGCGTTGCGCGCCCAGCAAAAAATCAAGAAGCACGGAAACAAGGGTGCCAACGACCATCGCTCCGAGCAGATAGGGCACGCGCGGCGTGAAGCGTCTGATCGCAAGCCCGCTTGCCAGCGTCACGACCCCGACTACGGCGACGTAGGGATTGGTTTCTGCCACGTGGGTGCTGGCTTCATACAGGATTTCGTATGCGTGGCTGCCGCGCACGACGTGCAGGCCGAGGAAATGCTTCAGTTGACTGGCGGCAATCAGGATCGCCGCGCCGGCGGTAAAGCCCACAATCACCGAGTGCGAGACGAAATTGACTATGGCCCCTAGGCGCAGCATTCCCATGCTGAACTGAAGAATGCCCACCATAAACGTCAGCGTGATCGCGAGCTGCACATAGGCGACGCTTCCTGGTTCGGCATACGCGCTGAGGGCGGAAAACAGTACCACCGATGCCGCAGTCGTTGGACCGGAGACAAGATGCCACGATGAGCCGAAAAGCGCCGCGACGACCGCCGGTATCATGCCGGCATACAGTCCGTATTGTGGTGGCATCCCGGCGATAATCGCGAAGGCGACCCCTTGCGGGACCATCAGGACCGCCCCCGTCACACCTGCGATCAGGTCCTCGCGCACCACCTGTCGATTGACACGGCTGCGCCACCGCAAAAACGGTAACGTCGGCTCAAGCCAAGGCGGCAATGCACGTGCCATCGTGTATTTGGGTTCGAAGAACGATCAGCCGGGCGCGTAGCTTTATTGGCGGGGCCAAATCACCGGCGGCATCATCGTAAAGATTGTGCCGACCCTAGCTAAGCAACGCAACACTTTGCGATACCGACGCCGACACCTATCAGCGCCTGTTGCAACAGGCCACAAGCTGGCTCGCCGAACACGATCAGCATGCACGCATCCGCCCGGTGGTGACCGGTATCGCTAGCCTGGCCCAAGCCGTCAGGGAAGAGGGCGGGAAAACATTGGTGCTGGCGTCGGATCACACATTCGCCGAGCAGAAAACGCTGTGCGACCTGATGGAGCAGGTGC
>CAYGAS010000376.1:0-9010 GCA_964347935.1 uncultured Nitrospiraceae bacterium | reverse complement strand
GAGGAGGAGTTTGGCTGCGAGATTCCTGACGAACAGGCGGAAAAGATCAGTACCGTGCAACAGGCGATCGACTACATCAACTCGCAATTAAACGCATAGCTTCCGCATGGGGGGCCGTTTGCCACGAACGTGGGGCGGCCCCTTGCTGCATTTGGCACACACGCTATTACACCGACTAGTACCGACCGAAGGAGCGGGCTCTTGAGCAAGCGGCGTGTCGTCATCACCGGGCTCGGCATCCTGTCGCCGCTCGGAATTGGGATCGACGAAAACTGGCAGAAGATCTGCGCCGGGCAAAGCGGCATCGGCCCGGTCACGCAGTTCGACGCCACTGGATATCCCTCACGCATTGTCGGTGAGGTAAAAGACTTCGATGCCAAGCGTTTCATGTCGGAAAAAGAAGCGCGACGCATGGATCGTTTCATACAGCTCGGCATGGCCGCCAGCATCGAGGCATTCGGCGACAGCGGTCTCGAAGTGACAGAGGCCAATGCCGAGCGCATCGGCGTGCATCTCGGATCCGGCATCGGCGGCATCGGCACCATTGAGGCGACGACCAAGGTGCTGCTGGAGAAGGGGATGCGCCGCGTTTCGCCGTTTTACATCCCGATGAGCATCGCCAACATGTTGGCAGGCGATTTCTCGATCATGTGCGGGCTCAAAGGGCCGAACTTGGCCATTGTGACAGCGTGCTCGACGGCCACACATGCGATTGGCGACGCGGCGCGATTAATCGAATATGGCGACGCCGACGCCATGATCGCCGGTGCGGCAGAGGCGGCGGTCACACCGACGTCGCTTGCCGGGTTCGGGAACGCCAAGGCGCTCAGCACGCGCAACGACGACCCCGAAGGCGCGAGCCGGCCTTGGGACAAGGATCGCGACGGTTTCGTGCTCAGCGAGGGTGCCGGCGTGGTGGTCGTGGAAGAACTCGAGCATGCGCGGGCGCGTGGGGCCCGCATCTACTGTGAGCTTGCCGGTTTCGGCATGAGCGGGGACGCGCATCATATGACGAGCCCGCCGGAAAGCGGTGAAGGGGCGACGCGCTGCATGCGCAACGCGCTTCGAAATGCCGGCGTGAATCTCGAGGACGTTCAATACCTGAATGCCCATGGCACATCAACGCCGCTTGGCGACGTGGCCGAAACCCTCGCCGTCAAGGCGACCTTCGGTGATCATGCGCGCAAGCTCGCTGTCAGCTCGACCAAATCGATGACGGGCCACTTGTTGGGGGCGGCCGGAGGTGTAGAGGCCATTTACACGGCGCTCACTGTCCACCACGGCGTTGTACCGCCGACGATCAATCTGCAAAACCCCGATCCCGAATGTGACCTGGACTATGTACCCAACAGTGCTCGCGAGATGAGGGTCGATGTGGCCCTGACCAACTCTTTCGGTTTCGGCGGAACCAACGGCACCTTGGTGCTGCGTAAGCTCATGTGAGTCTGCCGAAGACACTCGACGAGGCGCTTTACGCGCCGGGCTACGTTTGTCAGACCGTCGACACCTTTCGCGATCTGCTTGAGCTCCAGCGTCTCGAGCCGCAGCGCTACCCACATCTGCTCGAGAGCGTCGCGCACGGCACGGCCCAGGCGCGTTTCGATATCCTGTTCGCTTTCCCTGAGTATTCCGTCAGCCTGAAGACAGACGGGCAATTGCTATGCGAAGGCGACATCGCCGCTAGCGGCGACTTCCTTCACGCCCTGGATGCCCTCTGGCATCGCAGCGCTTGGCCGCCGCCCGCGACGGCGCAATCAGAAGACATACCCTTTCGTGGCGGCTGGTTCGTGTATCTCGGTTACGAGTTGGTCACGCAGATCGAACCACGCTTGGCGCACATACCGATGGACTCGGCGTTGCCGGTGGCGCGCCTCACGCGTATTCCGGCGGCGATCATTCGCGATCACGCCAGCCGACGCACACAACTAGTGTGTGAAAGCGACCGGGCGCCGGTGTTATTGCCACGCATGCGCAGCGATCTCGAGCGCCGTGGCCACATCGATGCACAGGAGCTCAAAGTCATCGATCTGCAAGAGCAGGATGCGCAGATTTTTCTCGACGGCGTGCAACAAACTTTGGCCTACATACGCGCCGGCGATGTGTTCCAAGTCAATCTCTCGCGTTTTTGGCGCGCCACCCTCGACACGACGGTATCGCCGGCCGCGGTTTATAAAAGGCTGCGCCGCGCCAACCCGGCCCCGTTCGCCGGTTTGATGACGCTGGGCGATGGCTCGGCCGTCATCAGCTCGTCGCCCGAACGCCTGGTACGGGTGCAAGGCCCGCAGATCTCCACGCGACCCATTGCCGGCACTTACCCACGCAGCGAAAATCGCGACCAAGACCAGCAATGGTCGCGTGATCTGTTACGCCACCCGAAGGAACGCGCCGAACATGTGATGCTGATCGATCTGGAGCGCAACGATCTCGGGCGCGTTTGTCGCCCAGGCACCGTGCGGGTGCAGGAGTTGATGGCGCTCGAGTCGTACCGTCATGTGCACCACATCGTGTCGGAGGTGTGCGGTACCCTGAGGGAAGGTGTTACGCCGGCGCAGGTGATCCGCGCCGTGTTTCCCGGCGGCACCATCACCGGCTGTCCCAAGGTGCGATGCATGGAGATTATCGCCGAGCTCGAGGGCAGCCCGCGCGCGGTCTACACAGGGTCCATGGGTTACCTCAATCGCGATGGCACGATGGATTTCAATATTCTGATTCGAACCATCGTACAGCGGGGAAGACAGCTTTCCCTGCGTGCCGGAGCCGGTATCGTTGCCGATTCGCGGCCGCGCCGGGAGCTGGAAGAAACCCGTGCCAAGGCCAAGGGAATGTTGCGCGCGCTAGGACACGGATGAATCCGTTCACGACGGGCCTCGTCAACGGCGAGGCGCGAAACGGCGTAACCATCCACGACCGGGGCCTGCAGTATGGCGACGGCCTTTTCGAAACGATTGCCATACGGGCAGGCCAGCCGCTGCTTTGGGACCGACACCTCGCGCGCCTGTTGCGGGGCTGCAGCCGTTTAGGTATAGAACCGCCGCCGGCACAGCTGCTGTACGAGGAGGCGCAACGGCTGTGTGACGACGTGGCGCGGGCGGTGCTAAAGTTAACGCTAACGCGCGGTCCCGGGGCAGGCGGCTATGCGCCTTGGGACAGCGGGCCGCCGACGCGGCTACTGTACCTGCGCCCCTGGCCAGACTACGACGCCGCTAATCCTCAGACCGGCGTCGACGTACGGATATGCCGCATGCGTCTATCGAGAAATCCGTCGCTGGCCGGCATCAAGCATCTCAATCGCCTCGAACAGGTGCTGGCACGTGCAGAATGGCAAAGGGATTTTGCGGAGGGCTTGATGTTCGACGACAAGGATCGCTTGATCGAGGGCACGGCCAGCAACATCTTTTTAGTCTCGAGGGGAACGCTACTCACGCCGGATTTGTCAGAAGCAGGTGTGGAGGGCGTCATTCGCGAGAGCGTGCTGGAATACGCGCACGAGGCAGCGCTGCCCTTTGAGATTACCGAAATTTCGCGCGCCCAGCTCGATGACGCCGACGAGCTCTTCCTGACCAATAGCCTGATCGGCATCTGGCCGGTCCGACGTGTAGAATCCAGGCGTTACCCAATCGGGTCCGTGACCCGGCGTTTGCAGCAGAGTCTCGAAGAGTATTACTGCGGTGGCAAAGCTGATTAGATTGAGCGTCTATGCCGCTGTCATCGTCTGCATCGGCGTCGTCGGCTATTTGGCATGGGCGTGGAACCACCCGACGAAAATCGGCGTCAAGGCGCATGTGGTCAAGCCGGGAACGTCGATGTACGCGTTCGCGCACGCGCTGTATGACAAGGGGCTGCTACCGGACACGTACTCGTTGGTCCTTCTGGCCTATCTCAGCGGCGATGCGCGAAACCTGAAGGCGGGGGAGTATAACTTTGAGCAGGGCACGACGCCCCGCCAGCTGCTCGATCAGGTCGTTGCGGGGCGAGTGATCGAGTATCCATTAGCGTTGATCGAAGGATGGACGTTCGATCAGTTTCTCGAGGCGATTCGCGGTGCCAGCAAGTTGACGCAAACGCTCGATGGCATGAGTCACGCAGAAATCATGGCGCGTCTCGGCCAGGCCGATCTGCACCCAGAGGGTCAATTTTATCCGGACACCTATAGCTATTCGGCCGGCACGACCGACCTGGCGCTGCTGCATCGGGCGTTTGACCGAATGCAGCGGCGTTTAAAACGTGAGTGGGTGGCGCGCACCCCCGACTTGCCGTTGCAGACGCCGTACGAGGCGTTGATTCTCGCTTCCATTGTCGAGAAGGAGACGGGACGCGCCACTGAGCGGCAACTGATTGCCGGCGTTTTCATCAATCGTTTGCGTGCCGGCATGCGTCTGCAATCGGACCCGACGGTGATCTACGGCCTGGGACCGTCGTTTGATGGCAACCTGCGTCGCCGCGATCTCAAGCGCGATACGCCCTACAGCACTTATACTCGGCGTGGATTGCCGCCCACACCGATCGCCATGCCCGGTGGCGACGCGCTGTATGCGGTGATGCATCCCGCGCCGACGAAAGCGCTCTACTTTGTCTCGCGTGGGGATGGTTCGCATCATTTTTCGGAGACGCTGCAAGAGCACAACAATGCCGTGATCAAGTATCAGCTCGGAGGCAAACCGCAAAGTTTTTCCTCCTACTCGGTGACGAATTGAGCGGCCGCGATCACAGTCGATGAGTCGCGGGCTCTTCATCACGCTGGAGGGTATCGAAGGCGCCGGCAAAAGCAGCGGGCTTGCATATGTCAAAGAGGTGTTAGTGCAGGCCGGACGTGAGGTGGTTTTGACGCGCGAGCCAGGAGGCACCCCGCTCGGCGAGCGCTTGCGTGAGTTGCTCTTGCACGGCGGCGACGTAGACATCTCCGCCGACACCGAGACCTTGCTGATCTTTGCTGCGCGCGCCGATCACTTGCGCAAAGTCATTGAACCCGCGTTGGCGGCCGGCAAGGCCGTGGTGTGCGACCGTTTTACTGATGCCACCTATGCCTACCAAGGAGGTGGTCGCGGCGTGTCCCGCGAACGCATCACTGCGCTCGAGCGCTGGGTGCAAGGCGGCTTGCGACCCGATCTAACTTTGTTGCTCGACGTCGACCCTTCCACTGGTCTGGCGCGCGCCGGTAACCGCAGTCATCCGGATCGCTTCGAGCGTGAAGGCGGCGAGTTTTTCGCGCGCGTCAGACAAGCCTATCTGGAGGCGGCGGCGCGCGACCCTGAACGCCTGCGCGTCATCGACGCCGCGGCCACGCCGCAAGAAGTGAAACATCGGGTCCAACAAGCGGTGCGGGAATTTCTCCATGTCGCTGCCTGAGCCCGCCGCGCTGACGAGCGATCGCCTGCCGTGGCACGATGCGCTGTGGCGCAGCGTGGCCCGTGATCGCTCGCGACTGGCGCATGCGCTCCTGGTCACGGGACCGCCAGGGCTTGGCGAGCAGGCCTTTGCCGAGCGCCTGGCAGGGGCGCTGCTGTGCGCGCAGCCCAGCGCCGACGGTGACGCCTGCGGCGCCTGCAAGGATTGCCAAATGGTGGCTGCCGGCATGCACCCTGATCTCGCCCGTGTGCAGCCGCTCGAGGCCAGTAAGCCGATCATCGTCGATCAGGTACGCGCCTTGATCGAGTTCGTAACGACCCGGCCGCACGCTGGCGGGCACAAGGTCACGATCATCTCGCCGGCGGAGCGCATGAACTTGAACGCCGCCAACAGCCTGCTGAAATTGCTTGAGGAGCCGCCGCTCGGGAATATCCTGATGCTGACGAGCGAGCGGCCGGGGGCGCTCCCGGCAACGATTCGCAGCCGCTGCCAGCGTCTGGACCTCAGGCCACCGGCGCGGGCCGAGGCGCTCGCCTGGCTGCTCGCGCAGGGCGCACCGAGTGCGTCGGCGGAGCTGGCGATCGATCTGGCAAGTGGGGCGCCCTTACAAGCACTGCACTTGCTGGCCGGCGGCTTCCTCGAGGAGCGCAGTGGGCTATTTGCAGATATCCAGGCGCTCGCGGCGGGGGAGGGCGATCCGGTCGCCTGCGCGGGCCGGTGGCAAGCTGTCGGGCCGCTGGTGTGCCTCGGCTGGCTACAGGGCTTGGTGGCCGATTTGATCAAACTGACGCTGGCCGGCGTGCAGCCGGGGCGTTTGGCCAACGCGGACTTGGCATCCAGTTTGCACGCTTTGGCCGAGGGATTAAACTTGAAGAAGCTCTACGAATTTGCCGATGCTGTCGCAGACGCCCACCGGCTGTTGGCAACGCCCGTCGATAATTTGCTGCTTGTGGAAGACATTTTGATACGTTGGACTACTATCAGGCAAGAATAAGCAGACGTTGAATTAATCTGTCTCTATGGCCGAGCTTCCCAAAAAGCCCATGCGACCGGTGCCCTTGGCGCGCCCCGGGGTGCTGTCGTTGACGATCAAGGACAAGAATGCGCTCTATGCTGCTTACATGCCTTACGTCAAGGGCGGCGGGCTTTTCGTGCCCAGCAACCGGCGTTACAAGCTCGGTGATGAGGTGTTCATGCTGTTGACCCTGCTCGACAGCAAGGAAAAGATTCCCGTCGCCGGACACGTGGTGTGGATTACCCCGGCCGGGGCCCAAGGCGGCCGTACCGCGGGCATCGGCATTCAATTCAGCGAGAAAGACTCCGGCGTCGCCCGCAACAAGATCGAAGGCATTCTGGCGGGCGTGCTCAGTTCCGATCGTCCCACGCACACCATGTGACGGTGCTGGACCTCGTCGATTCGCACTGTCACGTCAACTTCGAGCCGCTAAGCACCGACCTCGCCGCCGTGCTGCAAAGGGCGCGCGACAATGGCGTGGCCCACCTGCTGTGCGTCGGCGTGAATCTGGAGGATTTCCCACAGGTGCGCGACCTGGCCCGGCGGCACGCGCACATCTTTGCCTCGGTCGGAGTGCATCCCAACGAACGCGCCGGCCGCGAACCGGGCGTGGCCGATCTGCTGGCGCTCGCCGATGACCGGCGCATCGTCGCCATCGGCGAGACCGGCCTCGACTACTTCCGCTCGCGGGGCGATCTTCGCTGGCAACACGAGCGTTTCCGCTGCCACATTCGCGCGGCCCGGGAGTGTGGCAAGCCCTTGATCGTGCATATGCGCGACGCTGCGGAAGACACGCTGCGTATCATGCGTGAGGAAGGCGCCCACGAGGTCGGCGGCGTCATGCACTGTTTCACGGGCACCCGGGATGTGGCCGAGGCGGCGCTGGCATTAAACTTTTACATCTCGTTCTCGGGAATTGTGACCTTCAGCAATGCCAGTGATCTGCGCGGGGTGGCGGAAGCCGTGCCGGCAGAGCGCCTGCTTATCGAGACCGATGCACCCTACCTGGCCCCGGTACCCCATCGGGGCAAAACCAACGAGCCGGCGTTTGTGCGCCATGTGGCTGAGCGAGTCGCGCAAGTACGAGGCGTCGACGTGACCGAGCTGGCGCACGTCACGACGGCCAATTTCTTTCGCCTGTTCACGCATGCCGAGCGCGTGCCGCCGGCGCAATCGTCCGGCTAGGCAAGGACGTGCCTGGCTCGCGTTCCCGGGGCAGACGTGGTGTACTATGTCATGAGACGGGCGCCATTGTGAGCTTAGGTTATAAGGTGTAGGAAGTTAGGTGTGAAACGCGGGGCAATAGCTAAGTTGTTTCTCCTCAGCCTCTACACCCCCGCGAGCTGTCCTTGCCACTTGTAACTTGCATCTTGCGACTCGCTATTCGCAACGAGAATCATAGACATGCAAGACGACCAATACGCTATCTTACGCCAGCAGATGGTCCAGGAGATCGCCGCGCACGCGTTGTACGTCGGCGAGCATACCGGACGACCGGCGCTGGACCAGCGGGTACTGGCGGTCATGGGCAAGGTGCCACGACATGAGTTCGTGCCGGTAGAGCTCAAACCCTACGCTTATGCCAATGTGCCTTTGCCGATCGGTTACGGCAAGACGATCTCGCAACCTTTTATCGTCGCGCTGATGACCGATCTGCTCGATCTCCAAAAAGACGACCGTGTGCTCGAGATCGGCACCGGCTTTGGCTATCACGCCGCCGTACTGGCGGAGCTCGCCGCCAAAGTCTTTAGCGTCGAGATCGTCGAAGAGATCGGTTCGCAGGCGCAAAAGCGACTTTCGCGTTTGGGGTACGACAATATTGAGATGCGCATGATGAACGGACGCTACGGCTGGCCTGAACACGCGCCGTTCGACAAGCTCATCGTTGCAGCCGCACCGGATCTGATTCCGCCGTCATTGATTGCGCAGCTAAAGCCAGGCGGCAAGATGGTTATTCCTGCCGGCCTCACCGGAACGCAACAGCTCATGCTGGTAGAAAAGGATGACAACGGCCGCATTGCGACGCGAGAGATCCTACCGGTACGATTCGCCGAACTCGAAGAGGGCGACCACCCCCACCTACGAGTTGTATCCTCGGATCGGCCCAACGCCTGATCCCGCAGAAGCGCAGCGTCATCGAAGGTCGAAGCATCCTTCCTGCCGTCAGCCCGTCGCCGACCTCGACGACGGCGCTGCGCGCGCCGTTTGACAGGTCTCCCTAAACATTGGACGATGCGCGGCGGACCGGCCCGAGGTCCGCGCACCGGTTTCTTCAAATCAATATCTTATGAGCACGCTACAGGGTAAGACTTTGTTCATTACTGGTGCCAGTCGTGGCATTGGCAAGGCGATCGCCCTGCGGGCGGCACGCGACGGCGCCAATATCGTAATCGCTGCCAAGACGACCGAGCCGCACGCGCGATTGCCCGGTACGATTTACACCGCGGCGCAGGAGGTAGAAAGCGCAGGGGGGCGGGCATTGCCGATCCCGGTCGATGTGCGTTACGAACAGCAGGTGGCGGCGGCCGTTGAAAAAACCGTGGACACCTTTGGTGGCATCGACATCCTGATCAACAACGCGAGCGCCATCAGTCTCACGGGCACGGGCGAGACACCGATGAAGCGATTTGATCTAATGTTTTCAGTCAA
>CAYGAS010000375.1:0-4251 GCA_964347935.1 uncultured Nitrospiraceae bacterium | reverse complement strand
CGCCTATCGCACCGAGATCGATGACCTGATCGTACTGGATCAGAACTTCATACCGCAAAATCTCGACAGCGCCACCATCGAGGGGGTGGAGGCACAACTTGCGACAACCGTATTCAGCTGGATCGCTCGTCTACAGCTCTCCTACGTCGACCCGCGCGACGATGCCACCGGCAACGTGTTAGCACGGCGCTCGAAGAAATGGTTGCGGCTCGATTTCGAACGGCGCTATGGCAAGACCAATCTACTACTCAGCCTGCTCGCCCAGGGGCCTCGATTCAACGATCCGGCGAACACGGACGAGCTCCCAGGCTACGGTGTGATCAACGTGGCCGTCAGGCACCAGATAACAAAACAGTGGGCCATCGGCGGGCGCATAAATAACCTGCTCGACAAAGACTATCAAACCGTTGATACCTTCAATGAACTCGGTCGAAATGCATTACTCACCGTGTCGTATCAGCCGGTACTGAAACGCTAGGTCGCAAGCTTGAACGGCGCGATGACTCCGACTATCGTCAAATTCGCCACGCTCTCGCTGGCGCTGCATGCCATCGCCCTGCTGTCGTGGTCGACAACGACGACGCCAAAACCGCGAGTGAGTGCGACCTTATCGGTGGGCTTTGCTGTGCCGACAGCGTTGCCGCAGAAATCAGACAGCAACCGAGCGCAAACGAAGCCCAAGGCACCGACACCACGACTGGCGAATCCGCCACGGCTGTCCAAACGCGTGCAAGCCGAGGCGCTTGCCACATCAGCGCAAAGTCGCGCGCCCGTGCTCGCGCCGCGCGCAGCGCCCAAGCGAACGGCGGTACCGCGAGCGGCAATCGGCAGGCAGACCGCAGTGACGTCCGCCGTGCATCCCGCGAACATAGGCATGGCCAAGGGCTCCGCCGACCCTGAGCCTGTGGAGCCGGCAGCACAAAGCCTGATCGAGGTCGGCACCTTGCCGGTGTCGCAGCCCCGGCGACCCGTCAAGGGATCGGTCCCTTCTCACACACCGAAGCCGCAGCCTGCGACGGCCAGCGCGCCCGCATTGCACGCCGAGGCCGCACCGCCTATGGATGCAGCCCGCTCCGACCTCAAGGCGCACGAGCTGACACGGGCTCGTGTGCGCGGCCAACTCGAGACCGATCTGTCGCGCTATTTCTCCTATCCGGCGCTCGCCCGCAAGCAAGGTTGGCAGGGGCACGTCAACGTTGCCTTCACGGTAGAGTCGAACGGACAGCTCACAAACGTGCGTGTCACACGCAGCTCGGGATACTATCTACTCGACCAGTCGGCCCTCGCTGCCCTGCGCAAGGTGGGCCACCTGGCCGAAGCGCCGCAATGGCTGAATGGACAGTCCATCACGGTCGAGTTGCCTGTGATCTACCGGCTCGAGAACTAAGCGATGGGGCATCGGTTGTCCAAGATCTACACCCGCACGGGCGACGACGGCACGACGGGCCTCGGTGACGGCACCCGCGTGCCCAAGGATAGCCTGCGCGTTGAGGCCTACGGCAGCGTTGACGAGCTCAACAGCGTAATCGGTCTATTCCTCACACACGAGCTGTCCGAGGACATACGTGCTTGCCTGACCGACGTGCAGCATCGCTTATTTGACTTGGGAGGCGAGCTCTGCATTCCCGGACACACAACACTGACAGATGAACACGTTAAGCGACTGGAACAGACGCTCGACGAGCTTAACAGCGGCTTGCAGCCACTAAAGGAGTTTATCCTGCCCGGCGGATCCCCAGCTGCTGCCGTCTGTCATGTCGCGCGTGCGGTATGCCGGCGCGCCGAGCGGCGCGTCGTCAGCCTGCGCCAGGCAGAGGTCGTATCGCCGACGGCTGTTACCTACCTCAACCGTCTGTCTGACTTGCTGTTCGTGATCGCGCGCACGCTCAACAAACGCTCCGGGCGCAGCGACATACTCTGGCGGCGTCAGCAACCCGGCGAAGAGGCTTGAACACGTTGCTGCCTGGCGATCTTTTCTAGCCTTTTCCAACGCCTCGCACACCCGCTGTGCGCCCAGCAGTACGCGCGGGCCGTGCCGCGCAATCTGCGCGAACGGGATCAGAAACAGATGATCCTCGCGCACCGCTTCGAGCTGCGACCAACGCCGCCAAGGGTCGAGCACCTTGGAATCCGTGTCGCCGGCCGCCAAGATGGCCTGTGGCCGCTTTCGCAGTACCGCCTCCACGTCGATCCTTGGCACCAGCGCCGGCAAGTCAGCGAATACGTTCACGCCGCCGCATAGCGCGATCACGCGGCTGATGAGATGATCGCCGTTAATGGTCATCAACGGCTGTTCCCAGACCTGGTAGAACACGGTGACCGGTGAACGGTGCGAGTACCGTTCCCGCAACGCCCGGTAATCGTCGCGAAAACGCTTGCTCGCCGCCTGCGCCGCTGCGGCCTTACCCGTCAGCTCCCCCAGGCGCTCCATGTTGCTAGCGATGTCCTCGAGCCGCCGCGGCTCGGACAGAAATAGCACCAAGCCGATCTGACGCAGACGCTCGATCACCCACGCCGGGTTGCCACTGTGCCAGGCGACCACCAGGTCCGGCCGCAGAGCGGTAATACGCTCGAAATCGAATCCACCGGCGCCGCCGATGCGCGGAATGCCCTTGGCGGCGTCGGGATAATCACTGTGCTGCGGCGTACCGACCACCAGCGTGCCCGCACCGGCGGCAAATAGGAGCTCGGTGACGTGCGGCGCAAGGCTGACAATGCGTTGCGCCGGGCTCGCCAGTCTCACCGCTTGACCGGTGTCGTCCTCAACCTCGACGGCGCCGAGCCCCGGCATGCAAGCCGCGCTGAGCACAGCGACCAATACGGCCGCCCGCCCGCCGGCCCACCGCGGGTCCGCCGTCGCCGCGCGGAGCCTCGCCGGCGGGGCCGAATCAGCCAAGCGCACCGCCGATCAATACCAACAAGGCCAGCCCCAACCAGAACAGCAACACTCGCCATAGCAGCGCCACGGTACGCTGCACATGGTCAGCTTGCGGAACCGCCGCGGTGACGGCCATACCGGCGCCCTGTCCCCCGGTTTGGGGTAGATCCTCGCACGCCAGCAGCTGCAGAGCGCCGAGGCCGGCCGCGAGCAGTGGCGCGGTGGCATCGTCGGTCGGTGCCCGCATGTGGTAGCGCCAGCAGCGTAGAGCGTCCTCAAAATTACCCATGACCGCGTAGCTGAGCGCCGTGATGCGCACCGGCACCCAGGCCATTACCTGATCCAGCCGCCCAGCGGCCCGACCATATTCGCCCCCACCCTCGTTTGGCTGACACCATTGTTCACCCAATAACGCCGCTAAGCGTTGTAGCACGGCGAACGCCGGCCCGAGCAAGATAAACCAGAATATCGGGGCGATCACCGCACTGCTGCCCTTGGCAATCAGTGCCGCGATGGTGGCTCGGGCAAGGCCGCTCTCATTCAACTCGGCAGCATCGGCGCCGGTGAGCAAGCGCAAATGTTCGTTGGCGACCGACAGATCCTCTGCTTTCAACGCATCGAATACCGCTTGTGCGCGATCAACCAGCCGGTACAGATCGATACACCAGGAAAGCACCACTACATCGAAAACAAAGCGCAGCACCGGTGCCAATTCGCTTAACACGAAGCGCAACAAGAGCACCAGCAGAACGGGTGGCAAGACCACGAGCACGACGGCGCCTATGCCGTGCCCTCGATTACCGCTGCCTAATTTTTGCTCAACCGTTTGCGCCCAACGTCGACACCAGTCCAGGGGATCGACGCGCAGCGGCGGCGGCACAAAGCGATCGAGCGCCAGCGCCAGGAGAATGACCACGAGGAGTTCCAGCACGACCACAGAGCCAGCTCGTTTGTGCGAAGTCAGCTAATCTACCGGCGCGCCGACAGGCAACGCAAGTCAGAGCGCCGCACGATAGCGGTTCCAGTCAAAATGGGGTCCGGGATCCTTCTTGCGCCCCGGCGCGATGTCGCTGTGGCCATAAACGCGCTCAGGCGTAATTGCGGGGTAGACATTGATAATGCGTCGCGTGAGCTCGGACAGCACCTCATATTGAACAGACTCGAAAGGCATGTCGTCCGTACCCTCAAGCTCGACGCCAAGCGAAAAGTCATTCACCCGCGTGCGGCCTTCGCAACAAGACTCGCCTGCGTGCCAGGCGCGCAGATGGAAAGGAACGAACTGTATGATTTCGCCGTCGCGGCGGATCAGTGCATGCGCCGAGATCTTGAGATCACAGATCTCCTCATAGCTCGGGTGAACGTTTGGATCGAGA
>CAYGAS010000374.1:0-16359 GCA_964347935.1 uncultured Nitrospiraceae bacterium | reverse complement strand
CAGTGCCGTTGAACCAGTTACCGTTGACCCACATGCGGGCGTCGAGGAGGCGGGTGCAAAGGAACAAGCCAAAGCGATCAGACCCCGCACCGGTACCACGGTTGCCGCGATAATGGCCTTGCTGCTCGCGCTGTTGGCGCTGGTTGCAGGGGGATATCTCGGTTACGTCTATTACGAGAAACAGCAGCCGCTGAATGCCGAGCTAACAACAGCGCTGAAGGGCATACGCAGTGACACCGTGCAGATCGAAGAAAAACGAGCTGCTTTACAAGCCTCGCTGCAAAAGGAGCTCGATGCCTTTAAAGGACGGCTCGACCAAACCCGCGATGTGCAGGATACCTTGCGACACGCGGTTGAAAAGATGGTCAGCGATCTCGGCCGCAATCGCAACGATTGGGTGTTAGCTGAGGCCGAACAGTTGTTACTGATGGCCAACTACCGCCTGCAGCTTGCGCGCGACACCCAGACGGCGGTCGTGGCCTTGCGTGCGGCTGACCGGCGTTTGGAACAGCTCGCCGATCCGGCACTCTTACCGATAAGAAGGCTTATTGCCGACGAGGTTACCGAGGTGCAGTCGCTGGGCCGTGCAGACGTGCCAGGGATTGCCTTGCAGTTGGGGAGCCTGGCGAACGCTGTCGGCAAGTTGCCGCTCGACACGGACAGAACTTTTCGGCCACATGCCACGGCCGCAGTAAGCCAGGCGCGCGAGGACGAGGGGGCTGGCTGGAGATTTCTGCGCGAAATGTGGCGCGACCTGATCGGTCTGGTACGCATCCGAGTGAGCGCGGATGCGCAAAAACCCTTGCTTGCACCGGAGCAAAGTTACTTCCTACAGGAAAATCTACGGTTGATGCTGTATGGCGCCCAGTTGGCGGCGCTGCACGGCGATAGCGCCACCTACCGGCAGAACATCGACGCGGCACAGGCGTGGATCGAGGGCTATTTCGATGTCGAGGCGCCGGCCGTGAATAACACCCGGCTGGAACTTGAAAGGCTCATCAACGAAAAGATCGTGATCGAGCCACCCGACATCTCCAGGTCATTGGAGGCTTTGCGAACCTTCATGAAAAAAAAGGAAAGCGGCTGATCCGCGTAGGCGCTTGTGAAGATCCTGATCCTAATCATAGCGGTACTCTTTCTCGCCGTGCTGGCAACGTTGTTCGCGGTCGACGATCCCGGTTATGTCTTGCTTGCGCGGCCACCGTGGAGTATCGAGATGCCGTTGACCCTGTTCGTGCCGCTGATGATCGTAGCCTTCATTGTGCTACACGTCTTTTGGCGACTGCTGCGTGGTATGTGGGGATTTCCACATGACGTTGGGCGTTGGCGCGCGCAGCGCCAGGCGACCAAGGCACGGCAGGCACAAATTCAGGGCTTGGTGCTGCTCGCGGAAGCCAATTGGCCCAAGGCACAGACCGAGCTGACGTCGTCGCTTCAGCATATCGACAGTCCGCTTATCAACTACCTTGCCGCCGCCTGTGCCAGCCAAGCGATGGGTGATACGGAAAAGCGAGACGAATACATCGCACAGGCGCAAAAGCATTCACCGCGAAACAGCCTGGCCGTGGCCATGACACAGGCGCACCTATATGCGTGGACCGAGCAGCACGAGCAAGCACTGGCCACACTGTCAAAGTTGCGGGCACAAACGCCGAAGCACAAGCACATTTTGCGCCTGTTGCTGCGAACCTATCTGGCGCTGCACGATTGGACGAGCCTGGCCGCGCTGATTCCAGATCTCAAAAAGAACAAGGTGCTGTCGCCTGAGGCACTAGAGGCGCTTGAGCTGCAAGTCAGTCGCGAATTGCTGATGTTGTCGTTGCCGGCCGGTTCGCTCGACGTGCTTAAACAAGCCTGGAATGCCATATCCAAGTCGCTGCGCCAACATCCCAAGTTGGTCGCGATCTATGCCGCCCAGCTGATCAAGCAGAATCAGATGAAGGAGGCTGAAGCGCTCCTGCGAGACGGTATCAAGCGAGGGTGGAACGCTGAACTGGTGGAGTTATACGGGCGGGTCCGCACGGATAATCCCGAGGCGCAGCTCGCCAGCGCCGAGGCATGGCTGCGGGAGCGACCCGAGGACCCGAGCTTGCTGCTGACGCTGGGACGTTTATGCCTGCAAAACCAGCTCTGGGGAAAAGCCCGGAGCTATCTCGAATCATCACTTAAGCGGCGCCCGATGGCCCAGACCTACGGCGAGTTGGCCGCGCTGATGGGGCAGCTGGGTGAGGCAGACAAGGCATTTGACTATTATCGGCGCGGCCTCGAGAGTACTGTCAGCGAACTATCGGGACCCGCGACTCTTCCGCCGACGACAGTGCCAACACGTCGGCGTGCGAGCGGCTGACAGCAACGCGGCAAGCGTGGCTCCCGCACCGTCAGCCGCGCTCGTGGCTGAACTCAAAAGAATCGAAATATAAACGATCTTCGGGCAGGCCATGCGTCTGGAATACCGTCTTACCGGCCTCGATCATCGGTGGCGGACCACTGGCATAGACATCGTAACCGCCCAGATGGGGATAATCTGTCGTCAACGCGTCGTGCACCCACCCGGTACGTCCACTCCAATGTTCCTCCGCAGCGACTTCTGACAGTACCGGCGTGTAATGAAACTTGGCGTGCGTGTTCGCCCAGGACAACGCCAATTCGTGCATGTACAGATCGCGTTCGCGACGCGCGCCCCAGAACAGATGCATCGGCCTTGGGTCCTGTCGGGCAAGCGCGTGTTCGACGATACTTTTTATGGGCGCAAATCCGGTACCACCTGCCATCAACAGTATGGGACGCTCGCTGTCGTTGCGCAGAAAGAAAATTCCGTAAGGACCCTGTAGGCGCAGCAACTCACGTTCCCTCATCCCCGCAAACACGTAGTCGCTGAATTGCCCGCCGGGGACACGGCGCACGTGAATCTGCAAAAATTCATCATCATGTGGTGCGTTGGCAAGCGAGAAGCTGCGCCTTGCACCGCCGCGCAACAGGATATCGATGTACTGGCCCGCGAGAAATTGCAGACGTTCACTCTGCGGCAGCCGCAAGTAGACCGCCATCACGTCATGGGCCAGTCGCTCCAGACGCACCACACGACACGGCAGGGTCCTGATCGGTACGCCCTCCGCCGCGGTCACTTCGTGCGCCTCGACAATCAGATCCGTCACTGGCTGGGCTTGACAGAACAACGCTTTACCGCTGGCACGGTCTTGCGCCGACAGTGCTTTCTCTTCGTACTTGCCATGGTCGACACGACCACGAACGATCTTGCCCTTGCAAGCACCACACAAACCGCTGCGGCAGCTATAGGGCAGCGCGAGGCCGTGGCGCAACGCAGCTGCCAAGATGGTCTCACCTTCCTCGGTGACAAATTCGTGACCACTGGGCTCGACGTGGACTTTTAAACTCATTGGTGGTGTCTTGCAGCCAAAGGCCTAAGAATGAAGCGCGACATTGTAACCTTGGCCTTAGGCAGTTGCACCCCTCGGCCCACCCGAGACTTGGATATGCGCGGCGAGCGGCTACCGGGCATGGACACTGCTGATCAGTCCGTGTTGTTGACAAACCGGCACCACCTGCCTTTAATTGCGCAGCGTGCCTAGTCATCCCGCGGATTTGCCTTCTCCCCCTGCACGGAGCACCGAGGTCCTGGTCGAAGTCAGTCACGTCTCGCGCGCCTATGGTGACATCCAGGCGGTCAAAGACCTTAGTTTCTCCATCCGCAAAGGTGAAGTGCTCGGTTTTCTAGGCCCGAATGGTGCCGGCAAGACCACGACCATGCAGATCATCAGCGGCAATCTCGCCCCTGACGAAGGTACGGTATCGATTGACGGTCACGATCTGTTGCTCGACCCGCGCGCGGCCAAGTCGGCCCTCGGTTATCTGCCAGAGCAGCCGCCGCTTTACCGCGAGCTGACAGTAGACGAGTACCTCGATTATTGTGCAGCGCTGAACCGCATCGATCGCAAGCGGCGCCGGGCGGCACGCGAGCAGGCCAAGGAGCGTTGTGGACTGCGGGACGTCGGCCAGCGTCTGATCGGCAACCTGTCCAAAGGTTTTCAGCAACGTGTCGGACTCGCGCAGGCGATTATTCATATACCGCCCGTGATCATTCTCGACGAACCGACCATTGGCCTCGATCCGATTCAGATCCGCGAGATCCGCAAGCTGATCCGCGAGCTCGGCAAGAATCACGGCGTCATCCTATCGACACATATCTTGCCCGAGGTGCAGGCCAGCTGTGATCACGTACAGATCATCAGCAACGGTTCACTCGTGCTCAACGACAGTATCGAGGGGCTCAGCCGACACATGAAATCGGCATCGCTGTCGGTCGCGTTTCGTCGCCCGCCGAGTGCATCGGTGCTCGAACAGTTAGCGGGCGTAACCATGGCGCAATTTAACGACAAGCATCAAGTGCAGATTTTTCACCGCCCCGATCATGACCCAACCGAGGAGATCGTGCGTCTGGCGGCCGAACACGACTGGGGGATCTACGAGATCCGCCCGCTCGGCGGGTCGTTGGAGGAGCTTTTCGTTGAGCTCACTACGGAGGGAGTCGGCGGCGAATGATCTTCAGCATCGCCTGGCGCGAGCTCAAGAGCCTGTTTCTGTCACCGCTGGCATGGGCCATTCTCGTGGTCGTGCAAGTCATCCTGGCGTTTCTGTTTCTCAGCAACATCGAGGGCTACTTGCAGCTGCAGCCGCAACTTTTGACGATGCGCAACAGCCCCGGTGTCACCGAACTCGTGGTCGGCAGACAGCTCGGTAGTAGCGCTATCGTGCTGTTGCTCGTGATGCCCTTGCTCACCATGCGGCTCATCAGCGAAGAACGCCGTAATCGTACGCTTACCCTGCTCTTTAGCGCGCCGCTGTCGATGAGCGAGATCATTTTCGGCAAGTATCTGGGAATCATGGCCTTCGTCGGGCTGCTGCTGGTGCTGATCGCGCTCATGCCGCTGTCGCTGCTCGGCAGCGCCAACCTGGATCCCGGCATTGTCGCCGCCGGAATGCTCGGACTCGCCCTTCTCCTCGGCAGCTTCGCGGCTGTTGGTTTGTTTATGTCGACACTCACGCAGTATCCGGCGGTCGCAGCGAGCAGCACCTTCGGCGTGCTGCTGCTGTTCTGGCTGCTGGATTGGTCAGGAGACGAAACCAGCCTGCTCGCGTATCTATCTTTGCTTAATCACTACGAGCCTTTCTTGCGCGGCGTGTTCGACAGCACCGATGCTGCTTACTACCTGCTCGTAATCGTCATGTTCCTGGTGCTGAGCATACGTCGTCTCGACGCCGAGCGGGTTGGGGGGTGAGGGTGCAGCACTTGCGACCCTCGAAAGTGCAATTGCGTCTGGTCCATAGCGTATTCGTGCTGTTGTTCTTGTTGGTGATTGGGCTATTGCATTGGTTAAGCCAAAGCTATCAGTTTCGGTTCGACTGGACTGCCAATGCGAAACACACCCTCTCGCCAGCCAGCATCGCCGCCATCAGGAGCCTCGACAAACCGGTGAAGGTCAATGCGTTTGTCAGCGAGCGCGGCAATCTGCGCCGCGCCATGCGCGAGATCTTCGCGCCCTACCAAAGATACAAACCCGACATTGAGTTGCAGTTTGTCAATCCCGACATTGAGCCGGAGCGGACTCGGCAGGCTGGGGTACGCGCAGAAGGTGAGGTGATCCTCGAGTATGCCGGTGCACGCGAGAATCTTGATCGTCTCGATGAAGAGACCATAACCAACGCACTGGTACGCCTCGGACACCGGGGTGAACGTTGGCTCGTGTTCCTGGACGGCCACGGCGAGCGCAGTCCGGACGGCCCGGCGAATTTCGATTTGTCCCACTGGGCGAGCCAGTTGCGCAAGCGCGGTTTCGATACGCGCACGCTCAATCTGGCTGAACACCCGCAGATTCCCAAGAACACAGCCGTTCTGATCATCGCTGGACCACGGGTGCAGCTGCTCCCGCGCGAGGTAGAATTGATCACACGGTATGTGGCCGACGGCGGCAACTTGCTTTGGCTTGGTGACCCGCAGCCACTTCACGGGCTCGAGCCGGTAGCGGAGATGCTCGGCATCGAGTTTCAACCCGGGGT
Source organism: uncultured Nitrospiraceae bacterium (assembly GCA_964347935.1). Lineage (GTDB taxonomy): Bacteria > Pseudomonadota > Gammaproteobacteria > Acidiferrobacterales > SPGG2 > SZUA-472. Next base: position 10,284 of record CAYGAS010000374.1, on the reverse strand, counting down.
CATTGTCGACCCGTCATCGGAGCCCATCACCGGCAACGCGACCGTTCTTGTCGTGACGCGCTATTCGAAACATACAGCGGTGCGTGATTTTCGCAATGTCACATTGTTTCCAAGCGCCTCTGGGGTTAGGGCACAAGCTACCGGAGGCTGGCAAAGCGAAGTGCTGTTCGACACGCGTACGTCCGCCTGGTCTGAGACCGGGGCGCTTGGCGGTTCCGTCGAGCTCAATAAGGTCGAGGATATCGCCGGCCCGTTCGATCTTGCGATCGCGCTGACACGTGAGCACGGCGACAAACAACAGCGCGCAGTCGTCGTCGGCGACGGCGATTTTCTATCGAACCGCTTTTTAGGTAATGGCATCAATCTGGACCTCGGAATGAGTCTCGTTAACTGGGTCACGCGGGACGACGCTTACGTCAATATTCCTGTGCAGGTCGCACGCGATCGCACACTGACACTCACACCAACGGCGCGCGCCGTTGTTGCTGGCGGCCTGTTGTTCTTGCTGCCGCTAGCGCTCGCCGGCAGCGGTGTGTGGCTCTGGGTACGACGGCGCCGACGCTAACGCCAAACGGTGTTGCCCATGTTCAATCGCTGGTTGCTTAACCTGGGATTGTTGCTGCTAGTGGCGCTATTGGGGCTGGCGATTGTGTATCTGCGCCCTTCCGAAAAGGAACCGCCGGCTGCACCGCTGACGAAACTGAAACCCGAAGACGTCGAGCGCGCGCGCATCGCGTTTGCCGATGGCGGTGAGGTCCGCTTGCAGAAGCAGCACCAGCGTTGGGTCCTGTTGACACCAGTGCAGGCACGCGCCAATCGGGCGATGATGAACAATCTGCTGACATTGGCGACGGCCACCAGTGCGCTGCAGCTATCGGCGAGTGCCGACAATCTGCAAAAATATCGCCTTGATACCCCCGAGCTAACGGTTTGGCTTAATGATGCAGAGATTCGCGTCGGCATGGAGCATGCCTTCAAGGATGCGCGCTATGTGCTGCATGGCAATCAAATACATTTGGTCTCCGCGCGCAACGTGACGCCGGCTGCCTACCGTTACCGCAATCTGCTCGACCGCGGCCTGCTCGAAGAGGGTCGCGCGCCCGTGGCCATCAGCTTGCCGCAGCGCAACCTGCAACTGCGCGATGGCAAATGGGAGATACAGCCCCCCGATGCCACCCTAACTCCCGATCAGATAAACCGATTCGTGGATGAGTGGCGTTTTGCCCAAGCGTTCGCGGTCGAAAGCTACTCGAACAGGCCTGCTGTTGATCGCGTTCGCCTGCGCCTGCAAGCTCAGGCTACAAGCGAGACGGAAACGCTCGAGCTGGCCATCCTGAGTGTCGCGCCGGAATTCGTGCTCTACCGGGCCGACGAAGGACTTGAGTATCGGTTTACCGAGGCCACCGGCAAACGCCTGTTAAACATAAAGGGCGAATAGCAGCTCACGATACAACAAGAAGTGGTGGGGACAGATTTCTTTCGAACGGAGGCAAAGCAGAACCGCGCTTAGCGCGATCGCGTCGTTTGCTCAATTCACACCGGCGAGTTCCAACTCACAAGTTACGCCCGCGTTATTGATTCATGCCCGAGTTACCGGAGGTCGAAACGACATGCCGCGGCATCACCCCGTACGTGCACGGGCAAACGGTGCGCGCCGTGGTCGTGCGCCAGCCGCGCTTGCGTTGGTCTGTCCCGCGTGCCCTCGTGACCCAGTTGCCCGGTCAGACCATCGACCAAATCACCCGCCGGGGCAAGTATCTGCTATTAGGCACCAGCGCCGGCACTGTGATCATACACTTGGGTATGTCCGGCAGCCTGCGCGTCGTGCCGCAATCCACCGCCCCGGAAAAATACGATCACGTGGACCTCGTATTTAGCAATGGCGACTGCTTGCGCTTGCGTGACCCGCGACGCTTCGGTGCGGTGTTGTGGACACGTACCGACCCCGCCCGCCATCGGCTGCTGGCGCATCTGGGACCCGATCCGCTGAGCACCGCCTTTAGCGGCGAGTACCTTTACCGTCGCACACGGGGGCGCCGACGAGCGATCCGCGATTTCCTGCTCGACGGCCGCGAGGTTGCCGGCATCGGTAACATCTATGCCAACGAGTCCTTGTTCGCCGCCGGCATCGATCCGCGGCGTGCGGCCGGTCGCATCAGCCGCCTGCGTTATGGGCGCCTCGCGCGGGCCATCCGCGCCACGCTGCGCCGTGGCATTGCCAAGGGTGGGACGACCCTGCGGGATTTCCGTGACAGTCACGGGCGTCCCGGCTTTTTTCAGCTGACGCTTAAGGTGTACGGACGAGCAGGCGAGCCCTGTGGACGCTGCGGGAAGACTGTGCGGGCCCAGCCGCTGGGAGGTCGGCGCGTATTTTTCTGTCCGCGCTGTCAGTTGTGAGCAATGCTTAAAGCGAAGAATGACGTTCCATAATCAACTCCTTGATTAATGGATATTTATTGCTATTCTCGCCTTATCAGGGAATCCTAGCGCAGGGACGCGCAACGTAAAACCGGCGGTCGGGACAAAGACGCCGCCTGTCTCGTGGGGCGCCTGTGACGCGGCCATACAGCCGCCTCGGTGACTCACGCTACACCTGGATTGACTAGAATTGACGGTGCAATCAGGCTAGTACTGCGATGAAGAATGAAGGCATAGAAAAACACTTCGCGGCGTACAGCAGTTGGCGCAAAGGACTGGCCGATAACATAGCTGAGTTCCGCGATTGGTTACACTCCCAGCAGCTGAGCGACAGCCAGATCGATCAGCGAGTGGAGCATGTGCTCACGACCCTGCGCGACGATAAGCTCTACATTGCCTTCGTTGCCGAATTCGCGCGCGGCAAATCAGAACTCATAAACGCCATCTTCTTCGCCAAGTTCGGTCAACGTATCCTGCCTTCGAGTGCCGGCCGAACGACCATGTGCCCCACCGAACTGATGTACGATCCGGACCTCGAGCCGAGCTTGCGTTTGCTGCCGATCGAGACCCGCAAGAGTGGTACGACCATCACCGAGTACAAAGGCTTCGGCGACGAGTGGAAGACCGTGCCACTGAATCTCAAGTCAGCGGACAAGATGGCCAAGGCATTGCAGCACATCGCTGAGCTCAAGGCTGTCGCCCGAGAGGAAGCACAGGAGCTTGGGCTGCACGTCGCTGACGACGAATCACAGATCGGCATGCGCGTCAATGAGCAGGGCAAGGTAGAAATTCCAAAATGGCGCTATGCGCTTATAAACTTTCCGCACTCGCTGCTGGAACAGGGTCTAGTCATTCTCGATACGCCCGGTCTAAATGCTTTGGGCGCCGAGCCAGAGCTTACGCTCAATCTGTTACCGAGTGCGCACGCGGTGTTGTTTGTGCTGGCGGCCGATGCCGGTGTTACCAAATCCGATATTGAAGTGTGGCGCGAACACATCGGCACTCACAAAGACAGTGCTAACAAAGGTCGGTTGGTCGTGCTTAACAAGATCGATGGTTTGTGGGATGAGCTACGCGACTGGGACGAAGTTCAACGCGAAATCGGCCGGCAGATTCGCGAGACAGCCAAGCATTTGCATATCCCTGAGCACAACATACATCCGGTGTCGGCACAGAAGGCGCTGTACGGAAAGATCAAGGGCGAGCGCAAAACGCTAGAACGTAGCCGTATCATGGCGCTCGAGGAAGCGCTCGGCAGAGAGCTGGTGCCAGCGAAGCGCGAAATCATTCGTGAGCACATCATGGATGATTTGGATGAGATTATTGATGCCATGCGTGCCATTATCGCCCAGCGTTTAAAGGGCGTGCGCGAGCACATCGGAGAGCTGTCCAGTTTGAATGGCAAGAACATGGACGTCATCGAGCACATGATGAAAAAGGTCAAGATCGACAAGGATGTGTTCGAAAAAAGTCTGCAGCGCTTTCAGGCTACGCGCAGCATTTTCGCCAAGCAGACCAACCAGCTCTATTCACACCTTAACCTCAAGGGCTTGAACACGGTTATCGCCGAGACCAAAAAGGACATGGAGATCAGCTGGACCACCGGCGGGCTCAAGACCTGTATGCAGAAGTTCTTCCAGTACGCGCGCGACACCATGGAGCAGGTAGCCAAACAAACGCATGAAATAAAAGAGCTGATGGACGGCGTTTACAAGAAGTTCCAGGACGAGCACGGGCTCTCCAAGGTCAAGCCTGGCAGCTTCTCGATCATGCGCTATCTGCGCGAGATCAAGCGCCTCCAGGCCAAACACGAGCAGTTCACCGGCAGCCTATCGCTGGTCGTGACCGAGCAGAAGGCTGTCACCAGGAAGTTCTTCGAGTCCTCGGTCGCCAAGGTGCGGGCCATCTACAAGATGGCTAACCGCGATGCCGACGCCTGGCTTCGTACCATCATGAATCCGATGGAGGCACAGGTGCGCGAGCGCCAGATCCAGTTACGTCGGCGTCTCGAAAGTATCAAACATATACACCAGGCAAGCGACACCCTCGAGGATCGTCTCGGGGAGCTCGAGCACATTCGCGCCGGTATCGTCGAGCAGCAAAAGGACCTTAACAAGCGGGTCGAGGAGATGCTGCTGCTACTCAACGCTGCCGAACCCGCCGATAAGAAGCGCCTGGAAAAATCAGCCTAGGCTCGCTGCTCAACGCGTCCGTTCGACCCAGGCGGCGCCCTCGCCGCGCGGATCGCTGGCCGCTTCGAGCCGGCGCTCGTCCTTGAACCAAGTCACGATTTGCATGTTTCCGTAGGTATCGCGGTGCCCTTTAAGTTGATGGCCCAATGCTTGCAACTGCGCCAGCTCACGCTTGTCAAAGGCGCCCAGCTCATAGCTGAGCTGATCAGGCAGATATTGCTGATGAAAGCGGTGCAAGGCCACCCATTCGCGTGTCCCGCCACGCCGTTCTGCGACCTCCAAGGTTGCCAATAGCACCATCGTAATGATGCGGCTACCGCCCGGCGTCCCCAAGATGGTCACCACGTCGGGGGATTCCAGAAAGGTCGGCGTCATGCTCGACAGCGGTCGCTTTCCCGGTGCGATGGCGTTCGCTTCGCTCCCTACCAGCCCATAGGCGTTCGGAACCCCCGGCTTTATGACAAAGTCGTCCATTTCATTGTTCAACAACACACCGGTACCTGCCGGCATGAACGCGGACCCGAAAGCGGTGTTGATCGTTAAGGTTGCAGCGACGCGGTTACCATCAGCGTCAATGACCGACAAGTGGCTGGTCTGGGTACCGCCGCTAACGTGCCCGGCGGGTGTGAGAGCATCACTCGCCGTGGCACGCTTGAGATCGATGGTTGCCCTGAGCTCGGCCGCGTAGCGCGAATCGAGCAACTGTTTCACATCGACATCGACAAAATCGGCATCACCGAGATAGCGGGCACGGTCGCGATAGGCGCGGCGCATGGTTTCAATGATGACGTGCACACGAGTGCTGCGCCCGAGTCGCTCAAGATCAAAACCCTCCAAGATATTCAGCATCTCAACCAGCAAGATGCCTCCGGACGATGGTAGTGCAGCCGAGGTGATACGCAGGTCGCGATAGCGTCCACGCACCGGCGAACGCTCCTTTACGCGATAGCTTGCTAAATCCTCACGCGTCCAAATGCCCCCCGCGGCCCGCACGCCGGTGACTAACTGTTCAGCGATCGCGCCCTCATAGAAGCTGGCATGACCGTCGCGCGCCAAGCGTTCCAGCACCCCCGCCAACTCCGCCTGGCGTAGGCGAAATCCCCCTTTAGGAGGTGCCCCGTTGTCGAGAAACACGCGCGCCGCGGCCGGGGATGCGCTAAGCGCCTGAAGGCGCTTGCCGGCCAGCTGGCGGTAGCGCGCTGTCACGGTAAAACCGTTGCGTGCCAGCCTAATCGCTGGCGCCAACGCGCGCGACAGCGGCAGTCGACCGTAGTGCCGGCTGATGTGCACCAAGGCCGCCGGCGCTCCCGGTATGGCAGCAGCCAGGGGTCCATCGAGAGACAAGCGCGGCACCGGCTGACCGTCCTTGTCGAGGTACATGTCCGGGGTCGACGCCAGCGGCGCACGCTCACGAGCATCGACCATGGTCGTCCAGCCGTCGCGGGCGCGGTAAAGCAACCAGAGACCGCCGCCGCCGAGACCCGAGCTGTGGGGTTCCACCACCGCCATCGTGGCGGCGATGGCAACGGCAGCGTCAAAGGCATTGCCGCCCTGCTCGAGAATGGCGCGGCCGGCCTCAGTCGCCAAAGGGTGGGCGGTGGCGAGTGCCGCCGCGCCGGGCTTGTTTTCTGCCACAAGACCCGTCAGCGGTGCAATCGCGGCCCACAGAAAAACGGCCAGCCCTATAGCGATACGTCGACAGCGCTGCGGACGTGCTCGAGCGCTCGATAGCCTTGCTTGTGGCGTCACGCGCGAGCTCGCGATCGACGATGCGTGCCGTTGCTCACCCGAGCTTTTTCGCTAACGCGGCGGCCACTTTTGGATGCACAAACTCCGAGACATTACCACCAAGCTTAGCGATTTCCTTGACGAGCGAGGCGGAGATAAAGGTGTCCCTTTCCGAGGCCGGCAAGAAGGCGGTTTCGATATCGGGTGCCAGGCGTTTGTTCATACCGGCCATCTGGAATTCGTACTCGAAGTCCGACACCGCCCGCAGGCCGCGCAAGATTACGCGCGCGTCATGGCGGTGCGCACACTCTATCAACAAGTCATCAAAACCCTCGACACTCACGCCCTTGATGTTGGCCACAACCTCGCGCGCCAGCGCCATACGTTCCTCCAAGCTGAACATCGGCTGTTTCTCCGGATTAGCAGCAATAGCGAGAACAACTGTATCGAACAGCCGGGCTGCGCGCCGCACCAACTCGGTGTGGCCATTGGTGATAGGATCAAACGTACCGGGGTAAAGTGCCGTTATTTTCATTTTCCCTCCAACGGCAGCGTGGCGCTTGCTCACTCTGCCCAATGCTGCGACCGCCGCCCCATGGGAGGCGGCGCAACTCACCGGGGCGTACGTAGCAGATGATACCCTACTTGGCCAGCGGTCTGGCTACGCAGCACCGCCCAGCTAGGCGGAATCGGCAATTCTTTCATCTCCCGTGGCGCTTCGACATAGACCAGCCCGCCAGGGCGAATCCAGCCACGCGCCTCTAGCAGCTCGCTGCTCAAGGCGATCAACTCGCTTTCAAAGGGCGGGTCGAGAAACACGATATCGAACAGTGTGGGCGGGCGCTGCAGGTACTCGATGGCATCACACTCGACCACGAGCGCAGCCGTCGCGCCCAGTCGTGCCACATTCTCGCGCAACGCGGCCGCAACGTCGGGGGACGCCTCGACCATAACAGCACTCGCCGCCCCCCGCGAGAGGGCTTCCAGGCACAGCGTACCCGTGCCGGCAAAAAGATCTATGCAGCGTGCCCCCGGCAGCCATGGCTCCAACCAGTTGAACAGGGTTTCGCGGACGCGATCGGGCGTCGGCCGCAGGCCTCGCACCTTGGGCACGATAAGCCGGCGTCGACGCCAGGTACCGGCGATAATGCGTACGGTCCCGGGGTAACCGCCAGCCACGCGCTGACGCCGCCCGCTTGCAGGCGCCGCCGAACGGTGCCTCGGTCGTCGTTGACCCTTCTTCGTCTTCATCGCCCGGTCAATTTCACGTCACCGGTTCCTATCGGTGGCCCGCATTCAGTGTGCCACACACGGCTTCTCTTAATCTCTATGGTCTCGGATGATACGATGTCACCGAAAAGCGATGTAGCAACAGCGTGGGCCTCTTCGACAAGACCATCTCGAGCAGCGAGCAAGACAACACTTCGGGCCAGCATCGGTCGCTAAGTAGCCGTCTAGGCGCGACCCGGCGTTCGCTGACGCGCAGGCTCGGTGATTTGCTGTTCGGCAGGCACGTCATCGACGCCGACTTGCTCGAAGATCTAGAGACGCTGCTGCTGTCTGCAGATGTGGGCGTGGATGCGACCCAGGGCTTGGTCGATCAGATCAGCGCGCAATTGGCGCGCAAGGAGCTAGTCGACGGCAAGGCGGTCTATCGCCGGTTGCGCCAAAGTATTCTGGACATTATCAAACCTTGCGCCCAACCATTGGTGATTAGTGCCGACGTACGCCCGTTTGTGATCATGATCGTCGGCGTAAACGGTGTCGGCAAGACCACTACCATTGGCAAGCTCGCCCACCGGCTAACTGCCTCCGGCTTCAGCGTGAGCATTGCCGCGGCTGACACCTTCCGGGCGGCGGCGATCGAGCAACTGCAGCGCTGGGGTGAGCGCGCCGGCGTATCAGTCATCGCTCAGCACACCGGTGCTGATGCAGCCGCGGTGACGCACGATGCTCTCAATGCGGCGCATGCGCGCAAGACCGATGTGCTAATCGTCGACACGGCCGGGCGCCAACACACGAACATCTCTTTGATGGACGAGCTCCAGAAGATCGCTCGCGTGCTGAAGAAGATTGACCCAACGGCGCCGCACGAGGTGTTGCTGGTTGTGGATGCAGTGACGGGACAAAACGCTATCTCCCAGCTCGATCACTTCGGCAAAGCGGTTGGCGTCACAGGCCTGTGCGTCACCAAGCTGGATGGCACCGCGAAAGGCGGCATACTGATCGCCTTGGCCGAACGAGCCGCGTTGCCGATTCGCTACATCGGTGTCGGTGAGGGCATTGACGACCTGCTCGACTTCAACGCCAAGCAGTTTGTAGATGCTCTATTTACTGAAGACACGGGCTCCAAGGCAGAGAATACAAGTTGAACATCAATGCAACATCCAATGCCGGTGATATGACTACGAGTCCAGCGGACAAAACTCGTGCTCGGGAGACAGAGCAGCGGCTGATATATTGCAGGTTGATTTATCCGGAGTAGCTTCGTGCACCTTGGCCCTTGTCTATGAATTGGCATGATCCAGTTTAGTCACGTATCGAAGCGATATCCGGGCGGTCATGATGCACTCAAGGGTATCACCTTCGATCTTGCGCGCGAGGAAATGGCATTTCTTACCGGCCATTCCGGTGCCGGTAAGAGTACCCTCCTGAAGCTCATTACGCTGATTGAAAGGCCGACGCGCGGACAGGCTATCGTCAACAACAAAAACCTTGCGCGAATTAGCAGTCGGCAGATTCCGTACTTCCGCCGCGATGTCGGCATCGTGTTTCAGGACTACAAACTACTGCATGACCGCACGGTCTTCGACAATGTCGCGTTACCGCTGGTAGTTGCCGGCTTGCCGCACCGCGAAATCGGTCGTCGCGTGCGCGCTGCATTGGACAAGGTGGGATTGCTGAAGAAAGAGCGCGCCTATCCGATCACCCTTTCAGGAGGCGAACAGCAGCGTGTCGGCATCGCGCGGGCAGTCGTCAACAAACCACCCCTGCTGCTAGCTGATGAACCGACAGGCAATCTCGACGAGGCGTTATCGAACGAGATCATGGACCTGTTCCAAGATTTCAACCAAGTGGGTGTGACAGTCCTCATCGCGACCCATGACCAGCACCAAGTCAGGCGGCTGCGGAAACGTGTGCTCGCATTGCGGCAAGGAGAGCTGGTCGACGATAGCGGAGCCGGGACTGCATGAAGACATACTTACTGCGCCATGTGCAGGTATTCTTCTATAGCCTGGGTCAACTCGCCCGTACCCCTTTCGCCTCGCTCATGACCATTGCCGTCATCGGCATTGCGCTCGCACTTCCCAGTGGCCTTTACCTGCTGATCGACAATGCCCAGCGGGTCAGCGCGGGCTGGGACGGCAGCCCCAAAATCTCGTTGTTCCTCAAACAGAACACTGGTGACAGGGTCACAAAGGACCTGGCCGAGAAGATCCGTCGGATGCCCGCCGTGAAGTCGGTCGACTACATTGCCCCCGAGGATGCGCTTGCCGAATTCCGCAGATGGTCGGGTTTTGGCGACGCGCTTGACGCGCTTGACCAAAACCCGCTGCCGCCGGTGCTGATCGTGCAGCCGGGGGCAAACAGCGAGAACCCGAATGCTGTCGAGCGGCTTGTCGACGAGTTACGCCGTCATGGCGACGTCGAATCCGCACAGCTCGACCTTGCATGGGTCAAGCGTCTGTACCAACTGTTGCAACTAGCGCGCCGCGGCGTCTGGATTCTGGCAGTGTTGCTCGGACTGGCGGTTATTCTGATCATGGGCAATACCATTCGTCTGGCCGTGCTCAACCGGCGTGACGAGATCGAGATCATCAAGCTCGTCGGCGGGACCAACGCGTTCATTCGCCGACCCTTCCTGTATACCGGCCTGATGCAGGGGATCGCCGGGGCGTTGGTGGCGTGGGCGCTGGTCGGTGCGGTGCTGGCACTCTTGAGTCAG
>CAYGAS010000373.1:0-7037 GCA_964347935.1 uncultured Nitrospiraceae bacterium | reverse complement strand
ATCGTCGAGCTCGTGGGCGAAACGATTGCCGAAGCGCTGGAAAATTACTTCGCTACCTCCGAGCAGCTGCAGACACGACTGTGGCTTGCGAGCGATCAAAGCCAGGCTGCCGGCATGCTGCTACAGCGCTTGCCGGCCGACGGTTTGGCCGATCCGGACGCCTGGGGGCGCGCGCAGCAGTTGGGAAACACGCTTACCCGCCACGAGCTCCTCGGTCTGCCGGCACGGGACATTATCTACCGCCTGTTTCATGAGGAAGACATCCGGGTATTCGACAGTCTTCCGTTGACCTTCCGCTGCTCGTGCTCGCGCGATCGGGTAAATGGTCTGCTGCGCATGCTCGGCGCCGATGAAGTCGAATCGATCCTGGCGGAGCAAGGCTCGGTCAGCCTGAGTTGCGAATTTTGCCGTCAACAGTATGTACTGGATCGCGTCGATGTTAAGCAGATCTTCGTCGCCGACGTTATTCCGGCCGTGCCCAGCCAAATCCACTAGGATCTTGCTCGCGCATTACCATCGCGAGATTGGGGCGGTCAAGCCTATCTGCGCCCGTCGGCTTTAAAACGAACTGCCTTTTCGGCCTGCCGCCAAAGCATCGGTGGCTAGCCGTGGCGCGTAAGCGGCATACCCGACCCTATTAGGAAGCGACATGCCTCATGATTGAGACACTGCCAGTCGACAAGGTGCGCGTGGACAAGTGGCTCTGGGCGGCCCGATTCTTCAAGACACGGCCGCTCGCGACCGAGGCCGTGAGCGGCGGGAAGGTGACGATCAATGGGACCCGCGCCAAGCCGGGACGGGCGGTGTCTGTCGGCGACGCGCTGACCATTCGGCGCGGGCCGTTCGTCTTCGATGTCGTGGTGCGCGGCGTCACCGGCCGACGCGGGCCGGCCGAGATCGCGGCCCGGCTCTATGAGGAGACCGACGAAAGTCGCGAGAAGCGTTCCCAGCTCGCCGCCCAACTGCAACAACAGCGTGCCTTACGCGCCGCGCAGCGCGGCCGCCCGGACAAAAAAGAACGCCGCGCCCTCATCCGGTTCTTGCGTCGCCGCCGCTAAACGTCCTCGGCGGTCCAGCGTTTGCCGGGGCGCCGAGGGCTTGACGTTGCCGTCTTGATCCGGGGTTGGCGCCGACGTCCACACACTTTACTATCCCTCAACCACCTTTTCGTTCGTGCTACGCCGATCAGTCTATGGTAGAAACCTTCGATCTCTATCGCGGCCGTGTGCTTGCTCGCAAGTATGAAGTCCTGTCACTGCTTGGAACTGGCTGGGAAGGCGAGGTCTACAAGATCCGCGAGCTGGCCACGGGCATCGAACGTGCGGCGAAGTTCTTTTTCCCGCAACGGAACCCGCGTGACCGCACGGTTAATTTTTATGCCAAGAAACTTCACAAGCTACGACATTGCCCGATCTTGATCCAGTATCACACCCAAGAACGAATCATGTTCGAGCGACGTCCGTTGACCTTCCTGGTATCGGATTACGTAGAAGGCGAGCTTCTCAGCCAATTTTTAGAGCGGCAACCCGGTAAACGACTCGGATTTTTCCAGGCGCTGCACCTGCTGCACGCCTTGGCGGCCGGCATCGCTATGATCCACAACCAGCGCGAATATCACGGCGATCTGCATACCGACAACGTCATCATCAGACGCTACGGACTCGGCTTCGATGTCAAACTCATCGACATGCTGCACTGGGGCGCGCCACGGCCGGAAAATATCCACGACGATGTCTGCGACCTGATTCGGATATTCTATGACGCCATCGGGGGTCAGCGGCACTACCTGAACCAGCCGGCGGAGGTGAAGGCGATTTGCTGCGGACTCAAACGTTCCTTGATCCTGAAGAAATTCCGCACCGCCGGACAGTTGCGCGAGTATCTGGAAGCGATGCCGTGGGAGTCGTGAGGCCCGCTGATCAGCCGACGCTCTTTCGTTTCGCGCTCACCGATGACGAGGTTGTCCGTGGTGGCTCCTGCGAGACCTCGACCAGACTCTTGACTGTTTGCGTTCCCAGCGTGGCGGCGATCCCCGCATCGATCATATCCATTACCCGATCCACTTGCGGCACCGGTGACGCGATTTCCTCCAGGTGGGCGATTTTGCTCGAACCCCTCGCGCTGTCCAGCAACGCTTGCAAGCGTATCTTCTCGATGTCCTGCGCCGGCACGTAACCCGGCGATTCCGCTGCCGTCTGCACGAGAAAACCTGCTTCCACCAGATGGTCGATCACCGCCTGCACCGCTTGGGCATCCAGCTGCAGGTACGACGCGAGTTTCTCCGTCGTCCAGCAGGGCTTACTGTAATAATGGTGATAGCCGACCAAGCCCATGATGAGCAAAGTCAGGCGCTCGCGCATGCTACCCATGAGCAGCCGCAAGCGGTCGCGGCGCCACGTCGGCGTCTGCGGATGCTGATTGTAGTAGGCAACCTGGGCACCGATCAGGACGATATACCAGCTCACGTACAGCCATATCATGAACAGCACGAGCACGGCGAAGCTCGAGTAGATGGCAGCATACTTGGCCGAGGTCGCCACAAAGGAAGCGAAGAGCCAGCCGATCGTCTGCCACAAAACCCCGGCCGCGATACCTCCGACCAAGGCCGAGCGCAGATTCACTCGCGTGTTCGGAATAAAAACATAGAAAAAAGTAAAAGCAGCGCAGACCAACACGTAGGGGATCAGCCTGCCCACCAGGTAGGCCAAAGTGCTGATAGCCTCCACCGCCAGAAGCCTTTGCACCAAAGCGGTGTTTTCGATCGAGACGGTGAGGCTGAGCGCCGAAAAGACCAGCACCGGTCCGACCAAGATTACGCTGATATACTCGCTAAATCGCTGCGCCAGGCTGCGGGATTGAGCGACGTGCCAGATGTAGTTCAGATTAGCTTCAATCTTCTGCACTAGCGAAACGACGAAATAAATCAGCAGTGCCAGCCCGATAGAACCGAGAACGCCAACCTTCGTGTTCTCGACGAACTCGACCACGCGCTTGCTGATTTCCAGGCCTTTTGGACCCAGGGCAGCCAACAGGTTTTGCAGCGTCGGCTCGATCTGATTATGCACCCCGAACGCCTTGAGCACCGAAAATGTCACGGCCAATAGCGGCACCAACGACAGGATGGTGGTGTACACCAGGCTCATCGCCCGCATCGAAAGCTGGCCATCGAGCAAATCGCGCACGACAAGGTAAACGAGCCGTAGCGGCTTTATGAGGCTGGCTTTTGCTCGACCCGCCGACGCGATGTCGACATCCCATATTAGCCGGGACACATAGCGATCGAGTCGTTGCCCTATAGACGTCAATTTCGTCTCCGATCTCGAGGACTGTTACCGGCGGCGAACATGATCTCTGCTTGCCACATGCCCACCCTCTTACTGGACAATGCGACGCACGGCCGTGACGTTGGGGAGGCGGTCAATGCCCGCCAGCACGCGACTCAACGTGGCGACATCCGGAATCTCTACGGTCAGTCGGATACGGCCGGTACTGACCTTTCTGTCCGATAGGGTGTTGATCGCCAGTATATTGATCTTTTCATTCGCCAAAATCGCCGCGATATCGCGCAACAGACCTTGGCGATCGTAGACCATCACCTCGACTTCCACGGGATAGGTGTTGCCCCGCTGCTGACCCCAGTTCACTTCCACCAGCCGGTCATTATCACTGTCGCCATAACGCAGAGCGTTCGGGCAGTCGCGCCGGTGGACAGTCACGCCACGCCCGCTGGTAATGAAGCCGATGATTCCGTCCCCCGGAAGCGGCTTGCAGCACTTCGCCATACGCGTGAGTAGATTACCCACACCTTGAATCTCTACCGCGGTGGAGGTCTCCTTGGCTCTGGCAGGGTGCGCCGGTGCCAGAGAATCCTCGGGTGCTTTTGGCTCTATGACGTCGCGCAGCGCGCCGACGATCGCCGCCGTTCGCGTCTCCCCACGCCCGACAGCAGCCAATAGCTCCTCCACCTTGCTGAAGCCGAGCTGGCGTGTGAGCTTCTCATAGTTGACATCGATAAGTCCGAGCCGGTTGAGCTCGCGCTCCAGGGTAATGCGCCCAGCCGCGATGCTTTCATCGAGATTCTGCTGTCGAAACCAGTGCTGCACCTTGCTGCGCGCACGCGAGGTTTTCAAATAACCGAGATCCTGGTTCAGCCAGTCGCGGCTCGGCTCCCCTTTCTTGACCGTCAGGATCGATACCTGCTCGCCGGTTTTGAGCGTATAGGTCAACGGCACCATCTGACCGTTTACCTTCGCACCGCGACAACGGTGACCCACCTCGGTATGGATGTGATAGGCGAAGTCGAGCGGCGTCGCGCCCTGCGGTAGATCGACAATGTTCCCCTTCGGCGTGAAAACGTAGATCCGGTCCGCAAAAACTTCCGATTTGAACTGGTCGATAAACTCGCCCGCTTCAGCTACCTCGTCCTTCCACTCGAGCAATTGGCGCAACCACACGAGCTTCTTGTCGAAGTCGTCATCCTGGCGGGCCTTTTCCTTGTAGCGCCAATGCGCCGCCACCCCCAACTCGGCCTCGCCCTGCATCTCATAGGTGCGAATCTGCACTTCCACGGTCTTGCCCTCGGGTCCAATCACCGCCGTGTGAATTGAACGGTAGTTGTTCTCTTTCGGCGTGGCGATGTAATCGTCAAACTCGCCGCTAATAAATTGCCAGCGAGTGTGTACCACCCCTAAAGCCGCGTAACAATCCGGCACCGTGTCGACGAGCACCCGTACGGCGCGAAGGTCGTGGATCTGATGGAAATCCTGGTTCTTGCGCCGCATCTTGCGCCAAATGCCATACGTGTGCTTGGCGCGGCCTTTGACCTCGGCCTTGATACCACCGCGTCCTAGCTCATCCTTCAGCACTTCGACAAAACGGGCGATATACTGCTCGCGATCGATCCGGCGCTCAGCTAGCCGCTGGGCGATCTCTTCATAGGCGCCGGGTTCTAGCTGACGGAAGGCGAGATCCTCGAGCTCCCATTTGATCTGCCAGATCCCCAACCGATTTGCCAGCGGTGCAAAAAGCTCGAGCGTCTCCTGCGCGATGCGCCGTCGCGCCTCGGCAGGCAGCGAATCGAGCGTGCGCATGTTGTGCAGGCGATCCGCAAGCTTGATCAGCACGACGCGCACATCCTCCGCCATTGCCAACAGCATTTTGCGCAAGCTCTCCGAGTGAGCTCGTTCGCGCTTGCCGGCTGCTCCGCCAGTCGGCAGCTCGCGGATCATGTCCATCTTGGTCACGCCGTCGACCAGTTTCGCCACCCCGTCGCCGAAGTGCTCGGCGAGCATATCGACGGAAGAGGCCGTATCCTCGACCACGTCATGCAGCAGCGCCGCGGCGATCGTCTCGTGGTCAAGGCGTAAGTCCGCCAAAATGTGAGCGACCTCTAGCGAGTGGCTGATGTAAGGCTCCCCGGAGGCCCGCCGTTGACCAGCATGGGCGTGCTGCGCGAACTCATAGGCACGCTGGAGCAGCGCCGCCTCGCCGTCCTGGCGCCCGGATAAGATAGACGCAAGCGACGTTTCGGGAGAGGCGGCTCCTTCTGCTATCTGACGCTGTTTTTGGCTCTCTAGACCCACGATTCCCTTGCTGCCCTGTACCTACCTTAAGTATGCGTCCGCACAAGGAAAAATTAAATGGTCGGCAGCCTGGCGCCTTGGAGGCTCGGTCCCCGCGCGACGATGTTGCCACCCGGGGGTGTCAGGCCTCAAAAGCGCCGCCGAAGCCCGCGCAACAGAGAACTATAGTGGAGGTGACGGCCTATAGGCGCCAGCTGATGGCGCTGCGCATCCGCCGGGCCATCTCCTGGACCGACTCGCCGTGCTCGCTAACCAACGCCATACTGCCGTTGTGGGTCGGAAGGACCAGGCCGGTCATTTTTTCTTTCTGAATTTCAGTCGGCCTTCCCACGAACTCCTTGGGCAATAGCAATACGATCACTGGCCCCTTTCGACCTTCAAAGACCAGGTGCGCCCCGCCGTGTTCGGACAGCGGGCAAATGCTGGCGTGTTGGACGTGCCCCAGGTCACCCTTGAGCTCAGCCCCGACCGAATTCAACACGCTGACCAATTTCGAGCGCGGGACGTCGTGATGCGTCGATAGCAGCTCGCGCTCCAAGTCGATGTGTGCGAGCACCCGCTGATCCAACGACGGCGCGCGATTTGTCAATACAAACGTGGCCGTGAGCCCGATTGCAACCAGCAAGCTTGCCGCGAGCGCGTACAGATGCCGCCGGCGCCGTAGATGCTGCTGATCCCGGTAAAGCGATTGCCGCAAGACGATACGCGAGGCCAGCTGATCAGGAACATCGACTCGCAGCGCTTCGCCGAGCTTTCTGTCGAGCTGGGTTACGCCCGTCGCAAACTCGGCGCAACGCGGGCAGTCTCGTCGGTGGCTCAGGAATTCGGCTTCCTGACTTGCGGGATCAGCGAGACAAAGACGACGAAATTCCAAGCAATTCATAGCTGTAATTGAAAATCTACACCCTTATCTTCGCGCCCCTCGAGAACCGCGCGCAGCTTTTGACGCGCGCGAAACAGCCGTGTCATGACAGCACCTGGGGACAGGCCAAGAATCTCGGCGATTTCATCGCACTGATAACCGCCGAGTATGTGCAGCAGCAGGGGCTCCCGGTACTCCTCGGTCAATCCGGCCACCGCGCGTCGCAGAGTCAACGTATCTGCAGGCGCCGCCTGCGCAATACCCGCCAGATCGTCCGGATCGATATTCTTAGCCACGTCCGGTTTATAGCGTTCGTAACCCCGTGCGTGCTCCCGCCGCAGGATCGTGATCAGCCAGCCCTTTGCGGCACGCTCGTCACGCAGGCTGTCCAGCGACCGCCAAGCCCGCAGGAACGTTTCCTGGACCAACTCTTCGGCTCGACTACGGTCCCGGCACAGCCATAGCGCATAGCGGTATAGATCCGTCGACAGCGCGTGAACCAGGGCTTCGAAACGGGTCTGCTTGGTCCCCATGGCGCTATAGACCGGCTCTGGGAGGTGTTGATTACAGTTTCTCGTCCGCGGCTCAGTCAT
>CAYGAS010000372.1:0-19210 GCA_964347935.1 uncultured Nitrospiraceae bacterium | reverse complement strand
GTACCGCAGGCGGTACGGTCACGTATTTGAGGGCGGGCGTCAGTGGCAAGCGATCGAGACACCGGCGAGTCTCACCTACGACTGGAAGACAAGCAGCACCTATGTCCAACACCCGCCGTTTTTCGAGAATATCTCCTTGGAGGCCAGTGCGCCGGGGAATATCCGCGGGGCGCGAGCGCTGGCCATCGTCGGGGACAGCGTGACGACCGATCACATCTCGCCTGCCGGCGCCATCAAGGCCGATAGCCCGGCCGGGCAGTATCTCATTGCCCGCGGCGTGCAGCCGGCGGAGTTCAACTCCTATGGCGCACGCCGCGGCAATCACGAGGTCATGATGCGCGGCACGTTCGCCAACATCCGGCTGCGCAACGAGATGGTTCCGGGAACCAGCGGCGGCGTCACGCGCCACATGCCCGATGGCGAGCAGATGTCGATCTACGACGCCGCGATGCGTTATCAAGAGGAGGGGATCCCGACCCTCGTCATCGCTGGCAAGGAGTATGGCACAGGATCATCACGCGACTGGGCGGCCAAGGGTCCACGACTGCTCGGGATGCGGGCGGCGATCGCCGAAAGCTTCGAACGCATCCATCGGTCTAACCTCATAGGCATGGGCATTATTCCGCTCGAGTTTCCGCCAGGCACCAATCGCAAGACCTTGAAGCTCGACGGTAGCGAGACATATGACATCCTGAGTTTGGACAAAGAAATCCGTCCGGCGATGGAGGTGCCGTGCACGATCACCCGCAGCGACGGCACCCAGGATAAAATAAAGCTGCGTTGCAGGATCGACACCATGGACGAGGTCGAGTACTACCGTAATGGCGGCATCTTGCCATTTGTCCTGCGGCGGCTGCTTGCCAGACCCCAGGACAAGAACGCGGCTTAGCCTCTCGGACTTGTTCCGTGACATGCGCGCGGCGCGGTGTCAGCGCCCGCGACGCGCTGACGTCGCGCCATGGTGCCGCGGCCCATTCCCGCCCGCGCCTCACGGGTGCGGCCAATTTGCGCTCGATGCCAGGCCTGGATGCCGCGATAAAGACCGTCGATGCCTGCCAGGTGGCGGTCAACGGCGCGTCGGTCGGACGCCGCGGGGCTCGGCATGGCGATGACGGTGCCTAGGCTCAATTGCCCGCTGGCCGCACGCCTTACCTCAAACAGGGACGTGATGGCGGTGATTGGCGCGCGAGCACATCGCAAGTGCGACGTGCCCGCAGCGAGCTGAATCATGATTGCAGTGCTTGGGGCGCAGGGCATCACCGGGATTTCGAGGACCGAACTTGATTGCCTGCTATGCTGGTATCATCGGAGGCCAGGCAGACTGCGCTCGATGGCGATTTGAAGGAGCGGAACATGTTGGACGTTGTCAAAGCCAATGATATCGATGTCGATCCAACTGAGACGCAGGAATGGATCGAGGCGCTCGATGGGGTGTTGGCGCATGAAGGTCCAGAGCGAGCACATTATCTTTTGGAGCAGCTCATCGATAGTGCTCGACGCTCTGGCGCATACATCCCCTATAGCCCGAATACCGCTTATCTGAACACCATCCCGGCGTCGCAAGAGGAAAAAAGTCCCGGCGATCCGGCAATCGAGTGGCGTATCCGTTCGATTGTCCGTTGGAACGCCATGGCCATGGTCGTGCGCGCAAACCGCATTAGCACCGAACTCGGCGGGCATATCGCCAGCTTTGCTTCAGCGGCGACGCTTTACGATGTCGGTTTTAATCACTTTTGGCATGCGCCAAGCGAAAATCATGGTGGTGATTTGGTATTCATTCAGGGGCATTCTGCACCTGGAATCTACGCGCGCGCGTTTCTAGAGGGACGCATTAGCGAAGACCAGCTCACCAAGTTTCGGCAAGAGGTCGGCGGACATGGCCTGTCTTCCTATCCGCACCCCTGGTTGATGCCAGATTTTTGGCAGTTCCCGACGGTGTCCATGGGACTGGGTCCGATCATGGGAATCTATCAGGCGAGGTTTATGAAGTACCTGCACCACCGCGGCTTGCTCGACACCGAAGGCCGTAAGGTGTGGGTGTTTGTTGGCGATGGCGAGGTGGACGAGCCGGAGTCGCTTGGAGCGATCTCGATGGCGGCGCGTGAGCGTTTGGACAATCTCATCTTCGTGATCAATTGCAACCTGCAGCGTCTCGACGGACCGGTGCGCGGAAATGGCAAGATCATTCAAGAGCTCGAAGCCGACTTCCGTGGCTCGGGCTGGAACGTGATCAAACTTGTTTGGGGATCGTATTGGGATCCGCTGCTGATGCGTGACACCAAGGGACTGCTTCGAAAGCGCATGGAAGAGGCGGTTGACGGCGAGTACCAGGTGTTCAAGGCCCGCGACGGTGCCTACGTGCGCGAATACTTTTTCGGAAAATACCCGGAACTAAAGGCGATGGTTGCCAACATGACCGATGAGGATGTTTGGCGACTCAACCGCGGCGGTCACGATCCGCACAAGATCTACGCAGCCTACGCGGCGGCGGTGAAGCACAAAGGTCAGCCGACAGTCATTCTCGCCAAGACCGTCAAAGGTTACGGCATGGGGATCGCCGGCGAAGGCCAAAACATCACGCACCAGCAAAAGAAGATGGGCGAGGATGCGCTGCGCGCCTTCCGTGATCGCTTCAATATACCGCTATCAGACGACGAGATCGCCAAGACGCCGTTCTACAGACCACCGCAAGACAGCCCTGAGATCCAATACCTGAAGGAGCGACGCAAAGCCTTGGGGGGCCACTTGCCGACTCGGCGGCAAAAGGCGGCGACGGTCGAAGTACCCGAGCTGCCGGTATTCCAGGCGCAGCTTGAGAGCAGCGGCGAGCGCGAGATCTCAACGACGATGGCCTTCGTACGTATCCTCACGACGCTCACGCGCGACAAGAAAATCGGCAAGTACGTGGTACCGATTGTGCCGGATGAGGCGCGCACCTTCGGTATGGAAGGACTATTCCGCCAGCTCGGCATCTACTCCTCGGTAGGCCAGTTGTACAAGCCAGAGGACGCCGATCAGCTGATGTATTACCGCGAGGACATCAAGGGACAGGTGCTGGAGGAGGGCATCAGTGAGGCCGGTGCGTTTTCCTCTTGGATGGCAGCCGGCACCTCTTACAGCAACCACAACATCAGTATGATTCCGTTCTACATCTTCTACTCGATGTTTGGCTTCCAGCGCATCGGTGATCTGGCCTGGGCGGCGGGCGACATGCGAGCGCGAGGGTTCTTGATCGGCGGCACGGCCGGGCGCACGACGCTCGCCGGCGAGGGGTTGCAGCATCAGGATGGCCATAGCCACATCTTGGCGAGCGTCATTCCCAACTGCGTGGCTTATGACCCCACCTTCGCCTATGAGCTGGCGGTCATCATTCAAGACGGCCTGCGCCGTATGTTCAAGGAACAGGAAAATATCTATTACTACATCACCGTCATGAACGAGAACTACGGACATCCCGCGCTGCCCAAGGGCGTCGAGCCGGGAATATTGAAGGGGATGTACCTGTTCAAGAAGGCCAAGACCGGAAAGAAGAAGAGACCGCGAGTACAATTGCTTGGTTCGGGAACGATCCTGCGCGAGGTGATTGCCGCCGCTGAGCTGCTTGAGCAGGACTTCGATGTGGCGGCCGACGTATGGAGCGTCACCAGCTTCACGGAGCTCTATCGCGACGGTTCCGATGCCGAACGCTGGAACTTGTTGCATCCACAAGAGCAAGCGAAGACGAGCTATGTGGAGCAGTGCCTCATCGAACGCGAAGGCCCGGTGGTGGCGGCGACTGACTACGTGCGGACCTTTGCCAATCAGATTCGGCCGTTCGTCCCAAGGCGCTACACCGTTTTGGGTACCGACGGCTACGGGCGCAGCGACACCCGCAAGCAGCTGCGTCATTTCTTCGAGGTGGACCGTCATTACGTGGCGCTGGCGGCACTCAAGGCGCTGGCCGATGAAGGCCTGTTGCCCGTGACCAAGGTCAGTGAGGCGATCAAGAAATACCAGATCGATCCAGAGAAGAGTAATCCGCGTCTGAGCTGAGACGGCTGGGGGAGCGCAAGGCAGCACGAGGACAGGGCTTTGACGACGGCAACAGAGGTGCACGTACCGGACATCGGCGACTTCAAGGACGTCGACGTGATCGAGGTGCTGGTGAGGGCGGGTGACCGCGTAGGCGCGGAGGACCCGCTGATCACGCTCGAGAGCGACAAGGCGACGATGGACGTGCCTTCCCCGCATGCCGGCGTGGTCAAGGATTTGAAGATTAAGGTTGGCGACAAGGTCTCTAAGGGATCGCCGATTCTGACGATCGAGTTGGGCGACGCCGGCGAGTCCGCGGCGGCATCGGCCGCGGCTGCGGCGCCGCCATTGCCGCCTGCGAGCGCCCCCGCGCGCCCGGCGCCGCCTCAGGCGGCGTCGACACCCGTGGCCGCGCAAAAGGAGGAAGCCGCACAGCCGCTCGAGGTGCGCGTGCCCGATATCGGCGACTTCAAGGACGTCGACGTGATCGAGGTGCTGGTGAGGGCGGGTGACCGCGTCGGCGCGGAGGACCCGCTGATCACGCTCGAGAGCGACAAGGCGACGATGGAGGTGCCAGCGCCCTACGCGGGCGTCGTCCGCGAACTGAAAACGAAGGTCGGTGACAAGGTGTCGGCCGGCTCGGTTGTGCTGACTTTAGACCGCGCCGCGGAGGGTGCACCGCCACCGCCGGGCGCGCAAGAGCCAGAGCGACGACCGCCGCCGACACAGCCTGAGGCGACGCTGCAGCCCCGGCCGTCACCGACCGAAGCAGTCGCCGCCGAGATCGACGAAAACGCATTCCGCCAGGCCCACGCGAGTCCGACCATACGCCGCTTTGCACGTGAGCTCGGGGTTGATTTAGGTCGTGTCACCGGCACCGGTCCGAAGGGCCGCGTCCTCAAGGAGGACGTGCAAGCTTACGTGAAGGGGATCATGCGGCAGCCAGCCGTAGCGCCCAGCGCGGGTTTCGTCCTGCCGGAGATGCCGGTGATCGACTTCTCCCAGTTTGGCGCGATCGAGGTGCAGCCGCTCAGCCGCATCAAGAAGATCTCCGGCCCAAATCTGCATCGGAGCTGGCTGCATGTTCCGCACGTCACGCAGCACGAGGAGGCGGACATCACCGATCTCGAAAGCTTTCGCCGGGAGCTCAAGGAGGAGGCGAGCCGCAGGGGCGTGCGTTTGACGTTGCTCGCTTTTTTGCTCAAGGCAGCGGTGGCGGCGCTGAAGGAGCACCCGCATGTGAACGCCTCGCTCGATGCGAGCGGCGAGAGCTTGATTCTCAAGCGCTACTATCACATCGGTGTGGCGGTGGACACGGCCGAAGGGCTGGTCGTGCCGGTGATTCGCGATGTCGAAAAGAAAGGCGTCTTCGATCTCGCCGCCGCGCTCGCCGACATGAGCGCAAAGGCCCGCGACAAGAAACTCACACCCGCCGACATCCAGGGTGCCAGCTTCACCATCTCCAGCCTCGGTGGCATTGGCGGTACGTCGTTCACGCCGATCGTGAATGCGCCCGAGGTCGCCATACTCGGCGTTTCGCGGGCACGCATGCAGCCCGTCTATCGCCACGACAGTTTCGTGCCGCGGCTCATGCTGCCGCTGTCGTTTTCCTACGATCACCGCGTGATCGACGGCGCCCAGGCGGCACGCTTCACGAGCTATCTTGCGCAAGTGCTGGCCGACGTCCGCCGGCTGCTGCTGTGACGTGCCGCGGCCACACGGCCGCTGTCAACACCAGGATTCATTGATCGATGAACGATGCAAAGATCGAGGTGAAAGTCCCCGACATAGGTGACTTCGCAAACGTGGAGGTGATCGAAGTCCACGTTAAGGCCGGTGATCGAATCAACGTCGAGGACTCGCTGATCACGCTCGAGAGCGACAAGGCGACGATGGACGTGCCGGCGCCTGCTGCCGGCGTGGTGCAGCAGATGCGCGTCAAAGTCGGTGACAAGGTATCGGCGGGCGACAGGATCTTGACGCTGACGACGACACAGGAAGGCGCCGACGCGCAGCCGCCGGCGGAGACGGCAAAGGAACGCCCAACGCAGGAGCAGCGAGCGGCCAAGTCGCCGAAACCGGAGGCAGCGATCGCCGCCAAGGGCGATCTGCATGCGCAGCTGCTCGTGCTCGGATCCGGGCCCGGCGGATACACCGCCGCCTTTCGTGCCGCCGACCTCGGCCAGCAGGTCGTGTTGGTGGAGCGCTACGCCGCGCTCGGCGGTGTGTGCCTGAACGTTGGCTGTATCCCGTCGAAGGCGCTGCTGCATGCCGCGCGTGTGATTGCCGAAACGAAGGAAATGGCTGCCCATGGCATCGTCTTCGGCGAGCCGAAGATCGATCTTGCCAAGCTGCGCGGCTGGAAAGACAAAGTGGTGGGACGCCTCACCGGCGGGCTTGCGCAGCTGGCCAAGCAGCGAAAGGTCGGCGTCGTCCGTGGACATGGGCGCTTGATCTCCGCGAATGCCCTTGCCGTAGAGAGTGCCGACGGACTTGTCACGGTGACTTTCGACCAGGCGATTATCGCCGCCGGTTCGCAGGCGACGATGATCCTGGGGCTGTCGACGGATGACCCGCGTGTCATGGATTCGACCGGCGCGCTCGAACTCGACGACATCCCCAAGCGCTTGCTAGTGATCGGCGGCGGCATTATCGGTCTCGAGATGGCGACTGTTTATCACGAGCTCGGCTCGCGGGTCACGGTCGTCGAGCTCATGGATATGCTGATGCCCGGCGTCGACGCCGACATCGTCAAGCCGTTACAGCGACGTATCGAGAAGCAGTACGAAGCGATTTACCTTGGCACCCAGGTGAAGCACGTGGAATCCGGGAGCCGCGGCCTGCCAGCTTCGTTCGAAGGTTCGAAGGCACCCGCCGCCGATGAGTTTGACAAGATTCTGGTCGCCGTGGGGCGTCGACCGAACGGCAAGGCGATCGAGGCGCAGGCCGCCGGCGTGCACGTGGACGAGCGCGGCTTCATTGCGGTCGACAGGCAGCAACGCACGAACGTGCCGCACATCTTTGCTATCGGTGACATCGTCGGTCAGCCGATGCTGGCACACAAGGCAACCCACGAAGGCAAGGTCGCGGCCGAAGTGGCCGCCGGTATGAAGAGCGCATTCGATGCTCGTGTTGTGCCTGCCGTAGCCTACACCGATCCGGAGGTCGCGTGGACCGGCGTAACCGAGGCGCAGGCCAAGGAGCAGAAACTCAACTACGGTAAGGGCACCTTCCCCTGGGCCGCGAGCGGGCGCGCGCTCGGACTCGGGCGCGATGAAGGCATGACCAAGTTGCTGTTCGATCGCGACACGGGACGCGTGATCGGCGCCGGAATCGTCGGCCCGAATGCAGGAGATCTCATCGCCGAGGTCGGGCTTGCGATCGAGACGGGTTGCGACGCGCAGGACATCGGTCTCACGATCCATCCGCATCCAACCTTGTCCGAGACGGTGGCGTTTGCCGCCGAGGCCTTCGAAGGGACGATCACCGACTTGTACATCCCGCGCAAGAAATAGCGCCAAGCCTGGTCACACCGCTTGCGCCCGGCGTCAGCACGCGTTGAACAATAACCTCGCAGTGACACAATGGCCGTAGCACTGGCCCACGAACAGTACGGAACGGGAAAGCCCGTTCTGATTCTGCACGGCCTCTTCGGGTCGGGCCGGAACTGGCAGGCCGTTGCCAAACGCCTGGCGGACCGGCATCGCGTTTACACCCTGGACCTGCGCAACCACGGCGCCTCGCCTTGGGCCGATTCGATGAGTTATCGCGAGATGGCCGAGGACGTGCATGCCTTCATCCGCAAGCAACAGCTCGGGCCCGTGACGCTCATCGGCCACAGCATGGGCGGGAAGGTCGCCATGGTGCTCGCGCTCGAGAATGCTGCGCGGGTGCAGCGGCTCATTGTCGTCGACATCGCACCGGTAAACTATGAGCACAGCTTCCTGCCGTACGTGCAGGCGATGCAGGAGCTGAATCTCCTCGACCTCAAGCGGCGCGATGATGCTGATCAGGCCCTGCATCAACGCATTCCCGACACCCCCATTCGCATGTTCTTGCTGCAAAATCTGGTATTTCGCCAGCAACACTTCGACTGGCGCATCAACTTGGCGGCATTGGCAGGCAGTAGCGGCGAGTTGACGGCGTTTCCCGATGTCGGAAGCCGTCGTTATGAGGGGCCGGCGCTGTTCGTGCATGGCGGCGATTCGACCTACTTGCAGCCACCGCACCGTCCGGTGATCGAGCGCCTGTTTCCAAGTGCCCGCATCGAGGCCGTGCCCGGTGCTGGCCATTGGGTACACGTGGATCAGCCGGCGCACTTTATCGAGCTGCTAAGGGACTTTATCCGCAGCGACGGCAGCTAAATAGTGCAATATCACGCCGGCGCAGATATCCTTTGATTGTTAACGACGAACCGCACAGGCAAGACCAGATGGCGGAGACGGACAATACGGCAAGGCCACAGCGGCAGAAAGGCGCAGCGAAAACCTCGCGCATCCCGGTCAAGATCGTGCCGCGCCAGCACATTCTGCCAAAGCCGCCGTGGATTCGTGTCAAGCTGCCCGCGCACTCGGCCGCCGAGCGCGTCAAACGGGTGCTGCGCGAGCACGACTTACACACCGTCTGCGAGGAGGCCTCGTGCCCGAATCTGCCGGAATGCTTCGGCCACGGCACGGCGACCTTCATGATCATGGGCGATCTGTGCACCCGGCGCTGTCCGTTCTGCGATGTCGCGCACGGCCGCCCGCTGCCGTTGGATGCAAATGAACCGGAGAATCTGGCGCGTTCGGTGCAGCTGATGGGCTTGCGTTACGTGGTGATCACCTCGGTCGATCGTGACGATCTACGCGACGGCGGCGCCGGTCATTTTGCCGCCTGTGTGCAAGCAGTGCGCGCCCGAAGCCCCGACACGCGCATCGAGATCTTGGTGCCTGATTTCCGCAAGCGCATGGACCGTGCGCTCGAGCAACTGTCGACCGCATTGCCCGATGTGTTCAATCACAACTTGGAGACGGTGCCGCGGCTGTACAAGATGGCGCGCCCCGGCGCGGTCTATGAGGGATCGCTCGAATTGATCCAGCGTTTCAAGCAACGCCATCCCCGTATCCCCACCAAGTCGGGCCTCATGGTCGGCCTGGGCGAGCGCTTGCAGGAGGTGCATGCGGTGATGCGCGATTTGCGCGCACACGATTGCGACATGCTGACGATCGGCCAGTATCTGGCGCCCAGCCCGCATCATCTGCCGGTCGAGCGCTACCTGACGCCCGCCGAGTTCGATGAGCTCGGCCGCGTCGCTCGCGAGATGGGGTTCGTCAACGTCGCCAGTGGCCCGCTGGTACGGTCTTCTTACCACGCTGACCGACAGGCCGCTGACGTCATTTGATCATCGGTTGGTGAAGTAATCTCGCCTACGCGCTACAAGCACGACCATATCCCACGTCTGTCAGCCGCGCTGCGCGTTTGCCTACGGACCATTCAAGTGATATGAGACCGGTCTGGTACCGCCGGGGTTCATCGCGTTACACCGGACTATTGACGATCGGCTGGGCCAGTATCCAGAGCCCGCAAAAGGTATAAACCACCATCAACACCGTCATCGGATACTGACTGCGCCGGGCTGCACGCGCGTCCACGATCGTCTGCACTGCTTTCACATGCGCCAGATACACAGCGATTACATGTCCGCTCACGATGGCGATCACGGACGCATACCAGGCAAAACGTGCGCCGACGATGGCGATGTCGGGAGGGTAGTCGCCGGTGCCGAAGAGATCCCATCCGTATCCAAAGGGATCGGAGAGCAGGGGGATAACAAACTGTCCCTGCACCAGTAGATAAGTCAGATAGTGGGCCAGATGGTATGCGATGGCGATCGGTACTAGCGTGTAGATAAAGCACACCGCCGATTCCCACGTCGATAACCTTCGTCCACTGGCTGCGCTGATGAGCCAACAGACCACCCCGTACACGACTAGGAAAAGCGCCCACGAGGCGACTAGACCGAAGGTGCGTATCAGTGCCAGACGACTTCCGCCCAGACTGGGCATGACGGCATAAAGCTTTATCGCCAACTCGGTCCAATGCGCTGTAGCCATGAAACCGTCAAACAGAATCGTCGATAGCATGAGCAGCACAAACGCCATCATCGATATCGACACCGTCTCCTCGCGCAGCAAGCCGACGGCGTATGGCCGCAACGACCACTCGCATGCGCTATCGTCGGCGCGTTTATAGCAATCAGCGCAATTGATGCATTCGCCCTGCCGGTCGAGACACTCAAGCGCACAGTCCTTGCAAAGTGTCGTCTGGGATACTCGCAGTTCAGTGGGCGCGAATCGCGCCAGCACCGCGAAGACCAGGGAGAAGGCCTCTCCGTGTCTCAACCAACGCTCACGTCCAAAGATAAGCATGCCGCTCCAGGTAATGGCGGAGTAGACCAGCACCATGGCGGCGACGTTGACCGGCACTGCCGCCCCCGAGTAAACGAGCTCTGCCCAGGTGAATGCCAGAAACAGGATCACGCTCGGCCATACACCGAGTGCCGGCAGGTACGGCACGTGCAAGCTGAGCTCTTGGCCAGGGCGCAGGCGTCGGTAGAGCGTCTCCACCCAGGCGAAGCCGGCGCGCCACGGATTCACCAGTACCCAAAGATTGCCGATCAACGCGCACACATAAGCGAGCCCGACCCACCAGATGATCCAGACGAATACCGGCGCGAAGTTACCCATCGTACGCTGCGCCCCGAAAAGGCCCGCCACGATCACCATGAACAGCAGCCATACGCCGAGCAGCTGCCAGGCAAAGCCGCAGGCCGGATGCGTGAGCATTCGACCGAGCTTGTAGTCGAGTAGATTTATCCGGCGATAGCCATGGTGTTGCTGAGTGCTGCGCATGAACCAGGCGATCAGCAGAAACGAAACGGCAACGGTGGCGCTGGCGCCGTAAAGGTAAAGCTCGAGCGGCAAGGGCAAATCGTAGCGCTGGCGAACACCGTGGGCGCAAACCGCCTCAGCATGGATGATGCCGATGAAGCCGATGGTCGCGAGCGGTGTCCAGCGAGTGAATCTTGCGTTCGCCACCGGAGCGCTCAGCGCGGATGAACTTCTAGATATAGCAGCGTGTCCTCGTGATGGCCGCAGTCCGGCGGACGCTCGGTAGACCTATGCACGGTGACCGGGAAGTGGCCGCTGGCATAAGCTTCGAAGACGAATTCCTTTACTGCTCCAGGCGTGACGTTCATGTCGATGTTTTATCCATGTAGATGAAGATCTAGTGTCTCATCGGTGCTCCACCGTAACTTCACCCGATCGCCCGCTTTGACGTGTATGACGCTGCGTTGCTTCGCTACCTGCCCATTTCTGACGTTGAGTTAAAAGAGTTGTTCCCTCGGGCCCGAGGCGGGCAGTGGTGCCACGACTGTCGTAACCAGCAATATAGAAGTATGAGGTGAACGCTCGCCAGCGGTCTTCTGTACGTGCCCAGCCGCTCCTGTCCGCTGCGTGCGCGAGGTCGCTGCGTCTGCGCGTGCACATGTCATTCGGATGCAGGAGACGGCGCGTGCCGCAGGATATGTTTTTGGATCTTGCCCACCGAGGTGCGGGGGAGCTCGTCGCGGAACTCGACCAACTCCGGTACGCGGAACTTGGCGAGATGCTCGCGGCACCAGGCGATAATGTCTTCGGCGCTCACATGTGCACCCGGATGTAGGACCACCACCGCCTTGATCTTCTCGTCACGCACCTCGTCGGGCACGCCGATGACCGCGCAATCGAACACCCGCGGATGTTGCAGAATGACGGCTTCAACTTCGCTGGCCGCGACATTCTCGCCGGCTCGCTTGATCATGTCCTTGGCGCGATCGACGAAGTGAAAGTACCCGTCGGCATCCTGGCGGGCGTTGTCGCCCGACCAAAGCCAGCCGTTTCTTAGGGTATCGGCCGTGGCTTCGGGGTTCTTGAAATAACCCTTCATCAGTGTCCAGCCCGGCTCGCCGCGCACCACGACCTGGCCAGTCTCCCCGGCTTTCACAGGTGCGCCATCGTCGGCGACCAGTCGCACTTCATAACCCATGACGGGCAAGCCCATGGACATATTGCGGCGCTCGAACTCGATCGGATTCATCAGTGGCGGGCCCATGGTCTCGGTCATGCCCCAGAGCTGCAACAACGGCGCGCCAAAATGCTCATGCCACTCCTCGAGCTGGGCTTCGGTAATATTCTGCGCGTAGATCACCAGCCGCAGGCGATTGTTTCGGTGCTCGGCCTTGCGCGGTTGCGCCAACAACATTCGAATGGGCGCGGCGAAAAGACTCGACACCGTACACTGATGCGCGATGCACTGATCGAAGTAACGGCTGGCGCTGAAGCGTGCGCTAAGGGTCATGCTGGCGCCGACGACGAGCGTGCTCATGGTGGAGTAGTACTGGGCGTTGCCGTGAAAGAGCGGCATGACGACGAAATGCCGATCCTCCGGGGCGAGGCGAATGGCCTTGGCCACTGTCTCGCCGGCATAGATGTAGTTCGCGTGCGTGACAAGCACGCCTTTCGGGCGCGCGGTCGTGCCCGAGGTGTACATGATCGCCGCCTCGTCGAGCGGCCCGACCTTTGCCGGCGGTGCCGCGCTTTTTTGCTCCGCCACCAAGGCATGGAAGTCGAGCTGCTTTGTGCCTTTGGGTACCGTACCGTCACAAACGATCACCCCCCCGACGCCCGCGCAACACCGGCGCACGTCCTCGACGACCTCGCGGTGCGCTTGCACGGTGAAAATGAGCCGGCTTTCGGAGTGACTGACCAGATACTCGAGCTCGTTGGCGGAGGCGGCCACGTTGGTCGGCATCATGACAGCGCCGATCTTGGCGGCAGCGAACCAAAGAAACAGGAACTCCAAGCAATTCGGCAGGTGCAGGTTGATCTTGTCGCCGTGACCGATGCCAAGCGCGTGCAGCATGTTCGCCGTACGATTGACCTGCGCATCGAATTCGGCATAGGACAAACGGGTCGTCTCACTTTCGAGATTGTCGAAAATAACGAATGTGCGTGACGGCGTCGTGCGTGCGCGGTATTCGAGCAGGTCTCGCAAAGTTCGATAACCGACGATGGTAGTCATGGCTCGTGTACTCCGTTTAGACCGCTACCGTATTTTGCAGCAGCAGCTCGCCGATCGTGATGCGCACGACATCGCCGCCTTTGAGTGTGAAGTCATCGGGCGGGACGATGCCGGTGCCGGTCATCAGAAAAACCCCCTGCGGGAAATCGAGCTCGCGCCCGAGCCAGTCGACCAGCTCAGTGAGCGGGCGTTTCATTTTCGACGTCTTTGTCGCGCCGTCGAAGACGACGCTGTTGTGGCGGACGATTTCCATGCGAATGGACAGATCGGCCATCTCGTCTGCGTCGGCCATGACGATGCCGGGGCCGAGCGCACAGGCGCCGGTGTAGATCTTCGCCTGCGGCAAATACAGGGGATTGGCGCCCTCGATGTCGCGCGATGACATGTCGTTGCCCGCGCAGTAGCCGACGATTCTATTCTCGCGATTGATCGCCAATGTCAGCTCGGGCTCGGGCACATTCCAGTGACTGTCGCTGCGAATGCGCACCGGCGCGTTCTGACCCCCGACGCGCCAGCCGCTCGCCTTGAAAAACAGCTCGACGCGCTCGGCGTCATAGACCTTGTCGTAGATGTCCTTGGTATCGGATTCGACCAGGCGCGCCTCGCGGCTACGCCGATAGGTCACGCCGGCCGCCCAGACCTCCTGCACGGGCTCGATCGGCGCCAGCAGCGGGTCGGCTGCGGGCGCCGCCGTCGCGGCCTTGAGGAGGTAAGCCCTTGTCTCGGTTGCCGGAAGCGCCAGCAGCCCGCTCAGGCTGAAACCGGGATCGGCGTATGCGCCGTCGATGGCCCAACGGGGGCCGTCATCGCTTGCATGTCGTGTCAGATACATGGTGGACAGACCGTCGTCCGGGCCTTTCAGGGTAACGCGAAAACCAACACCACGGGAATGATAAATGCGCTCATAAAATTTCCGAGCATAACGATCGAGGCCACCTTCGCCGGCTCCTGGCGATAAGTCTCGGCAATGATGTAATTCAACACCGCCGGCGGCAAGGCGGCGAACGTCAGCAGCAGACCGCTTTGGATCGGCGTGAGCGGTAGCAGCGGCAACAGCGCCGCAACGATCACGATCCCCGATAAGGGGCACAGCAGCGCACCGAGCAGGCCGACATTCCAGTCGCGCAGGTTGATATCGACCATGCGCACGCCGAGAGCGAATAGCATCAACGGAATCGCGATCTGCCCCAGCATCTCGATCGGCAGCGCCAGCACCTTCGGCAATATCCAGCCGGCAGTGCTGAAGCCAAGCCCGGCGATGGTCGCGAGAATCATCGGAATGCGGAATATGTACAGCAACCGCGCCTGCGGGTCCATGATGTACATGCCGAGGGTGAAATGCAGGGTATTGGTGACGAGAAACAGCACCACCGCTGCCGGCAGGGCCGCGTCGCCGAAGGCAAGGACGGCGAGCGGCAAGCCGAGGTTGCCGGTGTTAGTGAACATCATGGGCGGGATAAAGGTTTTGGGCTGGATGTTGAGGACACGCGTAAGTGGTAGCAGCAGCACGCCCGAGCCGAGCACCACGATCAGCCCACCCAGCGCGAGGAATCCGTAGGTCTTAAGATCGAAGGCACGTCCGGCGAGGACGTGGAAGATCAGCGCCGGCAAGAAGACGTCCATGTTTATTTTGTTCGCCAGCGTCATGTCCGGCTGCCGCCAGCGGGCATAGACGTAGCCGGCGGCTGCGACGGCGAAGATCGGAAATATGATGAGAAGGATACGTGTGATCAAGCGCGGCCCCTTTGAAGCCGAGGCGTCAAGCTTATCCGAGTTATAATGCCGGTGCCACGCACAATCTGTGAGACCGACTAAAGAGTCACCGGATGTTGCCTGAACCCTATCGGACGCTCAGAGCGTCGCTCGCTGACTCTATTTCGAAGAGCCGGGTGATCGACGATCCGCTCCGCACCCTCGCCTACGGGACGGACGCGAGCTTCTATCAGCTGATCCCGAAATTGGTCGTAAAGGTGGAGAGCGAGCAAGAGGTCGTGCAGGTGCTGCGGCTTGCGCGCGCTCAGCGAACACCCCTGACTTTTCGCGCCGCCGGTACCAGTGTCTCGGGTCAGGCCTTGAGCGATTCGCTATTGGTGATGTTGGGCGACAACTGGCGCCGCTACCAGGTAAGCGATGACGGCATGCAGATCAGGCTTCAACCCGGCGTGTATGGCGGCGAGGCGAACCGCGCGCTTGCTCGCTTTCACCGAAAGATTGGGCCGGACCCGGCATCGATCAACATCTGTACCATTGGCGGTATCGCCGCCAACAACTCGAGCGGCGTATGTTGTATCACGGCGCAAAACAGTTACCACACGCTCGCCAACATGCGCCTCATTCTGGCCGATGGTGCGGTGCTCGACACGGGCGATGCGACGAGTCGGCAGGCATTTACCGAGACGCACGGACCCTTGCTGGCCGGTATCGAGCGGCTCGCTCGCCGCGTGCGAGATAACCAGGCACTGGCCGCGCGCATCCGCAGGAAGTTTCAGATTCGCAACACCTGCGGCTACAGCTTGAACGCCCTCATCGATTTCGATGACCCGATTGATATTCTGCAGCACCTGCTGATCGGCTCAGAGGGTACGCTCGGTTTCATCGCCGAGATCACGCTACGCACCATCGAGGATCCCCCGCACAAGGCAAGCGCGCTGATGTTGTTCCCCGATGTCGCGACTGCGTGCGAGGCGGCGACGCGAGTGAAGTACGCGCCGACAGCGGCGGTCGAGCTCATGGACCGCGCCTCGCTGCGCGCGGTGCAAGGCCGGCCCGGCATGCCCGATCAGCTGAAAAACATTGAAGGAAACGTAGCCTCGCTGCTCGTCGATACGCGGGCCAAGGAGCGGTCGCAGCTTAGGGAGCAGATCGATGCCATCACGGGTGTGATCGCCGGGGTGCCGACGGTGCTGCCGGTGCGCTTCACCGACAAGGCCGAGGAGTACGGACAACTGTGGCGTATACGTCAGGGCCTTTACCCGTCGGTAGGCGGAATGCGCGCCACCGGTACCACGGTCGTTACCGAGGATGTCGTGTTTCCTCTCGATGTGCTGGCGCCTGCCACCACCGAGCTACAACAGCTATTGCGACGGTACGCCTATGACCAGGCGATCATTCTCGGGCATGCGCTCGAGGGAAATCTGCACGTCATTTTCACCGAGGACTTCGGCGGCCAGGACGCCGTCGATCGCTATGCACGTTTTATGGATGAGTACGCCTCGCTGGTCGTGGACAAGTATGACGGCTCGCTGAAAGGCGAGCACGGGACGGGGCGCAACATCGCACCCTTTGTCGAGCGCGAGTGGGGACGCGAGGCCTACGCGCTCATGCGCGAGATCAAGTCGCTTCTGGACCCAGAAAATATTCTGAACCCCGGCGTTATCCTGAACGACGACCGCCAGGTCCATCTCAAAAACCTCAAGCCGCTTGTCGCTGTCGACCCGATCGTGGACAAATGCATCGAATGCGGTGCCTGCGAGCAGACCTGCCCCTCGAAGGCGCTGACATTGACGCCGCGCCAACGCATCGTGGTGTTGCGTGAGCTCGCGCGTTTGCAAGCGACGGGCAAGGATCGGCCGCGCGAACGCATGCTGCAACGCCGTTACCGCTATGCGGGAATCGAGACTTGTGCCGCCGATGGACTCTGCGCACTGACGTGTCCGGTGGACATCGATACCGGCGCCATGATCAAGCACCTGCGTGGGCGACGCGCGGGCGGCATCAGGCGTGCGCTGATGCATTGGGCCGCCCGGCATTTCGACCTCGCCTGCACAGCTACGCGAGTGGCGCTGGCGGCGATCGATCGCGCGCACCGTATTCTCGGCACCTCGTTTATGCAGCGGCTCGCCAGTGGCGCGCACTGGCTTTCGGCCGGTCGCATGCCGCAATGGAATCCCTACACGCCGACGGCCGCGCCATTGTCGCGTTGGCCGAGCGACTCGGCGGCTGCGCAGCCGCGGGTTGTCTACTTTCCGAGCTGTACGACTCGCACCATGGGTCCAGCGAGGGGTGATCCACAAGCGGAGGCCCTGCCGGTCAAGCTCGAAGCCCTTTTGCGCCGGTCCGGTTACGCGCTCGCCTATCCCGATCGGCTGCAGCGCTTGTGCTGCGGGATGGTATTCGAGAGTCAGGGCGCGGCCGCGCCGGCCGAAACCAAGTTGCGCGAGATCGAGCAGGCTTTACTTGCCGCAAGTCGTGGCGGTGAAGATCCGATCCTGTGCGACACGAGCCCGTGTAGCTTGCGTCTGAAACAGGCGCTCGCTGCCAAGCTGCGGGTGCTCGACGTCAGCGAGTTTATCCATGATCAGCTTCTCGCCCGGTTGCAGCTGCGTCCGGTCACGGGTCCGGTCGCAGTGCACGCGCCTTGCAGCATCCGTCGCATGAATCTGGAAGATAAGCTCATAGCCATTGCATCGGCCTGTGCCGAAAAAGTCATTGTCCCGAATGACATCAGCTGTTGCGGCTGGGCCGGCGATAAAGGCTTTACCCGCCCAGAGCTTAACGCCAGTGCATTACGCAATCTGGGCAAAAGCCTGCCGGCGAATTGCGAGGCGGGCTACTCGACCAGCCGTACCTGCGAGATCGGCCTGTCGCTTCACAGCGAGCGTTACTATCGGTCCATCGTCTACCTGGTTGATCACTGCACGCGCCGCGCCCAGGCATAACTCAGCACTGACGTTACCGCGTGGACAAAAGCAAGAAGAATGTCGTGGTGCTGGCGACCTGCCAGGCGCTCATGATGACGTGCAACTCGCTCTTGATCGCGGTGACGCCGCTCGTCGGTTTTGCGCTCGCGAGCAACAAGACCCTGGCGACTTTGCCGATCGCTCTGCAATTTCTGGCCACGATGTTGTGCACACTGCCGGCATCCTTGCTGATGAAAGGCATAGGCCGCCGTGCTGGGTTCGTGATAGCGGCGCTCATCGGAGCCGCAGGCGCGATACAGTGTACGCATGCGGTTCTCGCGCGAAGCTTTGTCGGGCTCTGCGCCGGGGTGTTTCTGATCGGCGTTTTCAATGCCTTTGCGCAATACTACCGCTTCGCCGCTGCCGATACGGCCACGCCCGCTTTTCGCAGCCGCGCGATTTCGCTGGTGTTGGCCGGTGGCGTCGTCGCTGCCTTTGCCGGCCCCGAAGGTTGGCTGGCCGGCTTGGCCGATGGGGCGGCCGGTCTCGCCGTCGGGGTCGTATCGGGGCTGCTGGTGGGTTGGGCCGTGGGTGGTCGTCAACGGCTGGGAATGATCCTCGGGCCGGCACTGGTCGGCCTTTTTCTCGGCTGGCAGGCCGCCGTGGTGCTGGCAGCCCTGACCCTGGCGGTCCACTGGTCGGCCTTGGCCCTGCCCGGTTCTCTTCCCGCGATCAGGCGCCTGTCCCCGCTCGGCTCCCTCTGGCTGACCACCCTGGTTTGGACCCTACTGTGGGCCCAACTGGTGGCATGTCTTCCTTTTCTGGGGTAAATCAGGCGACTTGCCGCCCGGCCGGCGTCGTTGTACCTTGAAGGTTTGGATTTGAGGTTATGATCGGATGCCCCGCGGGTCGGGTACGTCCCTTCACAGCCCACCCGACAGAGTCGAGTTCGATCGGCTGGCAACCGGGGCGGTACAGCGGCGCTGGGAGCCCGCACAGCCGCGGCACACCGAAAGCGGAGCCTACCGGATGACGGAAGAGGAAGCAGCCAAGAACCTGGAAGAGATCCTCCACTCGCCCAGTTACCGTGTCGCCTACAAGGACGTGGAGTTTCTCACCAGCCCGCACTTGCGGCCGATGCGGATGGAACTGGAGTTGCTTAAGCCCGAGCTGGTGCTGCGCGAGAACAATATCCGCTCGACGATTGTCGTCTTCGGCAGCACGCGGATTGTGGAGCCGGCATTGGCGCAGGAGTTACTGGAGCGGGCTCGGGCGCGGCTGGCCGACACGCCAGACGATCCCAGGCGGCAGCGGGCGGTAGACCGGGCGATGCGCGTGGTAGCCAAGTGCCGCTACTATGAGATTGCCAAGCAGTTCTCGCACTTGGTCTCCTCGAGTTGCCAGCTACAAGGCGACTGCGACTACGTGGTGGTAACCGGCGGGGGACCGGGAATCATGGAAGCGGCCAACCGCGG
>CAYGAS010000371.1:0-14365 GCA_964347935.1 uncultured Nitrospiraceae bacterium | reverse complement strand
CAGATAGTACAGCCCGGCAAGAATGGCAATAAGCGCACCGATGCCCCGCACCACCAGCCACAGGCCAATCCGTGGCGGACGGTGGCTCAGGGTCGCACGGTTTTGAAGTACAAGCTTGGCAGATCCGCTATCTGGCATGATCAACGGGTTGGCGCTTCGTCGCCTGCATGGTCGTCGTATCGGTAATTATAGAAGACCCCACGGATCCTCTAGGGAAATGCTCAGTGCATCGCTTGATTCGGATAGGAATTGATGCAGGCGGGGCAGGGATAACCCGCCGAATCGACCATGAACCTCGCTGGCCTACTCCGGGTAGCTGTCGGCACGGCCTTTCGGGTAGCGTTTTTCCCAGTTCTGACCGTCAACGGTAATGATCTCCATATTTTCGATGGTTGCCGGATCGAGACAACGTGCGTTGACGTTGAAGCCGTCGGGATGCGAGCGGGGGCGGTAGAAAGATTTTATGCCGCAGTGGGAGCAAAACAGGTGTTTCGCAACGCCGGTGTTGAACGTATAGGTGCTCAAGTGTTCTTCGCCGCAAAGGAGCTTGAAGCGTTCTTTCGGGACCAGCAGGCCGAGGTAGCCGGACTTGCTGCAGATCGAACAATTACACTGGTTGACCCTTATTCTCGCCGGTGCGATAACTTCGTACTTGACTCGGCCGCAATGGCAGCCGCCTCGGTGTGTAATCATAAATGCCTCCCACGGCCTGAGGTGCGTCGAGACACCCGCTCAGCCTTGTTTGTCCCGGGCGTGCCGGGCAAAGCCGCCGAGTGCTTTTTCCAATAACCGTGTGCCTACGCCGGATGTTGTACAGTAACACCAGGTGTGCAGGTGGGACCAGTTAGGCTATGCATATTAGGCTGTACACGTTGATTGCCCTAATGGCGTTCATGCCTATCACCGTCAGCGCCGAGGTGACGGTGCCGGCGGACGTGCCGACTGAATATCGGGCCCTGTACGCCGAGCTCGCCTCGCGCTTGAGCGCATTCGAGCGCCGTTTGGGCAATCCCACTCCGCGCAAGGTGATCGCCGCAACCAATTTGCTGACGGCGAACAGCCATGCCGGTCCGGCACTGCTGCGCGAGGACTGGCAACGCTCGAACTTGCTCTATTTGGATCGCCTGCAGGCACTCGGCGCAACCGGTGTCTCAGTCACGATCGGCTATCCGTTGCTGACGCCGGCCTTCGGCGACCCTGCACCGTATCTAGCTTTCTTCGAGACGCTTGCGCGTGAAGTACGTGAGCGAGGTATGAAGCTGCTCGTCGAGCACAATGTGCTCTTGCCCGGCTACACGTTGGTCCCCGTCGGCCCGTACTATGCACAACTCGATTGGCGACGCTTCACCAAGGAGCGCTATGCGGAAGTCCTTCGCATCGTTGAACGCGTGCGGCCGGACTACCTCTCGTTGGTCGTCGAGCCGGAGACCCATGCAGTCGCGCTGGCCAAGAGGGTAGGCCTCAATGATTGGGTCCGGTACGTGAAGGGCGTGGTCGAAGATATCGCGAAGGAGGTGCCCAAGCGCTCGACTTTGCTCGGCGCGGGGAGCGGGACCTGGGACGATCCGCTCTACATCTCGCGCTTCGCCAAGATCAAGGGGCTCGACTATGTCGATATGCATTTCTATCCGCTCAGCAACGGCTACGTCGACTACCTGGAGCGTGCGCTCGTTTGGACGGACGAGGTCCGCCGCATCGATTCCGCCAAGAAGATCGTTATCAGTGAGGCGTGGCTTTTCAAAGCGGCAGCGCGGGAGCTTGGCGGTGATCCCACCGATGCGCGCAAATTCGCACGCGATGTTTACAGCTTCTGGGAGCCGCTCGATGTGCAGTATATGCGCGTGCTCGCTAAGATGGCCCATGCCAAAGGCTTCGAGCTGGTCGCGCCCTTTTGGAGCCGTTACTTTTTCGCCTACCTGCCGCATGGCACGCCGGAGTTGCAGGGACTGGCGCCGCACGCGCTCATGAGACGGGCCAACCAGGCAGCGTTCGCGGCCCTGCTCGCTAACCGGACCACGGTGACTGGACGCGCCTTCGGGGCCATTAGGCATGGCGGCACAGGGGGGCGCTAAGAATCAACACCGGCTGGAGCATTAATACGTTAACATTGATGCTCTTCCTAGAATAACTGGAGCAATTCAACCATGGTGTCACAACACAAAGTCGCCGTCGTGACTGGCGCCGGCACGGGTATCGGTCGAGCGGCGGCGCTGGCATTCTTGGCCGACGGCTATCGCGTCGCGCTCGCGGGTCGTCGCAAGGCCCTCCTGGAAGAGACCGTGACGCTGGCGGGCGCAGCCGGCAAGCACGCCCTGGTGGTGCCGACTGACGTCGGCAAGCCACAAGAGGTGGCGGCGCTCTTCGCGCAGCTCAAGCAGGCCTTCGGCCGCCTCGACGTGCTGTTCAACAATGCTGGCAGCAACGCCCCCGGCATCCCGTTCGAGGAGTTGAGCTACGAGCAGTGGCAAGCGGTGGTCGACGCGAATCTAACTGGCATGTTTCTGTGCGCGCAGGAAGCGTTTCGGATCATGAAGGCGCAGGACCCGCGGGGCGGACGCATCATCAATAACGGCTCGATCTCGGCGCATGCGCCCCGGCCCGACTCGGCGCCTTATACGGCGACCAAGCACGGGGTCACCGGTCTTACCAAAACGCTTTCGCTCGACGGCAGAAAATACGACATCGCCTGCGGCCAGATCGACATCGGCAACGCCGTCACACCGTTGACGGAACGAATGGCCCAGGGCGTCAAGCAAGCCAACGGCACGGTCGGGCCGGAGCCACGCATGCCCGTCGAGCACTGCGGCAGCGCCGTGCTGTTCATGGCGAATCTGCCGCTCGACGTGAACGTACAGTTCATGACCATCATGGCGACCAAGATGCCGTTCGTGGGGCGTGGCTAGCGATTCTTATTGGCCGACGGGCGGGAAGCGCAATCATGGCGGGTGCTGAAATCCTGAAACGCGAGATCAGGGCGCTTGCCTTCGATCAGTACGGCACCATTGTCGACATGCAGCGGGGCCTCACCGAAGCCGTCACGCCGTTTCTGCAAAAGAAAGGCTGGACGGGAGATCCACACCGCTTTGTTACCTGGTGGCGGCGTACGCATTTCGAGAACTCCATGATCGACGCGCTGTGCGATCGCGGTCACACGTCTTATCGGGAAATCGGCCAAGGCGCCGTGTCTTATGTCATGGATCGCTGCGGTATCGCTTACACACCGGACGAGGTTCGCTGGCTCGTGAGCGAGATCGAAAAACTGAAGCCGTTTCCGGACGTCGTTCAGGCCCTCGAACGTTTGAAGCCCCGGTACACACTCGCCATCCTCTCAAATGGCGATCGCGACATGCTCGAAGCCGCGAAGCCACATATCGGTTTCGCTTTCGATTACGTGATATCGGTGCAGGAAGCCGGTTATTTCAAGCCGCACTGGAAGACCTACGCCAAAGCGGAGGAGATTCTCGGCGAGGACAAGTCGAATATTCTGTTTGTCGCCAACCACGCCTTCGATTGCATCGGCGCCAAGGCCTATGGCATGCGCACGGCCTTCATCGACCGGCGCAAGCGACCATTCGGCGTGACGCGGCACCAGCCGGATATCATCGTGGAAGACTTCAGCGAGCTAGCTGATAAGTTCGCTTAGGACGATTTACCTAAGAAGCAAGCTTCCCTGATGCCTTTTTCTGTCACAGCGTAATGCCGTAGCGCCGCAGCACGAAGACCATAATGAAATAGCATCCGATCATGACTGCAAGCGATGAACCTATGCTCGGATAAAAGCCCAAGCCTTTGTTTAGCAGCAGTGGAAGCAAAATAAACAATGATAGGGACGGCAACACGAGCCAGAAGATGCTTGAGGATAAGGAAGCGATTTTTGTTACATCCCGCGTGTCGACATAAAGCCAAAACATTGCCAGCACGGACACCAAAGGCACCGATGCGAGAATGGCGCCGATCATTGAGCTCCGCTTGGCAACCTCGGAGATCAGCACGATCAAAACGGCTGTCACCATCAGCTTTGTCAGATACCAGGCCATCGCTAACCTCCAACTGTGTTGGTGACCGCATCAGTGCGGTCTGAAATCTCCAGTTCCTCATCCGGTGCCATGCCTTTTTCCGCAAGCTCCTTGACGGCGTTCTCGTTTAATGCTCTGCGTATTTCCGCTCGGCACGTGGTCAATCGAATTTTATTGCGGGACATTGCGCAAGTGGGCCGGCTGACACCGTCAATCATTTGCCGGCATACCAGAAGCCGCGCCGCCAGGCGTGTTTCCGCAGTTTGCGCAACAGGGAGTCGGGGAGGTCGGCGAGCTCGGAAACCTCCGTGTTCATCTTCGCCTGGCGCACATTCCGAATCCCCGGTATCACGGTGCTGACGGCAGGGTGCGCCAAGACGAACTTGAGCGCGACTTGCGCCATGGTCAACCCCGTGTCGGCGATGTCCTGTTCGATTTGCTGTACGCGAGCGACGGTGCGCGCCAGCCGGTCACCAGCGAAATACTTGGAGCGAAAGTCGTCACTGTTGAACTCCGTGTCTGCGCTGAACTTGCCCGTAAGCGCGCCTTCGTCAAACGGCACCCGCACGATGACACCGACCTTGTGCTCAGCCGCCGTCGGCAGCAGCTCGGCCGCCGGCTCCTGCTCGAAGATATTGAAAACCAGCTGTAAGGTGTCTAGATAGCCCGCGCGTATCAAGTCGATAACGCTGTTCTGATCGGGTTCAGGTGTCGAGACGCCGATGAAACGGACCTTGCCCTCGGCCTGCAAATTTTTCAGCACCTCGAGCGGTTTCGGCGCCTTGTTCCAGGCGCGCGTCCAGGTGTGCAACTGCAACAGGTCGAGGCGCTCGGTGACCAGGCTGTCCAGGCGCTCGTCGACCATTTTCCGAAGGTAGTCTTCGGGAAAACGCTCCTCGGCCTTGCAGTAAGGCGATGGCGGCCACGGGCCGGGCAGGGGATGGATCTTGGTGGCGACGTAGACGCGTTCCTGGCGCTCGCTCAGTGCCCGTGCAATCACGCGTTCGCTGCGCCCTTTGCCATAGCCGGCGGCGGTATCGATGAAGTTCACGCCGAGTTCGATCGCCCGGTGCAAGGTCTGCAGTGATTCTCTATCCTTCTGATTGCCCCAAGCGCCGCCGAGAGCCCAAGCGCCAAAGCCGATCTCCGAAACCTCGAGTTGGGTGCGCCCTAAGGTGCGGCGTTTAATCATGCTCACTCTTACGTTTACTCTCGTGGCCCATACTAACTAAGGGTTTCCTGGCCCTGGGCGCTGACCCCTTGTCCGGATCGAGTGGTCAGCGTCAGCACCGGGCGACTGTGCCGCCTGCCTATCCCGCGAGTGTACTGGTTCAATAGGCCTGCATGCACGAAAAGCAGATGTGCGTCGGCACATAGCTACTGAGTGCCTGGCGGCAAAAGCGCATCATTCTGTCCTGGAGTTCATGACCGTAGGATACCGAACCGTCGGCCTCAGTATGCGCTGAGCGCTATCAACGCCGGGGTTTGCATCTGCAGCCGGAAATTATGTGCCTTTTGATGGAAGACTTCGGTGTGGCGCTGGCAAAGGATCTTTCTCGCATGACGGCCGTTACTCGCACAGCCGGCGTGTGCGAGGGTGATCGGCGATGTCGTTTTCTATGTAGACCGTCTCAATCACGACGGACGCCCGACTGGCTGGATAGCGCCCGCAGACGCCGCTCAAGCGCGCCCAAAACTTCGCTCGCCGGGTGCGACACTGGGCCGCTAACCGACAGCGGATCCTCGGCCGGGACCAGCAAGTGCCAACGCCGCAGCAGCTGGCGGAGGCGGTGGCGCTCGGCCACAGTGAAGCGACATTGTCTGAGAAACTCGTTGTACGCAGGCGGATCGGCGTTAATGTCGGCAAGGAGCGCCGATAGCTGCTGAAGCTTATCGACGAGGGCTTCGATCACGTCAAGGTTCTGCGCCACCAGCGTCTTGACCACCTTCGCGCCGACCGCCTCCATCGGCGTGTCGTCGTTATCGGAAACGATCTTGAAGCAGTGCACCAGCTCGGCGGTCGAGAACTGGCAGGCCGTCGGGTAGAAACCCGCCGCCTCCATATCAACCGCGCACTCGCTCGGGTAGGCACGCACGGGGGCATCGACCGTGAGCAGGGCCACAGTTTCGCACGGCGGGGCAAAAACCAGAGGGGGATACCAGTGCTTGTGCGTGGCGGCATCGCAGATGCGGTGCGCCAGGACGCCCGTGCCGACGGCGCGTGCCCGATCCCCGGCGATGCCGATGTTCAGCCACGCGGCATCGACCGCGGGTCCGCGCAGTGCGTGCAGATAGGCGACGGCCGCCGCCGCCCTAACCTTGCCGACGCCCGATACGACCAGGTGCATCGTTTCGTTTTCGTAGATCGGGTACGCAGCCGTCCCGGCGCGACGGTGTAATCTAAAATGATCAATCAGGGGCCTGGCTTCGGGCGCTAACGCGACGAGCAAACGAATCATTGGTTTCCTTGCGGGCGATTACACGGTCACCCCGGCCATGGCGAGCGCAGCATAGTACGCCTGTTTGTGCCGGTATTCGTCGACCTCCAGCCAGCGCTGCCGCTTTTGCGCACCTGCGAGATAGATCCGAATCTTCTCCAGCAGCACGCTGAGTGCCGCACGCCGCTCGCTGTCGGAGAGTGTGCCCGTGCGCAGAATCTTCTCGAGGGCGCGAATGCGGAAGCGATCCATTGCGGGGTAACGCTGCGAAAGCTGGTCCGCATGCCCGCCATACTTGATGATCAGCGGCTGCTCGAGATAGAGCACTGGATACACGGCGCAGATGCGTAGCCACAGGTCATAGTCCTCGCAGGCAGGCAAGGATTCGTCGAACATCCCTACCGCGTCGATGACCGAGCGATGCACCACGACCGACGAGGGCGAGATCACGCAAAGCGGCAGGCAACGCAAGAAAATATGGCCACCCGATTTAGTATGCCTTTTCTTTCGATTGACGAATCGGCCGCGACGCATCCAGATTTCGTTGCTGTGGCAGAGTCGGTAGCTGGGATAAGCGGCGAGTGCGCGTTGTTGCAGCTCGAGTTTGTCCGGCAACCACGCGTCATCGGAATCGAGGAACGCGAGCCACTCACTGCGCGCCTCGGCGATACCATGATTGCGCGCGCTGCTAACTCCCCGATTCGGCTGACGGACATAGCGCACTTTCGGAAAGTGCTCACGCACGTGCTCACCGGTACCATCAGTCGAGCCATCGTCAACGACAATCACTTCTTGCGGCAGTCGGCTCTGAGCAAAGACCGACGTTAGGGCGCGCACGATGAGTCCGGCGCGATTGTAAACCGGAACGATGACGGAGATGTCCATGTGACCGTCAGGCGGCGTCGTGCCCGTCACCGGTTGGGAAGAGCGAGCGCAGATACTCGCCGTAAGTGCGACAGGCGTCCGTCATCGTGAAGATACCGGCAAGCTTGCCGTTTTTTACAACCAGGGCGGATCCGATGTGATAGCGTGCCATATGTAGCAATACACTATCCAAGCGTTCGTTCAGCTCCACGACGTAGGTTTCGTGCACGCACACATCCCGCACCCGCAGCAATTCGCTTTTTCGCTCAGGCCCTGACTGAAGGCTTAGCCTGATGTCTCGGTCACTTATAACGCTCACGATCTTGCCCTGTTCTTTCACCGGCAAATGGCGGATGTCGTGGTCTGCCATCATCGCTTGCGCGTCCTCGATCCGCGCATCGATGGAGATCGAGTACGGAAACGGTGTCATCACTGACTTGATCAGCGGTACGTGTCTCATCGCTTTGAGCCCCCGCTCTCGTGCGGTCAATGGGGCGGTACAGCGAGTGCTTAAAGATCAAGGGCTTAGGGTATGTTAGCGGCACTCGCGGCAAAAAGGAATTGCGTAACCGGGCCGGGCCTATAATCGTTGCCTTGCAGGAGGTTAGGGGTAGGCGCGGAGTCGCGATGCGAGGGAGATTAAGCGGGCAGAGACACGTGCACCGCTGGCCGACCACGGTGGCCGCGGCGCGCGCTATTCAAGAGCGGTTGCGCCGGCACGTCATCACCCGGGACCGGTTGCGCAGACCGCGCACTGTCGGCGGTGTGGATGTGGGTTTTGAGGAGGCGGGAAGCGTTACCCGGGCCGCGGTTGCGGTATTGGATTTCCCCGGGCTTACGCTGCGCGAGTTCGCCGTCGTGCGCCGTAGGACACGTTTTCCCTATGTCCCCGGCTATCTCTCCTTTCGCGAGACGCCGGCGGTACTGGCGGCGTTGGGCAGGCTGAGCACACGCCCCGACCTGCTCCTGTGCGACGGCCAGGGCTATGCCCATCCGCGACGCTTTGGCTTTGCCTGTCACCTGGGACTGTTGGCCGACATCCCCAGCATTGGTGTCGCCAAATCGCGACTCCTCGGCAAACACGGAAGACTCCCACGCGAGAAAGGCACCTGGGTGCCGCTGCTCGAT
Source organism: uncultured Nitrospiraceae bacterium (assembly GCA_964347935.1). Taxonomy (GTDB): domain Bacteria; phylum Pseudomonadota; class Gammaproteobacteria; order Acidiferrobacterales; family SPGG2; genus SZUA-472. The sequence continues at coordinate 5,919 of CAYGAS010000371.1, read as the reverse complement.
GATGGCGAGCGCATCGGCGCGGTGCTGCGCACGCGCACCGGCGTGCAACCGCTGTATGTCTCGATAGGGCACCGAGTCAGTTTGGAGACGGCGATCGACTATGTCTTGCGCTGCACGACACGGTATCGCTTGCCGGAGACCACGCGCTACGCCCACAGGCTGGCGTCGGGTCGGTAGCGATTCGTAGCAAGCCCTTCGCGTCGATCCAGCGGTGGGCCGCAATTGGATAAATGCTAGCCCGGTCTGCCTAAAGCAAAGGTGTTGACAACGCGCCAGTCGGCCACGGCCACGGCGATGTGCACAAGCTGCAAGCGATCGACCACAAACTCCGCCGACAGGGTGTCTATAAGCTCCTTCTGCAATCTTGTCTTCTGCGGCGCCGATAACTGACCATAGATCAGGCTCAGGTGCGGCAAGTAATCCGAGGAATGTCCCGCGTTGAACAAGGCCGAGGCCTTTTCGTGTGCGCGCAAGAGCGGTTCCGACTTGTCGAGCTTGAGATAAAAGCAGCGGAAATAATACGGCTCGCCGTCGAGACCTACCGGTCGCAGCGAAACGGGTTCAACTTGCGCTGCCAGCTGCGCGGTGGCTTGCGCGAGCGCTTCTTCGTTGCCCGTGACCCAGCCGAGCAAAGTCACATGCGGGGCGAAGACCGGTCCGCGATAGCTTTTTCTAAGGCTTTCAATGAGATCAGCAAAGGCGGTGCTGACCGGTTCCGCGGGCAGCAACCAGAGCGCGTAGCGGGTGACCTCGTTCATGGAGCCGGACTCATCTCGAGTCAGCCAGCCGGCTCACCATCGCCAGCAGTCCACCGATGACCCGCGTGAGCTCCTTGTAGCTGACTTTGTCAGGCGTGTCGCGTGCGCTGTGATAGTACGGATAGCGGTACGGCGCCGTGTCGGTCACCATGATGGCCGGAATGCCATCACGCCAGAATGACCAGTGATCACTCCAGTCAACCCCCGGAATGAAAGCGAATGTGGATATATATTCGAGCGGAAAGTCGCTGGCGGCGCGAAACGCCGACACCGACTCCTTGAGTAGGGCACGGGAGCGGAAATTCGAAACGAAGCCAATGAAGTTCCCTGCGTCAGGGTAGAACAGGTTGAACAGGGGCGGATAGTGCTGACTCTCGGCGCTGTCGCTGTAATAGCCGATCGTTTCAAAACAGATCATGGCACGAATATCGTCGCCGCGTGCCCGCGCCATGGCGACATAGGCCCGGCTGCCCATGTCGCGGGTCTTGAAAAAGGGCGGCTCCTCATTGACGAAGGCAATGAAGCGCACCGTGCGCGCGGGTGCGTAGGTGCTGAAGTGGCGTGCGATCTCGAGCAGCGCCGAGACGCCGCTGCCATTGTCGTTCGCACCGGGACTGCCGATGACCGAATCGTAGTGCGCGCCGACGATCAGAATGCCTGCCGAGGGGTCCGTGCCTTCGCGGGTCACCTCGAGATTGGCGCCGGTTTCGCCATGGACGGTGTACTCGTGTCGTGTCACTGCGTACCCCTGTTCGCGCCATACGCGTTCGATGTACGCGGCTGCCCGGTGCAGGGCCAGTGGACGGAACAGGTTACGCTCGCCGATATCGCCGGCAAGGGTATGTACGTGCGTACGGACACGCTTGATATCGATGTTCTTAGCCGTCAATGGTTGCCCTGCCGCCGCGACATTGATCCCGACGGTCATTGTTACAATAATGACTAGCGCGATAAACGCCTTCATCGAGCCGGTGCCTGCTGACCCTAGGTCTTCGTTAATCATAGAAGCGTTTGCGATATGAATGAAGGCACCGCTTGTGCAAAGCTGTGCAAGTGTAGCGTCCAAGGACCTCATGGCGGACAGACACATGTCCAACTCTGATCGCGAATGCGGACCGCTGCGGCGCAAGGGGCGCGCCGCCCTCAGCAACCCTGACGGGCGTTACGAGCAACTGCAGCGTGAGCCGGTTGACGACGGTTGGGGCGGCAACGAGGCAGCTTTGCCGCCACTTCGCACTGTGGTCACCGAGGAGCGGGCGCGCACGGTGATCGCCCGCAATCAGTCGCCCGATGTGCCTTTCGAGCAGTCGATCAATCCTTATCGCGGCTGCGAGCATGGTTGCGTCTACTGCTATGCACGTCCCACCCACGCCTACCTCGGGCTTTCCCCCGGGCTTGATTTCGAGACGCGCTTGTTCGCAAAGCCCGATGCGGCAGAACTGCTGCGTCGGGAACTAAGACATCCCGGATACCGCTGCAAAGTGATGGCGCTCGGTACCAACACCGATCCCTATCAACCGATCGAACGCAAGCGACAGATTACGAGACAGATTCTCGGGGTGCTGGCCGATTTTTACCATCCGGTGACCATCGTTACCAAGTCTGCACTCGTCGAACGCGACATCGACATCCTCACGGACATGGCTCGTGAGCAGCTCGCACAGGTAACGCTGTCGATAACGACCTTTGACCGTGAGCTGGCGCGTCGCATGGAACCGCGCGCCACCGCGCCGCAACGGCGCCTGGAGGCAATGCATCAGCTGGCGCAGGCCGGTATCCCGACCGGCGTATTGGTGGCGCCTGTGATTCCCGGGGTCAACGACGGAGAGATCGAAAATATCCTCGAGGCGTGCGCGCACGCGGGAGCGCAATCGGCGGGCTACCTGTTCTTGCGCCTGCCGCTAGAGATCAAGGATCTGTTTCAAGAGTGGCTTACGGCACACTATCCGCTAAAGAAGCAACGGGTGATGAGTCTGATTCGGCAAAGCCGTGGAGGCCTGGAAAACGATCCGCGATTCGGCACACGGATGACAGGCACGGGCGCCTATGCGGATTTGATTGCGCGCCGCTTTGCCGTCGCCTGCAAGCGTCTCAGCCTCGAGCGCACTGCCAGAGCACTCGATACGACGCGCTTTAGGGGACAGAACGACGCGGGTGTGCAACCCGATCTTTTTGTGGGCTAACGCTGACACACGGCCCAGACCATGGATCACTCGGGACAAACGCCCAGGTTCTACTGCGACGAGATGTTGAAGCGTCTCGGGCGCTGGTTACGCGCTGCGGGCTACGATACGCGGATTCAGGCTAACGGCGGTTCGGACAGCACCATGCTGCAAGCGGCCCGGGACGAAGGTCGCCTGCTTGTGACCCGCGATCGCAAGCTTCTGGAGTTTCGCCACGCGGCCGGCACAGTCATCTTACTTCGCGGCAATACGCTCAACGACTGCATCGCCGGGCTATCCGCGCAGCTGCAGTTAGACTGGCTATATCGTCCGTTTAGTCGATGTCTCGTCTGCAACACCGAGCTCGTCGAGGTTGATAACAAGACATCGAATTCCATCCCCGAAGGTGCAAGGGCGTATGCGCCAAGGCTCTACTGGTGCGCGGCCTGCACCCGGCTCTACTGGGAAGGGGGACACGTGCGGCGTATGCGTGCGCGACTCGTGGCCTGGAACGGAAAGTCCGGGAAAGATCTCTAATGATGCCCGCTGACGCGCAGGTAATCAGCCGCAACGATGCCGTAAGCGCCCGGTTCCGGCACGTGCTCGATTTCGTAGGACTCACCTGTGTCCTCGGTGGTTTGCATAAGATTGACCGTCTTGGGTGGACGGTAGGGACTTCTATCCGGGCGCAACACCAGTCTTACGCGTGGCTTCAGTCGTCGCGCACGGTTTACGGAGACGACGACCCCGACATCGCCGCTGCTCAGCTCGACGACGCTGCCGATCGGGTAAATACCCATGCACTGTATAAATTGCTCGACCAGTTTAGGATCGAAGTCTCGCTCGCGCGCTCCGTAGATCTTTTGTAAGGCCGTATAAGCGGAGATGCCTGCGGCATAGACGCGATCGCTGGTGAGCGCATCATAGCAGTCGACAATGCCGCCGATCTGGCCGAGGTAAGGAATCTGCTGCTGGCTCAACCGATGCGGATAGCCGGAACCATCGTAGCGCTCATGGTGGTAACGGGCCACGTCGATCGCAGGCGCCGGGAGGCCTTGGATTCGGCGCAGTAGCTGCACACCCGCCTGCACATGTTTTCTCGCGAGGTCGCGCTCTGCTTCGCTCAATGGCCCCGGCTTGTTCAGCAACTCCTCGGGCACAGACATTTTTCCAATGTCGTGCAACAGCGCACCGATACCGAGCGTAATGAGATCAGGGATCCCCAAACCCAAGTGGCGCCCGAATGCCAGCGCCAGCAGACAGACGCGCACGCTGTGAAGCGTCGTGTAATCTGCCTTTCTACGCAATTGCGCAAAGCAAACAAGCGCATCGGCATTGCGCACGGCGCTGGCCACCACGGGCACAACGACTTTCTTGACGTCGCCAGAGTCGAGACCACCGCCTTGGCGGATATTCTGCATGGCATTGCGCACGAAGACTTTGAGCGCATCATACGCAGGGCGGATGGTGCTGATCTCTTGCTCGATGGTGGTTTGGTCCGGGTATTTCAGGGCGACGGCGCCCGGCGTGGCGCCGAGCTTGAGTATCTCGAACTGGGCCTTGCGCTCCTGCTCCGACGTGAACGGGCGACTCGGCGGCCATTTGCCCGCAGCCGGGCGCCGGCTCCCAGGGTACGCCGGCTTGTCGGGGATATTGATATAGACGTGCCGACAGTAGCGCTTGAGCTTATCGATTTGGGTCTGTGAGCGGACCTGAAACCCGCGAAAGGCTGCCGGTACGGGCTCCGCGCGGTCAAGCTCGGACACGTACATGCCGATTCGAAGATCGTCGACTGCTATCTTTTTCTTCATTTTTTTCTCATCCGCCTACGGTGCTGAGAAGCTAAGCATCTGATTTATATGCAAATTTCGCACCATTTGCAGCGACCGCGACGCGCGCAGTGCGATCCCTTCCAGCGGCGCGCACTGAACATCCATTCAAACAAAGACTTAGCCCATCCTTGGCGGGACCGGCGATCCTGTCGACGGCCCTTCATCGACGCGCCGGCGCACTCCAATTTCCCCGGAAACTGCCTGTGCGCGTCACCTGCGGATGGCCGCAGGGCGTCGCCCCGCGTAGGGGGGGCGACCGATGGGCGGGCGGTCAGCGTGGCTCGGGTGACCGCCCCCGATGACACCGGAGAAAGCTTCAAGCTTACCCGGAAGCAGAATTTTATCCTGATCGGCGCGAAATACCCAGCACCCTCGGCTTGATATTCGCGTAAGGTGGACGAGCGATGCGCGCCTCATGCAAGATGTCGGCTGCAATTGAATTGGAACGGTTCGAGCATTCGAAGTTGTGCGCAGGCTCTACACAGCCGCCAACCTGCCGGAAGCCTACATGGTGGCCGATCAGCTGCGGGCCGCGGGAATCGAAGCGCGTGTTTTCAACGAAAACGCTCAGGGCGGTCTCGGCGAGCTTCCCTTTACCCATGCCTACCCGGAGGTCTGGGTGATGGAGGAGGGCGACTGGGAACGCGCGCGTGAGGTCGTCGTTGCCTACGAGCGCGGCTGCGAAACCGATGCAGGGGTGGCCGTGCGTTGCCCCGATTGTGGCGAGGAAAATCCCGCCAATTTTCAGTTGTGTTGGAATTGCGAGAAGAGTCTCAGCTAAGTAAAGGACACTCATGGTCAACGCGCACGCATCCGAGAAGACCCGCACCTCGACACCGCAACGTTACCAGCTCGTGCAGACACGTTTGCAACGGCGCCTGGGCAAAGACCGGACCCGTTGCAACCTGTGCCTGTGGCGCTGCACGTTGCGGCACGGGCAGCGCGGCTTCTGTCAGGCTCATGTCAATCGCCATGGCACGCTTTACAACCTGTCATACGGCATTATTTCGGCAATCGACATCGGTCCGATCGAAGCGAAGCCGGTGCGTCATTATCGGCCGGGCACCCAAGTGATGTCGGTGGGCAGTTACGGCTGCAATTTTCGCTGCGGCGGTTGTCACAACCTCGAGATTTCTTGGGGCACCGCTGCGCTCGATGCACTGGCGC
>CAYGAS010000370.1:0-5896 GCA_964347935.1 uncultured Nitrospiraceae bacterium | reverse complement strand
ACGCTCAAGTAAAAAGACAGGGTGATCCCCTTTGCGGTGGTCGCCGGATAGCCCCGTTCAGAAGCGAACTACCAGGCCTGCCATCGCTTGCCACTGGAAGAGAAGGTCTCCCTGTACGGAGACCGCGCAGAAGTTCGTGTCGGCCCCCGTTTGACAAAAGATGGCGTTGTCGCTGTCGATGAGCGTCCCGAAAAGCCGCGCTTCGAGCCGCAACCCGAGCCGTTTGCTCGGAAAAAGGTTTACGCCGCCCCCAAAGGAGAAGGAGAAGAAGGTCTCCGAGTCAAGCCCCGAGGGCTTGGGCGCAAAACGCGACGCGCCGAGGGTGCCGACGATGTAAGGTCTTCCTAGACCACTGTCACTGGCAAAGGCGTACGTCCCACCGAAATGAAGATAATCGATATCGATATCCAAGACAGGCTGATTAACAAACAGCCCCTCGGTATCGAGTTCGGTGGCCTGCCGAGAATAGAAGATCTCCAACTGACTGTCCGCATCAAGGCGGATATTGAAGATCAGACCGAAGCTTTCAGATTCATCGAGCTTCAGGTCAGCGCTGGTGCTCGGCTGCTCGAACTCGCCGCCGACCCGATAGGCGATGAAGGGCGTTAGTTCGAAGCGCGACGCTTCGTACTCTGCGACTGCCGGTGCTGCCGTCAGGAGAGCCAGTAGACACCAGAGAATTGCCGATTTGCGCATGGGTCGTCTGCGGCACGATGCTCGCAATGTGCCGTGAGTCTTACTTAATTATCGAGACCTCGCGTGCAAGACCAATCTAGCAATGCATGAGGGAAAGAAAAAGGCTCGCGTAAGGCGGGGGCTTTTCTTGCGACAAGGCCCAAGCACCTCTAGTTCTTGATCCACATCAAAGCCTCGCCCCGCCAGTAGTGTTGCACTGATAATTCTGGTAACGCGGCGATACGGGGCGAGAAAGCACCTTGCCCAAGGAGGACGGGCCATGCAAACAGGGTACCTGAGGCCAGCACGCAGTATGCCGAAACGTCGCCTGCTACAACGACGCCAACAGCCGGATCGGCGCATGCACTTGCGCTGGTATCCCCACGGGGGGGACCGTCGCTATAAGCTTAGCCGTCGCAAAGATGACAGGTGGGAGACGATGAGAGCCGTGCTAGCCAACCTGTTTCCGGCGCGGCACGGCCCTGGGCCAACGACGCGGAAAAAAGAGAAAGGCGCATCATTTCAATGAGGCACCTCCATGCCGGGGGCGGTGCAGTCGCGCTGCACGCGTCCGCCTTTACACCACCGGACTCGATCGGGCCTTAGACAGCACCCGCACCAAATCATAGCGAAGCGGCAGAGCGACTAGCGCCTGGCCAAGACGTCTACTGCCGGCCTCGCAAGCCAGCCAGCTTTTGCGATCCTGGCAAGACGAGTGTTTGCGCCGGCCTGCCGACATAGAACCCTTGCACGTAGTCAACTCCGAACTTTCGCAGCATGTGCAAGCTTTTTTCATCCTGGACGTATTCGGCGATCGTTTGTTTGCCAGTGGTACGTGCGATCTCGATGATGGATTTGACCATCGCCTGGTCGATCGGGTCTTTAGAAAGGTTCTCGATGAAACTGCCCTCTATTTTTATGTAGTCAACCGGCAATCGCTTGATATAAGAAAGCGAGCTAAAACCGGCCCCGAAATCATCCAGCGCAAACCTACATCCCATATGAATGAGCTCGCGCATGCGTTCGTTGGCATCATCTAGGTAGCGTATGGCCGTCTGCTCCGTTATCTCAAACACAAAACAATCAGCAGGCAGGCTATTTGCTTTAAGATTGTCTGCCACATAAGTCACGAAATGGGAGTCCTCGAACGCATGGGCCGAGAGGTTGACACAAAATTTCACATCCACTCCCCCATCACGGAACTTCGCCAGCGCCTTGGCTGCGTTACGGATAACCCAACGGTCGATATCGAGCATCAATCCGAAGCGCTCAGCAACCGGCAGGAAGCGGTCGGGCAACTTGATCGCGTCGCCGTCCTCCCACATTCGGAGCAGCACTTCAAACAACTCAGTCTCCCCGTTTCCGACGTTGATGATGGGCTGATAGTAAAGTATGAAGTTATCGTTGCTGATTGCATCCTTCAGCCTCTGCGAGAAACCGATGTACGCCATCATTTGCTCAGTGTCCCCGTTTCCCCCCGCGAACAAGCTAAAGCAGTTCCGCCCACGAGATTTCGCTTCGTAGCACGCCATGTCGGCCTGGGCTATGAGCTCGTCCGCCGTGAAGCTGTCGGAGTCGATGATTGTTATGCCGATGCTGCAGCAGATGTTGAAGACTTGTCCCTTCTCGACGAAATGCATGTCCTTCAAAATTTGGATCAGCGACTCGGCGATTGGGATAACACTCTCGCGGTCGACCCCGCGGGCGAGGACGGCAAATTCGTCGCCTCCGAAGCGACATAAAGTGTCTCCTTTCCGCAAACTCGCTTTAAGCTTACTCGCCACTTGCACTAGAAGACGATCGCCCGCGGCGTGACCCACCGTGTCGTTCACGAGTTTGAATTGATCCATGTCGAGGAACAGCAGGGCGCTGTGTCCCTTTTCCCATCCTATTTTGATTGCCTCGCGTTCCAGCTCTTGAGCAAATCGATGGCGGTTGAGCAGCCCAGTGAGCTGGTCATGATCAGCTAATCGTCTGAGGGTCTCATCGCGCTCCTTTAGCGCGTTGATGGTCGTCTTCAGCGCGCTGCTTATGGCGATGATTTCCGTGTGACCCCGACTGTGCACCTTTACATCGGTATCGCCGGCAGCAAGCCTTGCGAGGGGCTTTTGCAGCTCCTGCAGCGGGAGCAGCGCGCGTTTTAGGATCTTTCCCACGGTCCAAAGCGAGAGCCACAAGAGAAACGTGATCACTAAGCTTCCGAGAGCGATATTCTTGATCAGCTGTCCACGGTACTGGCGGAAATCAAGCCCCACCTCCACGAAACCGATGAGCGCTTTCCTCTCTTTGGACTCAGCGTCCGGAGTGAATCCAAACAGACCATCAGATTGGATCGCGCTGGTCCATACGGGTGCACTTGCCCGGATCAAGAATCGGCTGGCCGTCGTCCTTTCCAGCAGCCGTTGTTTGCCAGGTCCTCGCATGGCACTCAGTGTTTCGAGTTGCTGCTCGCCAAGCTGAGGGATTTTTTGGGTGGCAAGCGGATTAATATTGTATTCTGCGAGAATGTTGTGTCCGCGAGCTCCGTAATACCGTACGAACATGATTTCGGGGAACTCTCCGATGTGCCTTTCGATCCCCAGAGATGCCGACGCGCCTGAAGAGATGTAGAGTGGCGTGCCTAACTCTTCGAGCTTGTCCAGCCATGCCGACGCCTGCTTTTCGAAGTAGTCCTGACTGACTCGGTCGGAAATCCACCACACGCCACCAACCGCCAGCAAGTAAACGAGCAACCCGAGCGCGAGCTGCACCAACTGTATGTGCCTGACGAGACTTTGGCCGTCCCGGCTGCGCAAAGAGGACAATACGGAGACGAACAGGCTTCGGTACGACCGTCGTATCGCGAGGTTCAAGCTTGATAGCGTGCTTTGCCGCCTATCGCGGCCACGCTTAATTTCTTCAGGGTTCATAGACAAACTGTTTGTATTGCGCTGGTATCACAAGCCCCAAGTGATCGGCCACGCGAGCATTGATCTGAAACCGCACCTTCGTCAGCGGCACCACATCCGGACCCGGTACGGACTCCTTTCCATATGCCTGGCGTAAGCGTGTCAGAACCTGGGCAGCGACATCGGACTCGGTGCTTTCAACGCTAAGTAGCCCGCCCGTTTTCAGTAGGGCGGGTGTGAAAACCAGCACCTGTTTACCTTCTCTGACGCTGTACGACATGACGGCCCGTATTACGCCGCCGCTAAGCACGCGGTTGTCGGGCAAAAGCCACAACCCCTGAGCTTGGGGGATCAAGCGTTTGAAGGCGTAAAGCATCTCCTTGTCGGAGCCGACCACCTCATGCAGCAGCGCGATCCCATAAGCATCCGCAGCCACGCGTGCTTGGCTTAGGATCGACTGCAGGTTCGGGCCTGTAATGACTGCCACTCTGTGAAGTCCCGGGTCGAGCGTCTTCCAGATACGGAACTGCTCTGAAAGGTGGGGCAGCACGCTGATGCCCTTCATCAAGGGCGCTACCAGCCCGTAGTCTCGATAGTTGAACACCTGACAGAAAATCACTTGCTTGCCGGAGAGCTTCTGTGCCGCTCGCGCCGCGCGCAGGCCTATGGCGACGACCTGAACGTGTTCGGATTGCTGGATGTGGTCCATGATCTCGTCATTTTTTGCCGGGTCGCTGTCGAGCCGATAGATGTCGTGGCGCTGTTCTAAGCGTTTGCCGAGTTCGCTCGACACCCGCGAGTAGGCGGGAATATCTTTACTGACGAGAATCGCCACGCGTGGCAGAACGTGTATGGCTATCAGCGGTTTTGGGGGCGACGCAGGTAGGCGTTCGCTGGTTTCAGGCTTCGATGCCAGCGGCTTGGACGTGCGGTCGCTCTTCGCCGCTTGCGGCGCCGGTCTTACTGGCGGCGCGGAATTGATTTTTGCTTTAGCGGCGGACTCCGGGTCCGCGGGCTCCCGTTCCACGACAACCAATGCAACGGCGCAACCGGTCAACGATAGACAAAATGCCATCGACACCATGAATTCAGGCAGCGCCCTGTTTGAGCGATAACTGTTGAGTCTTTCTGTTCTCTGCACTGACAATAGCCTGCAGCCGAGATAAGAGAACGTCCGCGCGATTACCTAGCCCTCGGTTCTGTGGCCACGCCATCAGAGCCGAAATCCCCAACCTGAGTCGCCACAGCCTGGCGAGCAGTCGGTGGCGGTGCTACAGCACCCCGCAGCGCACACAACGGCCCTGCGGACTCGTTTGTCCTGACTCCACGATCGAGTCGCGCGCACCCGCCCCCCGCCGAAGAGCGCCGTGCCTACAAATCTTCCCTCGTGGAGACCCCTTGCTAAAAAAGCCGAGACTGCGAATCCGAGCGGGGTTTCGGGCGATTCCCTGCTCGATGACCTCGGTTTAGATGGCCGACACCGGACACTGCGCTTTCGTCGCGTTTGTGCGCATGTCAGCCTTTGCTTTCTTTATTGACAGTGTAGGATTCCGGCAGGAACCAACCATCGCTGGACAATATTTCGGCGGATAAAGCGTCAAATGAGGCTGACGAACGGCAGCGAGACCCCAGGGAAGGAGGGTGCTATTGCCCTGCAGCATCGCTCAGCGGCCGCTCGCCGGGGCGAAACCGATAGCCTGCTCGCCCGCGATGCGTTGAGGCTAACCTATGAGGCAGACCTGGATCGCTAACGCACGGCGATGTCCGACCTAAGTCTGGGAATGCTGGGACCGGGCCTGCGACCGCGCCGCGTCGGCTCGAGCAGAAAAAAACCGCCAATTCAGATGAGGTTTGAAAGTCGGCAAGCGTCGCAAGGGTTGATGGATTTAAGCGCTCTATTTTTCAACGCTTTGTCTTTTAATCAGTGGGGTCTGGCCGCTGCATGCGCTGGGTATTCTGCCTATCGCCGAATGACTGTGGCTATTTGGCAGAGCAGGTGCCTTTCTCCGGCATGCGTGCGTCGACGAGAAACGGGCCCGATGACGGCTGGGATTTGGCTTACGGTATGGGCGGGGCGCACCGCATCGCCAGGCGCTGGGGTATCTGTGTTGCCTTGGCGTGTTTTCCAGAAGGTGGGGGCACCGACATCGATTTCTTTACCGTGCGTGGACTATTCCACATGGTGCGTGGCATGCCCCGAGAAGTCGCCCGCACGCGAGACCGACGGCGACGGGGCGGCCTAGACGGCCTCCCGTCAGTGGGCAGGACATCTTCAATCTCTTGTTTATTTGGGCTTATACTTACAAGCCGCATTTGCAGATCGCCTAAGGACG
>CAYGAS010000369.1:0-2835 GCA_964347935.1 uncultured Nitrospiraceae bacterium | reverse complement strand
ATCGACGCGCGTCCCATTAATTTCTTTAATCGTGACAAGACACTGGAGCGAGTCGGCAGCAATAGGCTTGTATGGCGTGCGCTCACGACAGGCAATATCGGCGGCTTCGATATGTGGGTGGACGATCCCTACGCCGGCACGCTCAAGCTCGAAACGCCGCTGATCAAATGCGGGGTGCCGTTGGAGGAGATCGGCTACGAAGACGAGATTGTGGACAACTCGGACATCCTGCCGCGTTTCGTGCGCATAGTCCGCTTGCCGCCGGAGAATCCGCACCGCGCGTTGCAGCTCGAGCGCACGCTGACCCTCGCGGGTGGCAGTGACAACCCAATTTTCGTCAAGCTCACCCAGGAAGATGGTCATATCGCCTGGACGAGTCCGATCTATTTCTTCCGTTGAGCATCGTTTTATCCTGCTGCAGCGCAATATCCACGCAGCGTAGCGTGATTTTTGCGCGCATTAGGGCTAAGTAATTACTGAGGGCGGTAGTCAAGCCGGCTACGACTGCGCAGGCGAGTCACATCCCCATGCCCGTGGCAAGGAGGCCACGCACGATGCAGCGGTTTCAATTCGGCGCACTCCTGCGTCCCCTGTCGCTTCGCGGGCTTGGGGCGACGGGTCGATGGCGCTCACACAAGAGCGCCGGCAAGAAGGCATTTCAGGCCGGCCACTATGCCGAAGCCGAGAAACATTTCTCGGCTGCGTTAAAGCACATCGACGCACTGGGAACCGGCAACACCCGCGCCGCCGCAACCCTCAACGATCTTGCCTTGGTCTACAAGAAGCAGCAGAAGTACGGCAAGGCCGAGATCTGCTTCCGGCGCGCTTTGCATATCTACGAAACCGTTATGCCCGAGCACGCACACGTCGCCAGCGTGCTGACCAATCTGGCCGGGCTCTATCGCGCCCAGGGCAAGCGCACCGATGCCGCGCCGCTCATCAAGCGCGCCAAAGCCATCATCGACGCCGGTGTCGCCTAAGCGGCCGACCCGTCAGTGAACGCGTCGCGCGTGCAGGTCGTGCTGGCCAGCATGCCCGACCACTACTTTGACGATGTCGCCGGCTTTCAGGCCGGTGGCGTCGTCGATATAGACCTTGCCATCGATCTCGGGCGCATCGGCGCTGCTCCGGGCGATCGCGCCGTTCGCGTCGACTTCGTCGATGAGAACCGTCAGTCGTTTGCCGACCTTGGCGCGCAAGATCGCGGCGCTGATGCGTGACTGTGTTTCCATGAAGCGTCTGTAACGTTCTTCCTTAATTTCTTCCGGGATATGATTCGGCAAGGCATTGGCCGCCGCACCTTCGACCGGCGAATAACGAAAACAGCCGGCGCGATCGATACGCGCTTCCTCAAGGAACTCGAGCAACTGGGCAAAGTCTTCTTCGCTTTCACCGGGAAAACCGACAATGAAAGTGCTGCGTACGGTTATGTCGGGACAGATCTTTCTCCACGCTTCGATGCGGTTGAGGTTATCAGCCACTGCTGCAGGTCGGCGCATGAGCTTAAGTATGCGCGGACTGGCGTGTTGAAAGGGTACGTCGAGATAAGGCAATAGCCGCCCCTCGGTCATCAGCGGGATCAGTTCATCCACATGTGGGTACGGATAGACATAGTGCAGCCGCACCCATGCACCGAGCTCGCCGAGCCGATGCGCCAGATCGGTGATGGCGGCGCGGCGGCCGCGGTTGTGCGCACGCGCGCTTACATCGCCCAGATCGACCCCATAGGCGCTGGTGTCTTGCGAGATGACAAGCAGCTCCTTGGTGCCGGCGCCGACCAGACGCTGCGCCTCGGCGACGATTTCATCGGCTGGGCGACTGACCAGGCGGCCGCGCATCGACGGGATGATGCAAAAGCTGCAGCGGTGATTGCAGCCCTCGGCAATCTTCAAGTAAGCATAGTGCCGCGGCGTGAGTTTGATCCCCTGGGGCGGCACGAGGTCGAGCCAGGGGTCGTGCTTCGGGGGCAGGTGCGCGTGCACCGCCGCCATGATGGCTTCATAATGCGCCGGCCCGGTGACTGCCAACACCTGCGGGTGTCGTTGTCGAATCTGCTCGGCCTTGATGCCAAGACAGCCCGTCACGATCACCTTGCCGTTGCGCTCGATGGCTTCACCGATGGCATCGAGCGACTCGGTGACGGCTTCGTTGATGAAGCCGCAGGTATTAACCACGACCAGCTCCGCATCTTCGTAGGTCGGGACGATCTGGTAGCCCTGCACCCGCAGCTGGGTCAGGATGTGCTCGGAGTCGACCAGCGCCTTCGCGCAGCCGAGGCTGACAAAGCCAATGCGCGGTGCCTCGCGTCGATGGTATGCCGGTGTCGCCATGGGCTGCTCATTCTAAGGGATTGCCGCGCCGGTGGGCAGCGCTCGGCGGAACGCCGGAGGTGACGGCCGTCGACGATAGTGCAAAGATCGGCTCTGACCCAGTGAGTGCGGAGGAGACCATGCCCACCCATGTTAAAGGCCCGACCCTTGTCGAGGCGGCGGGCAATAAACCCAAGCTTATCGAGGAGTTCATCGGCCGCATAAACTCGAAGACGGAAACCGTAAGTATCGCGCGGATGCGAAGCCCGAGTGGTTGGACCGAGCCAGGGCAACGGCCGGAGTTTGACGAATACACGGTGGTTATCAAGGGTGCGCTGCGGGTGCGAACCGAAGATGGCGAGCTCAACGTCGTGGCCGGCGAAGCGGTGGTCGCGCATTCGGGCGAATGGGTGCAATACAGCACGCCCGGGCCGGAAGGCGCCGAGTACGTCGCCATCTGTGTGCCCGCCTTTTCACCGACCTTAGTGCATCGCGATGACTAGGAAGCAAAAAAGGCGCAAAAGCA
>CAYGAS010000368.1:0-18683 GCA_964347935.1 uncultured Nitrospiraceae bacterium | reverse complement strand
TTTGCTCCTGCACGATGTTGAGTGCCGCGATCACGGCACTCCGCTTCTGGCCGGCGGGAAACTTGGCGGTCCAACGGTCGATTGCAGCGCGCGAGTCGGGCGTTAAGAGCTCGATCAGCGAGTTGGTTTGTGTTCGCACCGTCATCGGTCAATCTCCCCAAAGACGATGTCTTGCGTCGACAGGATCGCGACGACGTCGGCCAGCATGTGTCCGCGCGACATCTCATCCAGCGCTGCCAGATGCGGGAAGCCGGGGGCACGTATCTTGAGTCGGTAGGGCTTATTGGCACCGTCAGAGATCAGGTACACACCGAACTCGCCCTTGGGCGCCTCCACCGCCGCATAGGCCTCCCCCTCAGGAATGCAAAAACCTTCGGTGAACAGCTTGAAGTGATGGATGAGGGCCTCCATGCTGTCCTTCATCTCTGCGCGTGGGGGCGGGACGAGCTTCTGGTCGTCGATGATCACCGTCCCCGGGTTGGCACGCAGCCACTGCACGCATTGGCGAATGATGTGGTTTGACTGTCGCATCTCCTCCATGCGCACGAGATAACGATCGTAACAATCGCCCTGAGCGCCGATGGGAATGTCGAAGTCCACTTCGTCATAAGCAGCGTAGGGCTGCTTCTTGCGCAGGTCCCAGGCCACCCCCGATGCGCGCAAGTTGGGACCACTGAAACCGAGTTGTAATGCGCGCTCGGCCGATACCACACCGATCCCGACGGTGCGCTGTTTCCAGATACGGTTTTCCGTCAGCAAGGTCTCGTAGTCGTCGATGTATTTCGGAAAACGCTCGGTGAAATCCCAGATGAAATCGAGCAGCGAGCCCTGACGGTTGGCATTGAGCCGCTCACAGTCTTTCTTGCTGTGCCATTTCGACGGCTCGTACTGCGGCATGCTGTCAGGCAGATCCCGATAGACACCGCCCACACGATAATAGGTGGCGTGCATGCGCGCTCCCGAGACCGCTTCGTAGCAATCGAACAGGTCCTCGCGCTCGCGAAAGCAGTAGAGAAATACCGTCATCGCCCCAAGATCGAGCGCGTACGCAGCAAGCCACAGCAGATGATTGAGAATGCGCGTGATCTCGTCGAACATGGTGCGGATGTAGCGGGCACGCACCGGCGGGGTAACGCCAAGGAGCTTCTCCATCGCCAGCACGTAACCGTGCTCATTGCACATCATGGAGACATAATCCAGACGGTCCATGTAACCGATGCTCTGGTTATAAGGCTTGCTTTCGGCGAGCTTTTCCGTCGCCCGATGCAGCAAGCCGATGTGGGGATCGGCGCGCTGGACGACCTCACCGTCAAGCTCGAGCACCAGACGCAACACCCCGTGCGCCGAGGGGTGCTGGGGTCCGAAGTTCATCGTGTAGTTACGAATCTCTGCCACCGTACCCCTCCTCGCGAATGACACGAGGTACGTTGATGCGCGGCTCGATGCTTACCGGCTCGTAGACCACGCGTTGCCTTTCGGCGTCGTAACGCATTTCCACTTCACCACTCAGTGGAAAGTCCTTGCGAAACGGGTGCCCAATAAAACCGTAATCGGTCAAGATGCGTCGCAGGTCCGGATGGCCTTCAAAGATGATGCCAAACAGATCAAACGCCTCGCGCTCGTACCAGTCGGCCGAGCGCCAGACCGTGACCACAGAGTCGACGATCGGCAACGCGTCATCGAGAAAGGTACGCAGGCGCAGGCGCCGATTCTGCTTGAGCGACAGCAGATGATAGACCACGGCAAAACGCGGTCCCGGTCTCACCCCTTCGGGTGCCTCTTGACGATAGTTGAGATAATCGACCCCGCAGAGGTCGATCAGCTGCGAAAACGCGAAGTCTGGGTCATCGCGTAACTGACGGCACACTTGCGCGATACGCTCACGCTTGATTTCCAAGGTGAGCTCGCCGTGGGCGCTTATCGTGTTAGTGATCGCTTCGCCAAACTTTGCCTGGGCCTGTTCAACGGCGGCCGCCAGTGAATCAAGCATTGGTGGATATTCCTAACTGCCTAGCGCGCAATGGTATTGGTGCGCTTGATCTTGTTTTGCAACTGAATAATACCGTAAATCAGCTGCTCGGCTGTCGGCGGGCACCCCGGTACATACACATCGACGGGCACAATTCGATCACAGCCACGCACGACGGAATAAGAGTAGTGATAGTAGCCGCCGCCGTTGGCGCACGAACCCATGGAGATCACCCAGCGCGGTTCGGCCATCTGATCGTAGACCTTGCGCAGGGCGGGCGCCATCTTGTTACACAAGGTACCGGCGACGATCATCACGTCCGCCTGGCGTGGGCTCGCGCGGAAGATTATCCCGAATCGGTCGAGGTCGTAACGCGATGCGCCCGCGTGCATCATTTCAACGGCGCAACACGCGAGACCAAAAGTCACCGGCCACAACGACCCGGTGCGCGTCCAGTTAATGAGCTGATCAAGCCTGGTGGTGGTCCAGCCCCCTGCCAGCCACCCCTCTATTCCCATTCCAGAGCTCCTTTCTTCCACTCATAGATGAAACCGATCACGAGGATGGCGAGAAACAACATCATGGCGAGAAAACCAAAGAGCCCGATGTCATCGATAACGACTGCCCACGGGAAAAGAAAAGCAATCTCGAGATCGAAGATGATGAAAAGTATCGCTACCAAATAGTAGCGCACATCGAACTTCATGCGTGAGTCTTCAAAGGCCTCGAACCCGCATTCGTACGGCGATAGCTTCTCGCTGTCCGGATTGTGTGGCCCGAGCACGCGGCCGACGACCATCAGTGCCGCGCCAAACAGCAGGCCGATGCCGATGAAGATAAGTATCGGTAGGTAATTCGCTAACATGCTTGTGTTTCGCCTGCGCCCGGACCTGCGCGCATGCGATCAAGGAACCCGCCCACAAACGGGACTAGGCAGGCATCTCGGGCAGTCTAGGCGGTGCTGTTGGGCAAAGTCAAGTCTGCCGCAGTGCGCAATGTATTAAAATTCAGGCGCTTAGATCGGGACGCATGCCTCGCACTTGCGGAGCTTCGCGCACCCAGGCAGTCAAGGGTGTGTGTCCGTGTCGTGCATTGGTGCCGAAGGCGGGACTCGAACCCGCACGGCTCGCGCCACCGCCCCCTCAAGACGGCGTGTCTACCAGTTCCACCACTTCGGCGTCGTTCTCTCGCAGTCGCCACACCGGCCTGCGCCACCGCCCGCGTGTGGGCGGGCACCTAACTGTACCAAGAAACGCCGCTAGCTGCTTAGCGCGGAACCTCGGGGACCTCGGATGGCGCTGGTGCGGGCGACGGCTTGGGTGCGGATTCCTTTTCGGATTCAACAGTGGGTGGCGGGGCCACCGGTTGCGTAGTCACGGTATCCGTCACGCTACGCGGCGCGCTCACCTGGGTTGCCAGCATCGCCAAGGTCAGACTGGTGACAAAGAAGATGGTGGCCAGCAATGCCGTTAAACGCGTCAGGAAATTGGCGGACCCGCGGGAGCCGAACAGCGTTTGCGACGCGCCGCTGCCAAAGGCGGCGCCGATGTCAGCGCCTTTGCCCTGTTGCAGCAGGATGAGCCCAATCAAGCCTGCTGCCGCTAGCACATGTACAACCAGAACCAATTCCTTCATTTCGACCCCTCGCTGCCCGCGGCCGCCTGGCAGATCGTAACGAACTCAACCGCGTTCAATGACGCCCCGCCGATCAGACCACCGTCGATATCCGGTTCTCGGAAAAGTTCAGCTGCATTAGCGCCTTTCACGCTCCCACCATAAAGAATCCGCAAGCCATCGGCAACCACGCGATCCGCGTGCGCTAGCCTGCCGCGGATGAATGCGTGCACACTCTGCGCCTGCTGCGGGGTCGCGGTCCTGCCAGTACCGATTGCCCAAACGGGCTCGTAGGCGATGACCGCGTTAGCAAAAGCCTTAACCCCATTGCGCTCCAGCACAGCCTGCAGCTGGCGTGCGACCACGTTTTCAGTCTCGTCGGCATCACGTTCAGCGAGCGTCTCGCCCACGCAGAGAATGGGCGTGAGTCCGTGCTCCAGGGCGGCAGCGAACTTTCGCGCCACGGTGTCATCGCCTTCTCCGTAAAGGCTCCGCCGCTCAGAGTGTCCGACGATCACGTATTGACACCCGTAGTCGCGCAGCATCAGGCCCGAGACCTCACCCGTAAAAGCGCCCGCGGCCTCGCTGCTAAGATTCTGTGCGCCCAGCGCCAGCGCACCGCCAGCGGCCAACTTCTCTGCTACCAGTGGAATCAATATAAACGGCGGACAGACAGCAACCTCGGTATGGCTCGCCATGGACAGTGTGCTCGTAATATCGTCTACCAGCCGCGATGCTTCGGCACGGGTACCGTTCATTTTCCAATTGCCGGCAACAAAGGGGCGACGCATGTTCTCGGGGCGCTGGCTGATAGAATGCGGCGGCGATGTTACCTAGCGGTGGACGACAAAGCAATTTTTTGACGGCACCAGGCGGGCAAGTCAGGCGGCATCGCGTGCCGCCAGCGCGACCGCGTCGGCCAGTTCCCGACTCAGACGCTCAACGAGCTTCGGGTCAGCCGCCTCGACCATGACGCGGATGACGGGCTCGGTGCCCGAGGCGCGCAGCAGTACGCGTCCCAGATCTCCGAGGGCCTGCTCGGCCTCGCGCACTGCGCGCTTGACGCGCGCGGAGCTTTGCACGTCAAAACCGGCGGCGTTCAATTTCGCGGACACGGGTACGCTGACCAACGCCTGCGGAAAGACTTCCATACTGCCCGCGAGCTCGGCGAGACTCTTGCCCGATTCCACCATCACGGTCAGGACCTGCAAGGCGGTAATGATGCCATCCCCAGTCGTGCTCTTGTCCAGACAGATGACATGGCCAGACGACTCGCCACCGAGCTCCCACCCCTGCGCTTGCAACATGCTGAGCACGTAGCGATCACCCACGGCTGCGCGTTCGAAGGGGATGCCGCGCTCGGCACAGGCGCGCTCCAGCCCATAGTTCGTCATCAACGTGCCGACTATCCCGCCGCGAAGCGTGCCGGCAGCGTGACGGGCCTGTCCGATGATGTACAGGATCTGGTCGCCGTCAACACATCTGCCGTTGGCATCAACCATGATGACGCGATCCCCATCGCCGTCCAAGGCGATGCCCACATCGGCCCCTTTGGCACGCACCGTTTGCTGCAGCAACGCCGGATTTGTCGAACCACACTGCTGATTGATATTGAAGCCGTCGGGTTCGTCGGCGATCGTGATCACGTTCGCGCCCAGTTCAACGAACACCGCTGGCGCTATTTGGTAAGCCGCGCCGTTGGCACAATCGATAGCGATCGTCAAATCATCGAGGCTGCTGCGCGATGGAAAGGTGCTCTTGCAGAACTCCACGTAACGCCCGGCCGCGTCGCGATACCGCTCTGCCTTGCCGAGCGTCGCCGAGTCCACCGTATATAACGGTTGTTCCATAGTCTGTTCGATCAGCAGCTCCATCTCATCAGCCAGCTTGATTCCATTGCTACCGAAGAACTTGATGCCGTTATCGTGATAAGGGTTGTGGGAAGCGCTAATGACAACGCCGGCGCTTGCGCGCGCTGTACGTGTCAGGTAAGCGATCCCGGGGGTGGGCATCGGTCCGAGCAGGCTCACATCGACACCAGCTGCCGAAAATCCCGACTCCAGCGCTGACTCCAGCAGGTAACCCGAAACACGCGTATCCTTGCCGATTAGAACGCGTGCCCGATTATCATCCATGCCGCCTAGGACACATCCCGCCGCCCAGCCGAGTTTGAGCACGATCTCGGGCGTGATCGGCTCCGTTCCCATGCGACCGCGAATACCGTCTGTACCGAAATAGCGTTTGTCCATGCCTCCCCCTTGCTGGCACGAAACAAGCGTGCTGAGTTTCAGGCCGCGCGGTAGACCGCCTCGGCCATGCGTATTGCCTCTCTCGTGGCACGCACATCATGGGTGCGCACCATGTTCGCTCCGTTGCGCGCTGCAATCACCGCCAGTGCCACACTGGCATGCACACGCTGATCAATCGGCAAGTCTAACACCTTGCCGATCACCGACTTGCGCGATAGACCGACTAATAGCGGCGAACCCAATGCCTTCAGCTGATCCAGCTGCCGCAATAGCGTCAAGTTGTGCTCTGCCGTCTTGCCGAAGCCAAATCCAGGATCAAGCACAATACGCTGCTCGGGGATTCCCGCCGCGATACACGCCTCTCGGCGCGCGCGCAGAAACGACTTCACCTCGGCCACGACGTCTTCATAATGCGGATTGTCCTGCATAGTCCGCGGCTCACCCTGCATGTGCATCAAGCACACCGGCACTCCAAGCTGTGCCGCGGCTGACAGCGCCCCCGGCGCCCGCAAGGCACGTACGTCATTGATCATGCCGGCGCCGGCGGCCACGGCATCGCGCATGACTTCCGGCTTCGAGGTATCGATTGATAAGGGTATCGCGAGCGACTTATGCAGCGCTTCGATGACGGGCACGACGCGGGCGAGCTCGTCTGCAAGTGATACTGCGGCCGCGCCAGGACGTGTGGATTCACCGCCGACGTCAATGATGTCGGCGCCTTCCTCGGCCATTTGCATGGCCCGTTCAAGCGCCCGCTCGCGCGATAAAAAAAGGCCCCCGTCGGAAAACGAATCGGGGGTGATGTTTAAGACTCCCATGACTGCCACGTGCCGCAGATCGAGCGCACGCCCACCGCAGTCAATCACATTCATCGTACACTCAGTGCTCGCCGGCAGGATCGCCCAGATTTGGCTTCACGCGCGGCTTGCGCGTTGACTTCTTGGGTTTGCTGCCTGCGTCGGCACGCGTCCCGCCATCATCGACGCCTTGTGGTGGTCGCGGCTTACCGCCGGCCATGATGTCATCGATCTGACCGGCGTTCAGCGTCTCCCACTCGAGCAGCGCCGTCGCCATCGTTTCGACCTTGTCCCGGTTGTCTTCGATGATCCCGCGCGCGCGCGTGTATTGTTCATCGATGATACGACGAATTTCCTTGTCCACCATTTCAGCGGTCGAGTCACTCAAGTTCTTGTGCGTAATCATATCGCGCCCCAAGAACACTTCGTGCTCGCCCTCGCCGTAGACACGGGTGCCGAGCGTATCGCTCATACCCCAACGCGTGACCATCTTGCGCGCTATTTCGGTTGCGCGCTCGAAATCGTTGGCGGCACCGGTGGTCATCTGGTGCATAAAGATCTCTTCGGCGATACGACCACCCATCAGCACGGAAATCATCGACAGCAACGACTCGCGATCCTGGCTGTAACGATCCTCCTCCGGCAACTGCATGGTCACGCCCAACGCGCGACCGCGTGGAATGATCGTGACCTTGTGCACCGGATCGGTGTTTGGCAAAACCTTGGCGACGACTGTGTGTCCCGACTCGTGATAAGCGGTATTCCTGCGCTCCTTCTCCGGCATCACGATGGAGCGCCGTTCCGCACCCATGATGACTTTGTCCTTGGCCTTCTCGAAGTCCTCCATATCCACGAGTCGCTTGTTGGCACGCGCCGCAAACAACGCCGCCTCATTTACCAAATTGGCCAGATCGGCGCCAGAAAACCCGGGCGTGGCCCGCGCGATGATGCTCGTTTGCACATCGTCGGCCAAAGGTACGTTGCGCATGTGCACCTTAAGGATAAGTTCGCGCCCACGGATGTCGGGCAACGGGACGACAACTTGACGATCGAAACGTCCCGGACGCAGCAGTGCTGGGTCAAGCACATCGGGGCGGTTGGTGGCGGCAATGACAATCACACCCTCGGTGCCCTCGAAGCCATCCATTTCCACTAACAACTGGTTGAGGGTCTGCTCACGCTCATCGTGACCCCCTCCGAGTCCGGCGCCGCGTTGCCGACCGACAGCATCGATCTCATCTATAAATATGATGCAGGGCGCATGCTTCTTCGCCTGATCGAACATATCGCGTACGCGCGAAGCGCCCACACCAACAAACATCTCCACGAAATCCGACCCGGAGATGGAAAAGAAGGGCACTTTGGCCTCACCGGCAATCGCCTTGGCCAATAAGGTCTTGCCGGTCCCAGGTGCACCAGTCATCAGCACACCCTTTGGAATACGCCCGCCGAGCTTTTGGAACTTGGCAGGATCGCGCAGGAATTCAACAAGCTCCTGGACCTCTTCCTTGGCCTCCTCGACACCTGCGACGTCTTCAAACGTGGTCTTGTTCTGCTCTTCGGTCAGCATGCGCGCACGGCTTTTACCAAAGCTCATAGCGCCCCGCCCACCTACGCCACCTTGCATCTGGCGCATGAAGAAGATCCACACACCGATAAGTAGCAGCAACGGAAACCAGTTTATGAAAATAGTAAGCAGCAGCGACTGTTCGTCCTGTGGCTTGGCATCGATGGCGACGCCATGCTCGAGCAGATCGCCGATCAAGCCCGGGTCCGCAGGAGCGTAGGTCTTGAACTTCTCACTATTTTTCAGCGTACCGTGAATATTGCGTCCCTGAATCGTGACCTTATCCACCAGGCCTTGCTTGACCTTGCCGATGAATTGCGAGTATTCCATGTGGTTCGCGCTAGGTTGCCGCGGACCGAAGTTATTGAACACCGACATCAGCACGACGGCGATGACAAGCCACAGCAGGAGATTCTTGGTGAGATTGTTCAATGTATGCCTCTTAAAAACCTTTAAGTCAGGTCAATTCATGGTGCCACACGGGCTTCCTAATTAGACCAAGTCTGAGTGCTCCGTTCCATTGTCCTACGACCCTGCAGGCGTTACAACCGACCCCGGGCACGGTGAAATCCCTGCCCCAAAAGGTATATTTCGCGGCTTCGTGACCGGGATGCTTGTGGTTTGCAGGTATGGATTTTGTCAAAGTATGGCTGCATTGCGCCTCGCAAAGAGGCAAATCCCTCGCCTTGAAAGGCCTTAACCAGCAACTGGCCGCCATCGCGCAGGGTCTCCTTGGCGACCGCCAGCACCCGCTCTCCCAACGCGAGTGTCCGTGCCTGATCGGCCACAGCGTCACCACTAATATTGGGGGCCATGTCCGAAATCACAAGGTCCGCCGCGGTGTCAACCAGGGCCTCTGCCAATAAGTCTAGCACCGCCGGATCGCCAATATCACCGCAGATGAACTCCACACCCCCCAGCGGCGACATAGCAGCCACATCCACCGCCAGCACCCGGCCGCTCGGCCCGACCTGACGTCGGGCATACTCAGACCAGCTGCCCGGCGCAGCCCCCAAATCAATAACGATCTGACCCGGACGCAGCAGCCGATACCGGCGATCGATTTCGATGAGTTTGTAGACGGCGCGCGAACGGTAGCCCTCCTCTTGCGCACGCCTGACGTAGGCATCGCGGGCATGTTCGCGCAGCCACGCTTGCTTGCGCCGCTTACCGCGGGCCATAGACGGATACCACGAATGGCTTGGACGTAATGTGGCCCACGCAGATTATTGAGCGGCGATCAGGGCCGATTTTCGCGTCTTGCGTTACCTGCAGGAGGGCGATGATCTTTCGGCGTCCGTGCCGATCGGTCACCCTGCGCGATGGGCGTGCGCGCAGGATCACGAGAAAGATACCGACGGCGCGCCTACACGTAGCGCACAGTGAGGATCTCATACGAGCGCAGGCCATCCGGGACCTGCACATCGACAACCTCGCCCTCGTACTTGCCGATAAGCGCCCGAGCGATTGGCGAGCTGATGGAAATCTTTGACTCGTTGACGTCGGCCTCTAGATCCCCGACGATCTGATAAGTCACTTCTTCGTCGAGAGTACGTTCGCGTAACCCTACGGTAGCACCGAATACCACGCGTCCTTGGGCATCCACGCTGGCAGGATCAATGATTTGCGCCACGGCTAGCTTCGATTCAAGGTCGGCAATGCGGCCTTCGATAAAGCCCTGCTGCTCCTTGGCCGCATGAAATTCAGCATTCTCGGAGATATCACCGTGCGAGCGCGCCTCCGCGATCTCCTGAATGATACGTGGACGCGCGACGGTCTTCAGATGATGCAGCTGCTCGCGCAGCTTCTTGGCGCCACCCGCCGTTATGAGTACCTTTGTCATGACCCAAGTTCTCTGTGTAGGTCTTGCAAACGGTTGATGCTGAGTGCGGCACCCTCGCTGTGCGCTGCACATGCTGCACGCGCAGCCGCAAGTGTGGTATAGCTCGTTACGTGATGCTGCAGCGCTTCACTGCGGATGCTGCGCGAATCCTCAAAGCTCTGCTTACCCGATGTCGTGTTAATTATTATATCAACCTCATCGTTCACAATCATATCTACGATGTGAGGGCGGCCTTCCGACACTTTGTTGACCGCTGTCACTGGAATGCCGGCCTCGTGTAACACGCTCGCTGTGCCCCGTGTGGCAAACAGCTCGAAGCCGTTGCTATGAAAGTAACGGGCTACGTCGACGACAGCTCTCTGATCGGCATCGCGGACACTGATGATTATGCGCCCATGTGTGGGGACGGCACTGCCCGCAGCCAGCTGCGATTTTGCATACGCCTCACCGAAACTGCGTCCGATCCCCATGACCTCGCCCGTCGATTTCATTTCAGGCCCCAACACCGTATCCACCCCGGGAAACTTGATGAAGGGAAGCACAGCCTCTTTGACCGAATAATAGGCAGGGATGATTTCACCGACGACCCGCTGCGCCTTCAGCGTACGGCCCACCATACAGCGCGCCGCGATCTTCGCCAACGGCCGGCCGGTCGCCTTCGACACGTAAGGCACCGTGCGCGACGCACGAGGATTTACTTCTAATACATACACGTCGCCGTTCTTTACAGCAAACTGCACGTTCATCAGGCCGGTAACTTTCAACGCCTTGGCAAGCGCGACCGTTTGACGGTGTATTTGCGCCTGCACGTCCTTTGACAGACTGAAGGGCGGCAATGAGCAGGCCGAATCCCCTGAGTGCACGCCCGCCTCTTCGATATGCTCCATAATGCCACCGATGATGACGCTCTCGCCGTCACTAATGGCATCTACATCCACCTCTATCGCATCGCTCAGATACTTGTCCAGGAGCACGGGTGCGTCCTCAGACACACGCACCGCCACGCGCATGTAGGTCTCAAGGTCTTCGCGATTGTGCACGATTTCCATGGCTCTCCCACCGAGGACGTAAGACGGTCGCACGACGAGCGGATAGCCGATCTTGCTTGCCAGGCGTACCGCCTGAGCCGTAGTGCGCGCCGCTGCATTTGGCGGCTGCAACAAGTCTAGGCGTTTCAGCAAGCGCTGAAACCGCTCGCGGTCCTCGGCAAGATCGATGGAGTCAGGACTAGTGCCGATAACCGGCGCTTCGGCGCGTGCGAGACCCGGTGCTAACTTCAAGGGCGTCTGACCGCCGTATTGCAGGATCACGCCTGTCGGCCTTTCCACGTGAACGATCTCAAGTACATCTTCGAGTGTGAGCGGCTCGAAGTACAGACGATCCGATGTGTCATAGTCGGTCGAGACAGTTTCCGGATTACAGTTCACCATGATCGTTTCATAACCGTCTTCGCGCATGGCCAAGGCCGCGTGCACACAACAATAGTCAAACTCGATGCCCTGCCCGATGCGGTTGGGCCCACTGCCCAACACCATGATCTTTGTCCGATCCGTTGGCGCCGCCTCGCACTCGTCCTCATAGGTCGAGTACATATAAGCGGTGGTGGCAGCGAACTCGGCGGCACAGGAATCGACGCGTTTGTACACGGGACGCACGCCAAGCGCATGGCGCCGGCGACGAAAACGCTCCTCACTGGTGCGAAGCAAGTCTGCCAGGCGTCTGTCGGAAAAGCCTTTGCGCTTCCAGTGCGATACGCGGTTGCGCGTAAGCTTGCGTCCGGCCTGTTTGACGACTGCCTTTTCGATCTCGACGAGCTCGGCAATTTGTGCGAGAAACCAACGGTCGATGCGCGAGAGCGCATAGACCTCTTCAAGTGACATTCCACTACGGAAGCCATCGGCGACGTACCAAACCCGGTCAGGACCCGCCACCCGTAGTTCCTGCCTGATGCTCTTACGCGCCTCGTCTGGGTCGGCGTGTAGATCCACGCGCGGTTCGAGGCCGGCGCTGCCGGTCTCCAAACTGCGCAATGCTTTCTGAAGCGATTCCTGGAAGGTGCGTCCAATCGCCATCACTTCCCCAACCGACTTCATCTGCGTGGTGAGCCTAGGATCCGCCTGCGGGAATTTCTCGAAGGTAAACCGCGGGATCTTGGTCACCACATAGTCGATCGTCGGCTCGAAAGAGGCAGGGGTGACACCGCCGGTAATGTCGTTGCGGAGCTCATCGAGTGTGTAGCCGACAGCAAGCCTTGCCGCCACCTTGGCGATCGGAAATCCTGTCGCCTTGGAAGCGAGCGCAGAGGAACGCGACACACGCGGGTTCATCTCGACAATGACCATGCGACCATCATCGGGATTAACCGCGAACTGTACGTTGGAACCGCCCGTATCAACGCCAATTTCGCGCAGGCAAGCGATGCTGGCGTTGCGCATCGCTTGATACTCCTTGTCGGTGAGGGTCTGCGCGGGTGCCACGGTGATCGAGTCACCGGTGTGGACACCCATTGGATCAAAATTCTCGATGGAGCAAACGATGATGCAGTTATCGCTGCAGTCGCGTATCACTTCCATCTCGTACTCTTTCCAGCCAAGGATCGACTCCTCGATCAGGAGCTCGTTTGTCGGTGAGGCGTCGAGGCCGCGCTCGCAAATGGCAACGAACTCCTCTTTGTTGTACGCCACCCCGCCACCACTGCCGCCGAGCGTGAAAGAGGGGCGAATGATCACCGGAAAGCCGATAACGCTCTGCACCTGCTGCGCCTCCTCTTGGCTGTGGGCGATCGCACCGCGCACCGTCTGCAGCCCGATACTTTGCATCGCCTCCTTGAACAGCTCGCGATCCTCGGCTTTATCGATGGCCGCCCGCGTTGCCCCGATCATTTGCACGCCGTAAGCCTGCAGCACCCCTTCGCGATCAAGATCGAGCGCACAATTGAGGCCAGTCTGCCCGCCCATCGTGGGCAACAGGGCATCGGGGCGTTCCTTGGCGATAATTTCCGCGAGCGTGCGCCATTGCACCGGCTCAATGTAGGTCGCATCGGCCAGATCAGGATCGGTCATGATGGTGGCGGGATTGGAATTCACCAACACAATGCGGTAGCCCTCTTCTTTCAGCGCTTTGCACGCCTGCGCGCCCGAATAGTCGAACTCGCAGGCTTGCCCGATCACGATGGGGCCTGCGCCGATGATCAGAATCGTTTCAATATCGTTGCGTCTGGGCATGTCTGCAAATACTTCTAGAGCTGGAACCTACACATTGTGAGCCTGTGGCTCTGAGGCCGTTCGCATCTTGAATCGCGACCCCTGTTTTTGCTCCTTCATTAATGCAACAAAACGATCGAATAGCCCGGCGATGTCTTGCGGGCCCGGGCTTGCCTCAGGATGGCCCTGAAAAGAAAACGCTGGACGATCGCTGCGTACCAGTCCCTGAATGGTGCCATCGAACAGAGAGCGATGGCTGACTCTTAGCGTGGCTGGCAGGTCGGTATCGTCCACCGCAAAACCGTGGTTTTGGCTAGTGATCATGACCCGATTGCTGTCGAGCTCGATCACCGGATGATTGGCGCCATGGTGGCCGAACTTCATCTTGAAGGTACGCGCACCGGATGCCAGCGCAAGCAGCTGGTGACCGAGGCAAATACCAAAGGTGGGAACGCCCGCCTCGAGGATGTCCGCAATCGCCTCGATCGCGTAGGTACAGGGTTCGGGGTCACCGGGGCCGTTCGACAAAAACACCCCGTCGGGGTCCTGTGCCAACACTTCGCTCGCCGGCGTGCGCGCCGGCACCACCGTTAACGCACAACCGCGATCGACGAGCATTCGCAAGATGTTGCGTTTGACGCCGAAGTCGTAAGCGATGACCTTAAGTTGCGGATGCCCCGGTGGCGAACGATAACCCGTGCCGCGCTCCCAACCGCCTTCGGCCCACAGGTAAGAACGCTTTGTGCTTACCACCTTGGCCAGGTCCATGCCTTTCAATCCAGCAAACCCTTGCGCCGCACGCAGCGCGGCCTTGCGATCGAGCCGCTGGCCACGCCCCGGCGCATACACACAGCCGTTCTGCGCCCCTTTCTCGCGCAACAACCGCGTGAGACGCCGGGTATCGATACCAGCGATGGCGACCATGTTATGGTCGCGCAGGAAGGCAGGGAGGTCCGCGGTGGCGCGCCAGTTGCTGATTTGCGCAGGCAGATCGCGGATAACGAGACCGGCCGCGTAGGTCTGCGACGCTTCCATGTCTTCGGCGTTAACGCCGGTGTTCCCGATATGCGGATAGGTTAAGGTGACGATCTGGCATGCATAGGAGGGATCCGTCAGGATCTCCTGGTAGCCGGTCATGGCGGTGTTAAACACCACCTCGCCCACGACCTGGCCGGCGGCCCCTACCGACTCGCCGGTGAGAATCGTGCCATCCTCCAGAGCTAACAGCGCTGGTGACGCCACAGCCTTTCTCCTCCAACGCTCGCGTCCACACATACAAAAGCGGGAGGGGCCCACAGCCGCTCCCGCTTCGCTCGCCAAATGCGTAGACGTCGATTCATGTACGCTAACACCCCATGTTACGGGGCACCTGCGGCGAAATCAACGCAGACCCAAAACATCTTGCATATCAAAGAGTCCTCGCTCTTTTTGCATCACCCAGCGGGCCGCCCGCAACGCCCCCAAAGCAAAGGTCAATCGGCTCTGCGCGCGGTGCGTAATCTCCACGCGCTCCCCGGCATCCGCAAACACGACGGTGTGTTCACCAACGATCTCGCCTGCGCGTACCGTACTGAAGCCGATCTGCCGACGTGGTCGCTCTCCGGTCACGCCGTGTCGCCCGTAGACGGCGTCGCTTCGCAAATCCCGGCCCAATGCTTGCGCCAAGATCTCGCCCATGCGCAGCGCGGTCCCCGATGGGGCATCCTTCTTGTGCCGGTGATGGGCTTCGATGACCTCGATATCCACGTCGTCACCGAGTGCGCCGGCGGCAATAGCCAGTAAGTGAAAACAGAGATTAACGCCGACACTCATGTTGGGCGCAAATACGATAGCGCTTGTGGCGGCAGCTTCGACGATACGCTTGCGCCCGGCCTCGTCGAAACCGGTTGTCCCAATCACCATGCGACGTGATGCACGTGCGCACTGCTCGAGGCAGGCCAAGGCCGCTTCGGGCTGAGAGAAATCGATCAGCACATCGAACTGCGCGTCAGCCATGTCCGCTCGCACCGGCCGATCGAGTTTGCCGATACCTGCCACCTGCCCAGCATCTGCGCCGATAGCCGGGCTGTCCGGATGCTCCAAGGCTAGCGCCAGCGACATGTCCGGCAGCTCGCTCGCCGCCTGAATAATCGTGCGGCCCATCCTGCCGGCCGCGCCCGTCACGGCGATTCGTACCATCTTGGACCTCACAAAGCGAAGGCTATTGGAGCGGCACAGAATAAAGGATTCACCCCGGTGAAGCTAATCCTCGACCCGGCGGTACGCGACCACTGCTAGTCGCTCGCACTGAAGAACCCCTTGAGCTTGTCGAGCCAAGATTGCTCACGCGGATTGTGACGGGTGCCGCCTTCACGCGTCAGCCGATCGAATTCGCGCAAGAGCTCCCGCTGCCGTTCGGTGAGCTTGATAGGTGTTTCCACGGTCACCCGGCAGTACAGATCGCCAAGGCGCCCGCTGCGTACATTCTGTACGCCCTTGCCGCGCAGGCGAAAAAGCTTCTCCGTCTGTGTCTCTGGCGGAATCTTCAAGCTGGCACGTCCGCCGAGGGTAGGAATCTCAAGCTCGCCGCCGAGCGCGGCAGTCACGAAGCTGACCGGCATCTCGCAGTACAGGTCGTCACCATCGCGCTTGAAGATGGGATGCGGCTTGATGCGAACCTCGACGTAGAGATCCCCCGCAGGAGCACCGTGCTCACCGGCCTCACCCTCGCCGGCAAGGCGTATCTGATCGCCCTCATCCACGCCTGCCGGGACCTTCACCGACAGGGTTTTGGTCTGCTGCACCCGGCCCTCGCCATGGCAGTCGCGACATGGATCACTGATGATTTGGCCCGTGCCTCGGCAGTTCGGACAGGTTTGCTGAATGGAGAAAAAGCCTTGTTGCATCCGTACCTGGCCGTGTCCGCCGCAGGTCGGGCACGTGCTCTTGGACGTGCCCGGTCGCGCACCCGTGCCCGAACAGGTGTCGCAGGCTTCCAGCGCCGGCACGCGGATCTGCACCGAGGTCCCCTTGACCGCCTGCTCAAGGGTCAGGCTCAAACCGTAGCGTAGGTCGGCACCCCGGCGCACATGCGAGCCGGTGCGTCGCCCAGCGCCAAAGATGTCGCCGAAAACGTCGCTGAAGATATCGGAGAATCCCCCGGCGCCGCCCGCCGCGCCCCAAAACCCGCCGGCCGCGGCCGCTGCCGACGGATCGACCCCGGCGTGGCCGAACTGATCATAGGCGGCGCGCTTCTGCGCATTGGCGAGGATATCGTAGGCCTGCTGCGCCTCTTTGAATTTGTCCTCGGCCGCTTTATCGTCGGGGTTGCGATCGGGGTGATATTTCATCGCTAGCTTGCGGTAGGCCTTCTTGATTTCAGCCTCCGAGGCGTTGCGTGGTACCCCCAGAACTTCGTAATAATCCCGCTGCGCCATTGTTTCAGTCATTCCCGATCAGGGGCGGGCCCATCGCCCGGGCACACACACAGGCGCACGCCCACGCATCCGTTGCTGGCGTACCGGCAGCGAGCGGACCGTGTGGCGTGCACGTTGGCGCGGGTCTTCCGCGGCCTATTTCTTGCCTTTGCTTTCCTTAACCTCTTCGAACTCCGCGTCGACGACGTTCTCGTCTTTGTGCTGTTCAGTGCTGGCGCTGGCCTCGGCAGTGGGCTGCGCACCCGCTTGTTGGGCTTGCGCATAGAGCTGCTCGGCAAGCTTGTGGCTGGCCTCGGCCAAGGCCTGGGTTTTGCCCTCGATGGCGGCCTTATCATCGTCCTTGATGACGGCCTCGAGATCCTTGATGGCCGCTTCAATCTTCTCCTTCTCGGCACTATCGAGCTTGTCACCCAGTTCTTTCATCGACTTGTGCACACTGTGGATCATGCCATCGGCCTGGTTACGCGCTTCGGCCAGTTCACGCGCCTTCCTGTCCTCTTCGGCATGCGCCTCGGCATCCTTGACCATGCGTTCGATCTCGTCTTCGTTGAGCCCAGAGCTCGACTTGATCACGATCTTGTTTTCCTTGCCCGTTGCCTTGTCCTTCGCCGACACGTGCAGAATGCCGTTGGCATCGATATCGAAGGTGACTTCGATTTGCGGGATACCGCGAGGGGCTGGAGGGATATCGCTCAGGTCAAACTTGCCGAGCGACTTATTGCCCGTCGCCATCTCGCGCTCGCCCTGCAATACGTGCACAGTGACCGCTGTCTGGTTGTCGTCGGCGGTAGAGAATATCTGCGTCGCCTTGGTCGGGATCGTGGTGTTCTTCTGGATCAGCTTCGTCATGACGCCGCCGAGTGTCTCAATACCGAGGGAGAGCGGCGTCACATCGAGCAACAGCACGTCCTTCACTTCGCCGCCCAACACACCCCCTTGGATCGCGGCGCCGACGGCGACAGCCTCGTCCGGATTGACGTCCTTGCGCGGCTCACGCCCGAAAAAGTCCTTAACCGTTTGCTGCACCTTGGGCATGCGGGTCTGCCCGCCAACGAGAATGACATCGTTGATGTCGCTCGCCTTCAGGCCTGCATCCTTTAAGGCAATCTTGCAAGGTTCGACCGTACGCGCGATGAGGTCTTCGACCAGCGACTCGAGCTTGGCGCGCGTCAGCTTGATGTTGAGATGTTTCGGTCCGCTTGCATCGGCCGTGATGTACGGCAGATTCACCTCTGTCTGCTGCGCCGAGGACAGCTCAATCTTTGCCTTCTCGGCGCCATCCTTGAGACGCTGCAGTGCCAAGGGATCGTTGTGCAAATCGATGCCGTGATCCTTCTTGAACTCATCGGCCAAGTAGTCGATGATGCGGCGGTCGAAGTCCTCACCCCCGAGAAAGGTGTCCCCATTAGTCGACAAGACCTCGAACTGATGCTCGCCCTCGACATCGGCGATCTCGATGATTGAGATGTCAAACGTTCCGCCGCCGAGATCGTAGACCGCAATCTTGCGATCCCCTTCCCGCTTATCAAGACCGAAGGCCAACGCCGCGGCCGTGGGTTCGTTAATGATGCGCTTTACATCGAGTCCGGCGATGCGCCCTGCATCCTTGGTCGCCTGTCGCTGTGAGTCATTGAAATAGGCGGGGACGGTAATAACCGCTTCTTTGACCTCTTCACCGAGATAATCCTCGGCCGTTTTCTTCATCTTCTGCAACACCCGTGCTGAGATCTCAGGCGGCGCCATCTGTTTGCCCTTAACCTCGATCCAGGCGTCGCCGTTCTTGGCCTTGACGATCTTGTACGGCATCAGCTTGATATCGCGTTGGACGACCCTCTCGTCGAAGCGACGCCCGATCAGCCGTTTCACCGCAAACACCGTCCGTTCCGGATTGGTGATCGCTTGGCGCTTGGCCGGGGCCCCCGTCAACACTTCATCGTCATCGGTAAACGCGACAATGGATGGGGTCGTGCGGTCGCCCTCGCTGTTCTCGATGACCCGCGCCTTGCTGCCCTCCATGACAGCGAC
>CAYGAS010000367.1:0-7090 GCA_964347935.1 uncultured Nitrospiraceae bacterium | reverse complement strand
AGCGATCTCGGCAGGCACTTCCAGGCAAATATCCAGCGTATTCACGATATCCTGGCAGGATTTGAAGCACGACTGCTGCCGACGGCCATGCATCCGTGGATGGATCCCGGGCTGGAGCTGCGCCTCTGGTCACACGAGGATGACATTATTTATAAGACGCTGGATCGCATCTTTAACTGCAAAGGGCACGGTTGGGCGAACCTGCAGAGCACACACATCAACCTGCCGTTTGCCAATGACAGCGAGTTCGACCGGCTGCATACAGCCATTCGCCTGGTACTCCCTATTCTGCCGGCGCTCGCGGCGAGCTCACCGATCGCCGAAGGCAAACTAACGGGACTGCTCGACACCCGGCTAGAGGTCTACCGGAAAAACTCGGATCGGATACCGTCCATCGTCGGCCACGTTATCCCCGAGTCGATTTCCTCGCGCGCGGACTACGAAGACAGGCTTCTTCGGGCCATCTACGCCGATCTGGCGCCACTCGACCCCGAAGGGGTACTGCATCATGAGTGGGTCAATGCACGCGGTTGTATCGCGCGCTTCGAGCGAATGGCGCTCGAAATCCGACTGATGGACGTTCAGGAGTGCCCAAGGGCCGACATTGCCGTAGCCGCCGCGGTCATCGCCGCTGTCCGGGCGCTCGTTGAGGAGGTCTGGGATAGTACCGAACGACAACGTGCGTGGGACGAGCGTGAGCTCGCCGCCATGCTGCTCGACAGCATCCGAGATGCCGACGACACGGTCATCGATAGCCGACGATTTCTCGAAACCTTCGGTTACCCCGAGCGCGGTCGGGCGCGAGCGCGAGAGCTGTGGCAACACCTCATCGAAACTTTGCTCGCGAAGGAGAGGGGGTACGGCGAGTGGGAACCCGTGCTGCGGGTCATCGCCGAGCAAGGATGTCTTGCGCGGCGAATCGCCAAGGCTGTCGGAAACGGCCCGTCTCGCGCCCGACTGGAAGCTGTGTACCGTCGCCTTGCAGACTGTCTGGCCCAAAACGAGGTCTTTGAGCCCGCAGCATTGCAGATGAAATAAATGCCGCTATTGGTCCGTCTTTTCCTTCGGCCGGGTCGCTTCGTGCAGGCCCTCTTTAGCCTCTTCCACGGCTTTTTCTGCGCCCTTCTTCGTGGTCTCGATGGCCCTGTCTGCCCCGGCCTTGGCCCGTTCGGTCATCTTCTGACGTACGTCCTGTTCGGCGAAGGGATTGCTGAAAAGTGGCGCATCGCGACCAAGGTTCATCCCGAGCGGAAAAGCGATAATTACGCCGATCAGCAAGCCAAAAAAGAAAATCTGCATCTTTTTCTTCATGACCTCACCCCCTTGTTTGCGGGATCGCCTGCGCACACGATAGCGCTAAAGTCTGAACCTGCCCACTGGCCCAACGATCGGGCAACGCAAAGCCTTTGCTATCAAAGCTTTGCGTAAGTACCGCCGCATACGGTTCAGTCCATCGACCGATGTTTGGCCCCTACGTTGTAGCGGCAGGCCTTTCGGACAACTGCGCCAGAAACGGCTTGCTCGCTTCGCCAAAGTAAATCGAGCGGTGCGGGAACGGGATTTCGATCCCCGCGCGATCGAAAGCCTGCTTGAGTCGGCGGCGGTATTCGCGACCGACCTCCCATTGCTTGATCGGCTTGGTCTTCAGTCGCGCCTTAATCACGACCGCTGAATCGGCAAAGTCGTCTACCCCGAAGATTTCGATGTCTTGAATCATGAGTGTGCCGAAGTGTTCGTCGGCACGCATCTCTGCCGACACCTGTCGCATGACATCCATGACGCGATCGAGATTCTCCTTATAGGCGACACCCATATCCAAAACGTACCCGGACCACTCTTTGGTCATGTTCGATAGCGTGCTGACCGTACCATTGGGAAAGACGTGCACGACACCTGATAGGTCACGCAGCACCACCGTGCGGAAATTGACCTTTTCCACGACCCCACCGGTGCCGTTTACGACGGCGACGTCACCGACCCGGACCTGGTTCTCGAGTATCAGGAAAAACCCTGATATCACATCCCGCACCAAGTTTTGCGCGCCAAAGCCCACGGCCAGGCCGGCAATACCGGCACTGGCCAGAATCGGCGTAATCTCTACGCCCACTTCGCGCAACATAATTAGCGCCACCATGATCCACAGGGCGATCATCACGCCCTGACGTAACAACCGCACGAGTGTTTCTACCCGTTTGGCTGACTCGCTCGGAACTTCACCGGCTTCTTGGCCGCGCTGAATCAGGATTTGCGTGAGCCTCTGCATGGCGAACTTGATCGCAAACATGGCGGCCCATGCAACTGCGAGAATCAGCAGGATCCGCAGCGCCGACGTTATCAAATGCTCCCAACGAACGCCCTCTACAAACTTCAAAATGATATCCATAATGTCTCCTCCTTTTTCCCGGAATCACTCATCGTTATCGAATACGAGGCGGCGGATAAAAGCTGCTCGGCCAGCCCAGTATTTTGGTTGTCAAGATGGGCGTGAGCCGTCTGTCGATAGCACGGCGCGGCGTCCGTTCTTGACTTGGATGAGGCTGCGCTCGTCGACGGACTGTGCGGGCCTTCGTATCTGGCTGGGCGGCGCGAGGACTCAGCGCCGGCGGCGATCGGGGCTAAAGCTACTTATAGAATTCCTGCATCGTCGAGGCAGTGGTTTCTTGGCCGACGTCCTCTCCCGTCTCGATGGACAGTGGCCGTCGCCGGGTGCTTCGACACCGCAAGACCTTCCAGTAGCCGAAAAGATTTGTGCTCTTGATGTCAACGACGTCAAGGCGCGTTTTTTCCAGCAGATCGCCCAGATCGAGATCCGGGTGGAAGCCGACCAGTTTAGCCAGCGGCGAGAGCAGACCTTCCAGCACACGAATGATGGGGTTACGTGCACGGAAGTGATTGACGATGAAGATCTCTCCTCCCGGCTTGCAGACGCGCCGCATCTCCTCGACCATCCGCGAAGGATCGGAAACAACCGAGACCACGTACATGGCCACCACCTTGTCGAAGCTGCTGTCGGCAAACCGCAGATCCTCGGCGTCCATTTCAAGCACGCCCTCCACCTGCGCGAGCCCAGCTTCCTTGACGCGCTCGCGCGCCTTGGCCAGCATTTCCGTGGAGATATCGATGCCCGTAACCTTTACGTTTTCAGGATAAAGCGGAAGCGAAAGACCGGTACCGACACCGACCTCGAGAATGGCATCACCGGGCCGGCACTTTAGCGCCTCGATGATCTGCTTGCGGCCGGGATGCAGGATAGGCCCGAACACGGCATCGTATATGCGGGCATAGCGGCGGTAAGCGGCTCTTATCGCTTCAAGTTCCATCAACGACCTCCCAGGCGCGGCTTAGCGATTGTCTTCGCTGCTCGGTTCCTACTTATTGAGCCTGTGAACGGCTATTTAGCACTTTTTCCGCGCGGATGATACCACGCACGGCCGGCGTTTTCCTGCTGGACAAAAACGGCAGCTCTAGCGTTGCAAATATGCGCCGGCCACCGGCATTCGCCGGTGGGTGCTGCTATTTCAGCGCACCAAGCCGTCGGGCAACTCGCACAAAGGCAGCCACCGCCTGGTCCAAGTGGTCGCGCGTGTGGGCCGCAGAGACCTGGACCCGGATACGCGCCTGTTCCTTGGGTACAACCGGGTAGAAAAAGCCAATGACGTAGATGCCCTCAGCGAGTAGTTGTGCTGCCATCTGTTGCGCCAAACCCGCATCATAAAGCATGACGGGCACGATAGGATGATTACCCGCTTTGATTTCGAATCCCACTTGGGTCATCGCCTCCCGAAAGTAGCGGGTGTTTTCCTGCAAGCGATTACGCAACTCGCTTGAACGCGCTAACAGCTCGAACGCCTTGATCCCGGCAGCGACCAAGGCCGGCGCCAGTGTGTTGGAGAACAGGTATGGGCGCGAGCGTTGTCGCAGCAAATCGATCACCTCGCTTTTGGCTGCGGTAAATCCCCCCGAACCGCCGCCCAGGGCCTTGCCGAGCGTGGACGTATAGATGTCAACCTTTTCCATGACGCCGTGATAATCGGCCGACCCGCGGCCGCTTGCACCGATGACACCGGTCGCGTGCGAGTCGTCAACCATCACCATCGCTTGATACTGATCCGCCAACGCTACGATCTCATCAAGGCGGGCAATGTCGCCGTCCATGCTGAAAACGCCATCGGTCGCAATCAGCCGGGTACGGTGCGGTTGTGCTTCCTTAAGCTTGCGCTCGAGGTCTTGCATGTCGCTGTGGGCATAGGGGAAGCGCTTGGCCTTGCACAGACGAATGCCGTCGATGATTGACGCGTGGTTCAAGGCGTCGCTGATGACGGCATCGTCAGGCCCCAATAGTGTTTCAAAGAGCCCCGTGTTGGCATCGAAACAAGAGGTGTACAAGATGGCATCTTCGGTCGACAAAAAATCGGCGATCGTTTGCTCGAGCTGCTTGTGCAGATCCTGAGTACCACAGATAAATCGCACTGAGGCCATGCCGAAACCGTGCGTACGCAAAGCCTCGATGGCGGCCTCGACGATCAGCGGATGATTTGCCAGTCCGAGGTAGTTGTTTGCGCAGAAGTTGAGAACGCTACCCGCTTCGCGCGTCGCTATTTCTACGCCCTGTGGGGTGGTAATGACGCGCTCGGTCTTGTAAAGACCTTCGCCTTTTATGGTCTCTAGCTCTGTGTGAAACCGTGGCTGCGCGCCGGCCATGGTCGGAGTCTCCTCAGGGAGTAAATCGCACGGATGGCGGCACGGCGACACCCCGCCGGTGGCGAGCGACATCGGTGTGCGAAGGCGGCTGCAGCACTAGTCCCACTCCAGCACCACCTTGCCGCATTGGCCCGAGTGCACCGCCTCGAAGCCTTGCTGATACTCGTTGATGGGAAAGCGGTGGGTAATGACCTGCGCTATATCGAGACCGCTACGCAGCAGTTGCGTCATTTTGTACCAGGTTTCGAACATTTCACGTCCGTAAATACCCTTGAGGTGCAGACCCTTGAAGATGACCTGATCCCAGCTGATTTCGGTCGACGGCGGTAGAAAACCGAGCAAGGCGATGTGTCCGCCGTCGTACATGGTCTCGATCATATTGTTGAAGGCGGCGGGGTTACCGGACATCTCGAGGCCGATGTCGAAGCCGTTGGTCATTTTCAGTTCTCGTATGACCTCGTTCAGCGACGTCCGCCGCACGTTGACCGCGCGCGTAGCGCCCATCTGAGAGGCCAAATTCAAGCGGTAGTCGTTAACATCGGTAACGACGATGTGGCGTGCACCGATGAAACGGCATACGGCCGCCGCCATAATGCCGATAGGGCCTGCACCGGTAATAAGCACATCTTCGGCGACTACATCGAACGACAAGGCGCAGTGCACGGCATTGCCGAATGGATCGAGAATCGCCCCCACTTCAGCCGGGATGTCTGCGTGTACGGGCCACAGGTTCGACGCCGGTACGGCGAGGTACTCCGCAAACGCCCCATCACGGCCTCCGCCGATGCCGATGGCGCGATTGCACAAGTGCGTTCGTCCGGCGCGACAATTCCGGCAGATACCGCAGGTGATATGACCCTCGGCGGTGACCCGGTCCCCCACGGCATAGCCGGTGACACCCGGTCCGATCTCGACGATCTCGCCGATGAATTCATGCCCGATGATCCTCGGGGTCTTGATGTTTCTTTGCGCCCAGTCGTCCCAGTTGAGGATATGCAGGTCGGTGCCGCAGATGCCGGTCTTCAGGATCTTAATCAGCACCTCATTGGTGCCGACGGAAGGGATGGGGACATGTTCCAGCCAGATGCCCGGTTCAGGGCGGGACTTTACCAGTGCTTTCATCATGGCGGCGGCGCGGGCTGACCTTATTCTATAGGATACGGATTGGAGGCGACAGGCGCTGCATGCCGGGCGCGCACCGACGAAAACTGCCCGGATCTACATCTTGCTACTCCGAAGGTGAAACTTATTGCTTCCTTTGGAGCAAAGGCAATAAGTGCGGCCATACATTGTCGAGCATGCGCGCCTGGGCAGCGCGGTTCGGGTGCAGGCCGTCTACTTGCATCAGCTGCGCATTTCCGCCGACTCCTTCAAGCAGAAAGGGCACCAGGGGAACCCGATAGCGCCGCGCCAAGTCGCGGTAGACATCGAGGAACTTTTTGATGTAGACCTCACCATAGTTAGGAGGCAGGCGTACGCCGATAAGCAGCACCGTCGTACCCTTTTTTTGACCCTGCTCGATAATGGCGCCGAGATTGTTACGCATTTCGGCGAGCGGCAAGGCGCGCAGACCGTCGTTGCCACCTAGCTGGATGAGGAGTATTTGCGGCGCGTTTTGCGCGAGTGTCTGCGCCACTCTGGCAAGACCCCCGCGCGTGGTGTCGCCGCTAATGCTGGCATTGACGACACGGTACGGATAGCCTTGTTGATGCAAGCGCTGTTGAAGCAAGTGTACCCAGCCGTCATCGCCATCGATTCCATAGCCGGCACTGAGGCTGTCACCCAGCACAACGATAGTGGATCGTTCTGCAAAGGCCTGTGTCGCAAGCAGGCAGAGGGTCAACGTAAGGAGTAGTCGTAGCATGTCCCCAGTAACAACCGCGCCCATGGTTGAGGCGCAACACTTGAGCAAACAGGTTATCAGCCCGGAAGGCGAACTGCGAATCCTCGACGATGTGAGCCTGCGTATCGGCATGGGGGAGGCCGTTGCGGTCGTCGGCGCTTCCGGCTCGGGCAAGTCGACCTTACTGGGACTGCTCGCCGGCCTCGATGTTCCAAGCAGCGGTCGCGTGATCCTTGACGGTGTCGATCTGACCACCCTTGACGAGGATGGTCGCGCACGCTTACGGGCGGGCCGGGTCGGTTTTGTATTTCAGAGTTTTCAGCTCTTGTCGAGTTTGACTGCGCTCGAAAACGTCATGCTGCCGCTCGAGCTCGCCGGGCAGGGCGCAGCGCGTGACGATGCCGTCGAGATTCTGCGCCGGGTGGGTCTAGGCGCCCGCCTGCGCCACTACCCTAGTCAGCTTTCCGGAGGAGAGCAGCAACGCTGTGCAATCGCCCGCGCCTTCGCCAGCCAACCAAAGATCCTGTTTGCCGACGAGCCCACGGG
>CAYGAS010000366.1:0-9714 GCA_964347935.1 uncultured Nitrospiraceae bacterium | reverse complement strand
GCATGGACATCGCCCTCGAGCACGGTCTCGACCCGACGCGCATCGTGATCGATCACAACAACGAAGAGACGGTGCAAGAAGTGCTGGACCGCGGTTTTTGGGCCGCCTTCACGCTTTATCCGCACACCAAGATGGGCAACGAGCGCATGGTCGAGATCGTGCGCAAGTATGGATCGGAGCGGATCTTCTGCGACTCCAGTGCCGACTGGGGGGTGTCGGATCCGCTGGCGGTGCCGAAGACTTATCATCTGATGCTCGAGCGCGGCATTGGCGGAGCCGACGCGTCGGCCGTGTGCTACCACAATGCGCTCGCTGCCTATGGCCAAAGCGGGCAGATGCGCGAGGAAGACTGGCTGGCGCCGCCGGCGATCGATCAACGCACGCTCTATCAGGGCAATTCGGTGCTACGCGGTCAGGCGCCGCGCATCGACGAAGCCACGCACCAGACGGTGGCCGAGTTGGTGATTAAATAGGCGACCGTCTAGGTCGCGGGCACGACGCGCTGCAACGCGAGCGTCAGCACAAAACCGCCCACGGCCAGACCGGCAAGCGCCGTGTGTCCCTGGCCGGCGATCAACAGCGCATCGAGCAGACAGATGCCGGCGAGTAGCGCAGTGACCGCCCGGGGCACACTACGCCGCGCGCCGCGCGGCAGAAACGAAAGCGCGAAACTCACCCACAGCGCGAAGGCCACATAAAGTACCCGTACGGTCATGTCGCTGGCAGCGAGCGGCAGGGTATAAAGAAAGGGCACGACCAGAAACAGCAGCGGCCACATGGAACGCAACTGATTGACATTTTCCTGCTTGGCGATATACGTCAGGCCGATGAGATAGCAAAGCAGCACACCCGCCGCGATCAGCAACGTTGTCGGCAAAACGGCGGTTATTGCCAAGCCAGCCGTGATGTAGACCAGCATACGACAGGCACCCATGATCAGCGGGCCGAGCGGATTATCCTTGTGGTACCAGTCGTAGACGACAATAGTTCCCGCCAAGGCCAGACCTGCGAGCGGTGCACGCCAGCCGGTCCCTTGCTGCAGGCCGTAACCTGTCCACAGCAACAGCCCGAGTCCCAGGACGAGCAGCCCGAAACCAAAAGTAAAGACTGTCTGCGCGTCCACCTGACCCGACGGGATCGGGCGTTCCGGCCGTTGGACGCGGTCGATGTCCCGGTCAAAGGCGTCATTGAGATACATGCCGGCGACATAAAACGACGACAACGAGACCAGTAGGATCGCCATGGTTACCGGCCGGGGATGACTACCCGCCAGCACCACACCCGTAAGAACGTTGGTCCAGACGGTGGGCAGATTGGACACCCGACCGAGACGCAGCGCAATCTGCCAGTTCACGGTTTCGGAGTCGAGAGCTCGCTGACGACCCAATCGAGCTCGCGCACGACCGCGCTCACCACATCCTCGCTGCGGTAAGGCTCGGGTAAGACATCCCAAGTATAGGTCTCGATCTCGAGGTGCGGTGATATCGGGCGAGCGTGATGCTGGTGCAGGACGTCGCGCAGGAAGGATTGGGTCGAGAGAAAATCACCGAGGTCTTCCAGAAACACCGGCACGTGGAAATGAATGCGCCACTCGCGCTTTCCGTTGTCCGCGAGCTGCGCCAAGGCCTCGGGCAGATCGACGTAACGTTTGAACCCGGCACCGTTTGCCTCCACCACTTGGTGCAGGTACACCTCGTCGGCAAATGCCCTCAGCCGCGCCGCAGCCTGCGGGGTCACGGCTGGGACCTGTAAGCCCGCGCTCAACTGCATCTTGGCGATGCGGATACCCGCGTCATGCAGGCGTGAAGCGATCGCGCGGCGATCTTCGAACTCCACGGCCGCATGACACAGGTCCAGGCACACACCGAGATGACGCCGCAGGGCTTCCTCCGCGGCGCCGCCCTGCAAACCGGTTTCGGCCGTGAGCTGTTGCCGCGCTTGCGCGGAAAACAGCGACGACTCGAAGAACCCCACTGTTTCGTCGATGGTCTCGAGAAAGCAACAAGGCTCTGGCTCGAGCGCCAAGGCAATCGTGTGCCCGGTCTCTTCACGCAGCCGCACGAGATGGGCGGCGTGGCGAATCATCAGCGATGCCATGCGGGCCACCGTGTCGCGTCCTTGGACGCGCGCCTTGAAGGCCCCGGGCACCGTGCTGACGCTGCCATCAACGCCGGCCGGCAAGAGCGCGGCGAGCAGATCGGCAAGCAGGTTGGTGTAGCGCAGGCGTGCTTCGTCTTGCCAGTCGGGCAGGTAAACGTCTTCCTTGACGCGCGTGCCGTGAAAGGGCCCGTAGGGAAAACCGTTGATGGTGAACACGTACAAGCCGTTGACACGGAGAAACTCGCGGAGCTCGGCAAAGGCCGGCGGGTCCTGCAAGGCGTCTGCCGCCACCGCGGCAAGCCGCAGGCCGACCCCGAAATCGCGGTCCGGCGCGACGCGATTTTTTACCTCGAGGACATAGCGCTCGAGGTTCGCGCGGACCTCCGGCCAGCGCTCGCCTGGGTGGATGTTGGTGCAATAGCAAAGATGATAATCGCCGCCCGGGCCGAGCTTCATCGGGCGCGGTCTCGCTCTTTCAGCCAGTCGATCGCACGCCGCAAGGTGCCTTCGTCGATGCTGTGCAGCTCGATGCCGCGGCCGATATCGGCCAGCAAGGTCAGGGTCAGCTCGCCGCCCAGGTGCTCACGAAACTCACGCAGGCCGCCCAGCAACGCCAAGGCGCCGTCGTTTGCGCGCTGCTCCATTGCCGGGTGCCAGAGCCGAAAGCCGAGGCGCTCGAGCAGGGCACATACCGCTCCATCACGACCTTCGGGCAGCAGCCCTTGCAACACCGAATAGCGCGTATCGAGCGCCATGCCGATCGCCACCGCCTCGCCGTGACGCAGCCCGTGCGCACTCAGGGATTCGAGCTTGTGCGCTGCCCAGTGGCCGAAATCGAGCGGCCGCGCGTTGCCGCTCTCGAAGGGGTCGCCGCTGGTGGCGATGTGCCGCATGTGCAGTTCGGCGCAGCGTCGGATGAGCGTTTCCGCCGCGTCGGCCTCGAAGGCGGCAAGGGCGTCGGCGTTTGC
The DNA here is from genome assembly GCA_964347935.1 of uncultured Nitrospiraceae bacterium. GTDB lineage: Bacteria > Pseudomonadota > Gammaproteobacteria > Acidiferrobacterales > SPGG2 > SZUA-472. The sequence goes on along the minus strand of CAYGAS010000366.1, from coordinate 6,646 downwards.
TTCCAGCCAGCCAAAGAAATCGGCGTCGCGTATCAACGCGACTTTCACCGCTTCGGCCATGCCGGCGATCTTGTCGCGCTGCTCGAGCGTGGCGAGAAAATCGAAGTCGTTCAACACAGCGAAGGGCGGCGCGAAGGTACCGATGAAATTTTTCACGCCGAAGGCATTGACACTGTTCTTGACCCCGACCCCCGAGTCGTTTTGTGCCGTTACCGTGGTCGGTAGCCGAATGTGTCGCACGCCACGATGCGTCGTGGCCGCGACGTAGCCGACGGCATCGAGCACCGCGCCACCGCCGATCGCGACCACGTAGGCGTGGCGGTCGATCGCCAGCTCGAGCAGGCGGCGCTGCAGCGTCGTAATCAGCGCCGGTTCGTTTTTTGCGGCTTCGCCGCCCGTGATCGCCTCGGGCGGCGCAGCCAGCTCGAGCTGGCCCGCATGCGCGGCGGCATAGCGCGCGATGTGTGTGCCAAGTGCGGGCCAGTGCTGGGCCACGCCACTGTCGATGAAAACGGCGAAGCGGTGTCGTCTTGCGGGCTCGCAGCGAGCGAGTGCAGAGGCGAACACCGGATTGTCGGTAGCGAATAGTTGGCGAGTGAAATAGACCGGATATTCGAATTCCACGCGCAGGCGCTGGTAGTGGGCCGTCGCCGACTCGCGGGGCTGGGTCAGAGCGGCCATGTTTTCAAGCTTGTTCATTTGTCCTTTGCGTCTCGAAGCCGAGGGCGTACCGGCAAGGCACCATCAACTCGCGTTAGCCGAGTTCCCCACAGGCGCGATCCAGCGCGCGCACCGCCTCATCGAGATCCGCCTCGCCGTGCACGGCGGAGACGAAGCGCCGCGTGTTTGGCAGCATGTAGAGCCCATGGCGCAAACATGCCAGGTCGAGGGCACGGCTGCGTGCCTGGTCCGAGGCGAGGATGTCGGCATGATTGCGCGGCGCGTCGACGCAAAACAGAACTTGCCAGAACGATCCGCGCCCGCACGTCCTCGCCGGCAAGCCGTGGCGGTCGAGCACGGCCTGAAACGCCTCGCGGTATGCGTCGGCCTTGGCGTTCAACGATGCGTAGAAGCCGGGTTTGCGCAATTCGGTCAGCGTCACCAGCGCCGCGACCGAAGCGAGCGGATTGCCGTGCAAGGTACCATTGACGAAGGCATGATCGGGTCCACCCTTTCGTGCCGGATCGGCCAGGCCGATGATCTCGGCCGGTCCCGCGACCGCCCCCAAGGGGCCGCCCCCGCCCACGATCTTGCCATAGCTCGCAAGGTCCGGCGTCACGCCGAAATACTCCTGCGCACCGCCGTAGGCCAGACGAAACCCGGTGACGACCTCGTCGAAGATCAGCAGGACGTCGTGGTCCGAACACAGCCGGCGCAGACCCGGCAGAAATGTGTCGTCCGGAAAAACGATGCGCTGCACAGGCTCGACGATCACGGCGGCGAGCTCGTGGTGGTGCGCTTCGATGACGCGCCGCGCCGCCTCGAGATCGTTATAAGGACAGACCAGCACGCTATCGGCTACGCCGGCCGGAATACCGGCGCTCTCCGGTTTGCCGTGCGGGTAATGTTCGGGCGCGCGCGACGCCACGCTGAAGCTCACGCTGTCATGGTTACCGTGATAGGCGCCTTCGAACTTCAGGATCTTGTCGCGGCCGGTAAAGGCGCGCGCCATCCGCAGCGCGTAGAACGTCGCCTCCGAGCCCGTGGTGGCGAATACCACCTGCTCGGCGCAGGGGATAGCGTCGACGAGCACCTCGGCGAGCTCGAGACAGGGCTCGTTCAGGGTGCCGAAGTAATGGATACCGCGCGCGGCCTGACGCGTGACGGCGGCAGTGACCGCCGGATGGGCGTGGCCCAGGATCAGCGCGCCTGCCCCACAGACGAAATCGACGTACCAGCGCTCACGCACATCCTGCAGACGGGAACCCTGGCCGCGGCGAATGATGAAACGCGCCTCCGGCGGCAGCGCATGCGCGCCCAGAGCAGCCCCGGGCAATATCTTTTCGGCGAGCGCATAGTAACCATCATGGTCGGAAACGCGTGGGTCCATTTGCGCGCGCCCGCGCGACGTATGCTCAGCGACTTTCTTGCTCATGTTTGTGCCCCGTTCGCTAGATCCCCCCGACCCGCTCCTGCATGAATTCCGTGCGACCCGGATTGACCCGCTCGGCGGTGTGGATCGCTGTGCACTGCGCGTCGTCGACGGTCGCAAAACCTTCCCCTCGATGATGCGGACAGGAACAGGAGCGAGATGACAGATTCGACGCCTTCGCTCCTCAGCGTCGAACCGCGACTCGAATCAAGGGCCCATTCTAAGGTCGTGACGCCTAGCGCCCAATAGACGCCGACACAAAAGGGCAGTCCCCGCCGCAGGTCGACGCCCGGGCAAGCCCCTAAACGGATGCTGTTGCCGGTTCCCTTCAAAAACGGCAGCAAAATTTGGTTCCGGCCCAGCGCCGTTGTGCTGCGGCGCAACAGGACCTTTGGCGTGATAATTGCAGCATGCGTTATTACCCCAATAAAAACCGAGGGTAGGAAAAATGCTAGTACTGACAAGGAAGGCAGGGCAGTCCATCCAACTCGACCTGGACAACCTCGATGCCGAATCACTCGCGCGCGACACGATCGCCAGCGGGTCGATCGAGGTGCACGTGGTTCGGGTCGACGGCTCGCAAGTCGAGCTAGGCATCAAAGCCAATCCGCGGTTGCAAAAAGACCGCGGCGGTCTGAGCCGATAACCTCTTCTTAGTACCTTTGAGAGGTCCCGGTAGTGTTCCGGGAGTCGTTTCCCCGACTCTCGGGCCTATCGGGTAGACCGACTTTCTACCTCAGGGCGCACGCCACGCCGCCCGAACTCAGTTTCGATCAGTCTTTCAATCCACCTCGCCAATCACGAGCTCGCGCTCGCAGCGGGTGGACGCCCTTCGTTATCTTTACAGCGCTGGCTGCATGACAAGCGGCTGCGGAATTGAAGGCGGTGGCCGTCGCCGGGAGGTAGCGGCATCACTTCATCGACGAGTGCGCCATCCGCGATTGTCGTCGTGCATCACACCGATGAATTGGGTTAGGCTTCGGCCGCACAGTTTGCAATCACGCAGCTATGGCGCCACGCTAACCACCACCATGAGCACGAGCGAAACTGTAAGCGCTGCCGTTGCCCGTTGGGCGGCGGCACTGCGATTCGAACAGCTGTCGGCGCAAGCGGTGCACCAAGCCAAGCGTTTTCTATTGGATGCGCTAGGCTGTGCTCTCGGCGGCTACGGTCAGGCCGACGTCGGGATCTATCTGGACCTGATGCGCGAGACGGCAGGCCACGGACCGGCGAGGGTGATCGGATCGGGCGCCCAGGTCGATCCGCTGTCCGCGGCATTGGCCAATGCCTTGATGATCCGGGTGCTGGATTACAACGATATCTACTGGCAACAGGATCCGTGCCATCCGAGTGATTTGATTCCGGCGGCGTTGGCCTGTTGCGAGCGCACCGGCTCGGGCGGCACCGAGCTGATCGTCAGTCTGGTGCTCGGCTACGAGCTCGAAATGCGCTTGTGCGAAGCCGCGTTTCCCGGTGTCCGCGAGCGCGGCTGGCACCATGCGACCTTGACGGCGTTCGCGGCACCCGTGGTCGCGGCGCGGGCGTTGCGGCTCGATGCCGAGCGCATGCGGCACGCCATCGGCATCTCCGGTTGCCGCATGGGCACCTTTGGCGCGGTCACGGCCGGCAAGCTCAGCATGATGAAGAATATTGTCGACCCCCTGGCTTGCCAAAGCGGCGTGCTGGCCGCATTGCTGGCCGAACGCGGCTGCACCGGGCCCGAGCACATCATCGAAGGAAAAGAAGGTTTAGTGGAGAGTCTAGGACCGGCGTGGAAGCTCGAGGCGCTCACCGCGGGGCTGGGGGAGTCCTGGCGGATCGAGCGCTGCGGGATGAAAGGGTTTCCGACAGAGGCGCTGACGCACGCGCCGATCTCGGCGGTGCTGGAGCTGGTCGCTGCGCACGATCTGTCACCGCAGCAGGTCGAGAAGGTGGAAATCCGCACGCTTGCGCGGGCAGCCGATATCCTCGCGGATCCCTCGAAGTACGACCCGCGAACCAAGGAAACGGCCGATCATTCGCTGCCATACTGTATTGCCGCGGCGTTGGTGGACAGACAAGTGACGCCGGCGCAGTTCAGCGAGGACAGAATCATGGATCCAACGATCCGCGCGCAACTGCGAAAGGTCGAGATCGTGGCCGATGACGAAGCGGAGCGGCATTTTCCGCGCCTGCAACGTGTGACCGTTGTCATCACGACCACCGATGGCCGCCGCTACGAGAAGTGTCTGGACTATCCGAAAGGCGATTATCGTAATCCCTTGACTGATGAGGAAGTCGAGCAAAAGTTTGACGCGCTTGCCGAGCGCTTCCTTTCGGCGAACGTTCGTACCCGGCTCAAGCGTACTGTCTGGACGCTGGAGCAGCTCGGCAGGGTAAGCGAGCTCACGGCGCTCTGCGAGGCGGATCTCTAGCCCGGCCCCGTACCCGGCGTGGCGCCCACGGCTGTTCGCGGAAGGCGGGATCAGCTATCCTCGTATCAGGCTTCCCGCCTTGATCAAAGGTCAAAGCTCCCCATGAGAATGAGTCGCGACGAGTTCCTGCAGTGGGATAACAAGGCCGTGACGCTGCTCGGCATGTCCGGGGTCGGCAAGACTGCGCTCGCCAGCAAGCTGCCCAAGAACGCCTGGTTTCATTATTCCGCCGACTATCGCATCGGCACCAAGTACCTGGCGGAGCCGATCGTGGACAACATCAAGAAGCAGGCGATGCGCGTCGGTTTTCTGCGCGATCTATTACGCAGTGACTCGATCTATATCTGCAGCAATATTACCGTCCACAATCTCGAGCCGATATCGGCCTTCCTCGGAAAGATCGGCAATCCCGGCCTGGGCGGGCTTTCGGCCGCTGAGTTCAAGAGACGTCAGCGTTTGCACCGCGAGGCAGAGATCGGCGCTATGAAGGACGTCGAGGCGTTTATCGTCAAGGCGCGCCAGATCTACGGTTACCACCATTTCATCAATGACACCGGCGGCAGCGTCTGCGAGCTGAACGACGACGAGGTGCTTGAGGTGCTGGCCAATAATACGGTTATCCTTTATTTGCGCGCCGACAAGGAGATGGAGCGCAAGCTGATCATGCGACAAAAGCAGAATCCCAAGCCGCTGTACTTTCAGGAGGACTTTCTCGATGGGCAACTGGCGGCATATCTGAAGTCTCAGGGGCTGAAGTCAACCGACGAGATCGTGCCCGATGAGTTCGTGCAATGGATATTTCCCAAGCTGGTCGAGCATCGCCGGCCGCTGTACCAGGCGATCGCCGACCAGTACGGCTATACGGTCGAAGCGCGCGACGTCGAACAGGTGCAGAATGAGGAAGATTTCCTCGAGCTGGTGGCGTCGACGCTGGACTCGGCGCACGGCGGGCACCGCCTGACCGGCGAGGGGTAGGGGATGCCGCTCGTTGCTCACTCCGCTTTGCCCGCATTTGAACGCCTGCGCCAGGAAGGACAGGAGGTGCTGGACGTCGAGCGCGCGCGCCACCAGGATATTCGCGAGCTGCACATCGGTTTGCTCAACATGATGCCGGACGCGGCGCTTGAGGCCACCGAACGGCAGTTCCTGAGACTGGTCGGCTCGAGCAACCGCATCGCCCAGCTCTATGTGCATCCTTTTGCCGTCGATGCGACTGCGCGCAGCGACGAAGCGCGCGCCTACCTTACGACCTATTATGAGGACTTCCGTCAGCTGCAAGAGGACGGTCTCGATGCGCTGCTTATCACCGGTGCCAATCCGGTGTATGCCGACCTTACGAAAGAGGCGTTCTGGGAGCCGTTGACGGAAGTGCTGTCATGGGGCCGGCAAAACGTATGCTCCGTATTGTGCTCATGTCTGGCGACCCACGCCGACCTGAAGCAACACCATGGTATCGAGCGCATTCGTTTGCCACAGAAGCGCTGGGGCGTGTATTCGCACCGGGTCATCGACCCAGCGCACCCGATCGTGAGTAACATCAATACACGCTTCGATGCGCCGCACTCGCACGTGTACGAAGTGACCCGTGCGCAAATGGAAGCGGCGGGCCTCAAGGTCTTGGCAGACAGCGAGGAGGCAGGTGTACACCTGGGCGTGAGTGCTGACGGCATTCGCATGGTTTACTTCCAGGGTCACCCGGAATATGACATCAACAGCCTGCTGAAGGAGTACAAACGCGAGGTACTGCGCTTTAGCAACGGCGAACGAGACGACTATCCGCCTTACCCCGAGCACTACTTTACGCCGCCGGCGATTGCGATTCTCGAGGAGTACAAGAAGCGGGTGTTGAACGCGCGCTCGCGAGCACGTGCGCTGCCGGAGTTTCCGGAGACGCAGCTAGCCCCGCTGGTCGACAACACGTGGAGTGATACCGGCAAGGCGATGTTCAACAACTGGCTCGGTCTGATCTATCAACTCACCCACTGGGACCGCAAGCAGGTGTTCTCGCCGGGAATCGATCCGGACGATCCGCTGAAGTTGAAAGCGCTGGCGCCGCGCGTGCAGAAGACCGCTTCGCATTCGTAGACCGCACTAGCCAATCAGACAGGCCTGCACCAATCGTGGCCAAGGAAGATTTGGC
>CAYGAS010000365.1:0-11672 GCA_964347935.1 uncultured Nitrospiraceae bacterium | reverse complement strand
CTGGGATGCCAGCGTATCTTTGAGAAAAGGCAGCCGTGTGCTGCCTTTTCTTTAGCTCGCGCCTGATGAGCTATCGCGAATGAAACGGTAGATCTCGGTGAAATCCGCACCGGGGGATGCGTCGACAAAGCGGCTCCACACGCCAAGACAGGCGGTTGCGATGTCCTCAGGCGTGCGCGCCGCTTGGACGCCCTGCATGTACAGACGCAAATCCTTCATATAAAGCGCGCTCAAAAATCCCGCATCATAAGTGTCGGTCACAACGCGATTGGGGAACTTGTCGGAGGTCGCCGTATTGCGTCCAGTCGAGACGTTAAGCACGTCCAACATCGTCTTCATCTCGAGTCCTTGCGACAGGCCGAAACAGACGGCCTCGCTGGTGCCAGCCATTGCCAACCCCGACAAAAAGTTGTTCGCCAGCTTCATAGCCTGGCCCTGTCCGGGTTGCGCGCCCACGTGGAAGGGGTTCTTCGACATCGCCTTGAGCGCCGGGAACAATCGTTCAAAGCTCTGTGCCGAGCCGGCAAACATGGTCGAAATCGTCGCCGCGGCGGCACCCGCCACACCGCCGGATACCGGCGCATCGATGTACTCCACACCCGCGGCTGCCAAAGACTGGGCGATCCTGCGCGCGGCCTCGACGCCGATGGTGGACGTGTCGACAACGCACGCCGTGAGGCGTCCCTCGGCGCCGGCGATTTCTTGCGCAACGCTGGCGCTGGCGGCCCCGTCGGGCAGGCTTAAGAAAACAGTCTCGGCACGGCTGGCGACTTCGTCCGTCGACGCCGCCACTTGGGCACCAGGCGGGGCGCGCTCTGCTGTACCGGCCGCGTCAAAGGCCACCAACGCATGGCCGGCTTTGGCCAGATTAGCCGCCATGTGACGACCCATATTACCCAGACCGATGAAACCGATGAGTCCTTCGCTTTTCATTTGAAAACCTTTGATAACTAGGTGGCCACCACCAAAATCGCCAAGACCTTGCTTGTGGTGATGCGTTGAGAAAGGTTTTGCGCTTTGCGCTAACTAAAGAATCACATGAACGCGAGTGTCCTGCTCAGACGACTCCCTTGCGCCGTAGCGCATCGATGTCGGCGCTCGCCAGTCCGAGACGTTCACCGAGTATCTGGTCGGTGTGCGTGCCAATCTCCGGACCCGGCCACTGCGTCGCACCTGGTGTCCGATCCAGCACGGGAACGATCGCGGGGATCTTCAGCGGCCGCCCCTGTACGTCGACCTGCTCGAATAGACCGCGCGCCACGAAGTGGGGATCTTGCATCATGTCTGCCACACTGTAGATCGGACCCGAGGGCACGGCGGCCTCGGCGAGTTTATCGAGCACCTCGCTGGCATCGAGCGTCTTCGTCCAGGCGGTGATCGCCTCATCGATCTCGTCCTCATGCGCCACGCGGCCTGCGTTGTTGGCAAAGCGAGGATCCTCTGCCATCTCGGGGCGCCCGGCTGCACGCATGAGGCGCTGAAAAATCGAGTCGCCATTGCCGCCGATTATGACGTACTTGCGGTCACGGCAAAGATAGGTGTTCGTCGGGACGATCCCGGTCAGGGTCGAGCCCGACGGGCCGCGCACCGCTCCGGCACCGTCATACTCCGGCACCACCGATTCGAGCATGTTGAACACCGCCTCGTAGATCGCCACATCGACGACCTGACCGGCAGCGCGAGGTGCGCGGTTGCGCTCAAACAACGCCAACAAGATGCCGAGCGCGGCGTGCAGGCCGGCCAGGGTGTCGCCCATGCTCAGGTTCGTCCGTACCGGCGGTCTGTCGGGGAAGCCGTTGACATAACGTAAACCGCCGATGCCTTCGCACACCGATGCGAAGCCCGGGCGCGACGCGTATGGACCGCTTTGCCCAAAGCCCGATATGCGCGCGTAGACCAGGCCCGGGTTCACTGCCTTAAGCTCCTCCGGCCCGAGACCCCATTTCTCCATGGTTCCAGGACGAAAATTCTCTATCAACACGTCGGCCTGCTCCGCTAGCCGCCGCGCAAGTTGCTGGCCTTCGGCACTGCGCAAATCAAGCGTGACCGACTTCTTGTTGCGACCGAGGCTGCGCCACCACCACGAGACACCCTGTTCATCCAGCAGCCGCCACACGCGCAGCGGGTCTCCCGTCCCGGGCGGCTCAACCTTGATGACCTCGGCGCCGAAGTAGGCGAGAATGCACCCGGCGAAAGGGCCGGCGATCAACTGTCCCAGCTCGAGCACCTGGATCCCGTCCAGCGGTCTTGGAGCCGATTGCGTGTCGCTCATAGCTAACAGCATCCTTCAGCGTCGTGAGCGGCCATTTTAGTAAGCCTGGGCGGTTCGGGCCACTACCGGCGAAGCAGTTACTATAGACTTCGACCATTGGGAGGCAAACCCATGAACGATTCTGGCAGCACGACAACCGTGCGCTGCCCTGAACGGGTCACGATCATGGACGTGGGCCCGCGCGACGGCCTGCAGAACGAGCCCTACCTGCTGGCGACCGAACAGAAGATTCGACTGATCGAGGGGCTCGTGGCTGCCGGTGTCAAGTGGATCCAGGCAACCTCATTCGTACATCCGAAGGTGGTGCCGCAAATGGCCGATGCGGCCGAGGTCGTGGCGGGCCTGCCGCGGGGCGACGATGTGCGTCACTTTGCGCTCATTCCCAATGAACGGGGTTACGAGCGCGCGCTCGCCGCCGGACTCAAGCACATCAGCCTGGTGCTAAGCGCCACCGAGACCATGAATCAAAAAAACCTCAACATGTCAGTGGCCGAGAGCATGAGGATCGCCGGACATTTGCTGCAACGCGCCCGTAGCGATGGCGTGATGGTACGCGTTGACGTGTCGGTGGCCTTCGTCTGCGCTTACGAAGGCGCCGTTGATCCACAGGTCGTCATCCAACAAAGCGACGCGCTGTACGCCCTGGGTGCGGACCAGGTCTGTCTGTGTGACACCACCGGCCGTGCGGATCCTCGGCAGGTCGCCTATTTATTTGATCAGGTGCGCCACACTCACGGCAGCGAACGCCTGGCTGGACACTTCCACAATACCTACGGCATGGCGCTTGCCAACACCTTGGCGGCCATTCAGCAGGGGATCGCATTTTTCGATACGTCGGTCGGCGGTCTCGGGGGCTGTCCGTACTCCCCGGGTGCCAGCGGCAATACGGCCACGGAAGATCTCGTCCATATGCTTGCGCACATGGGCATAGAAACGGGAATCGATCTGGAGAAGCTGTGCGATGTAAGCGAATTCGTGCGGGAGTTTTCCGGGAACATACCGCCGAGCGCATACTACCGCGCGACGCGCATCAAGAAGGTGCCCGAAGCGACCGTTACACAGGCATCTTAGATAAAACTAGTCGCGCCGCAGTTTCGGATCGAGCACGTCGCGCATCCCGTCGCCGAATAGATTGAATCCGAACACGGCGAACGAGATAGCGAGCCCCGGGAAGATCGACACCCACGGCGCGCTCTCGAGGAATTCCTCGGCACCGCCTTTCAGCATCAGACCCCATGCCGGCGTGGGATCTTGGACGCCCATGCCGAGGTAGGACAACACCGCCTCGAGCAGGATCGCCTGGCCGACAAAGGTCGACAGCATAATCAGGTAAGGCGCCATGACATTGGGCACCATGTGCCGCAGGATGATGCGCGCGTTACTGAAGCCGAGCGCACGCGCCGCGTCCACATAGGGAATCTCACGGATCGCCAGCGCGCTTGAGCGCACCACGCGGGCGCACTGAGGGATAAACGGAATGGTGATGGCTATGATTACGTTCTGTGTGCCCGGACCCAGCGTAGCGACTACCGCCAGTGCCATGATGATCAGCGGGAAGGCCATAAACACGTCGACGATGCGCTGCGACACGAGATCAAAGATGCCACCGAAGTAGGCGCTCGCCACGCCCAGAATCAGCCCGCCGGTGGCGCCGAGAAAGGCCGCCGTCAGTCCAATGGTCAGTGCCGTGCGCGCACCGTACATGACGCGGGTGAGAATATCGCGACCAAACTCGTCCGTGCCCATCCAGTGCGACGCGTCCGGCGGCTGCAACATGCTGGCAAGATCGTTGGCGACAGGATTGTAGGGCGAGATGAGACCGGCCAATATCGCCGACATGCCCATGATAATGACGACGAACGCACCCGCAGCACCGAGTGGCTGCTTGCGCACCAGTTGTCGCAGTCGCGCACCAACCGGTGTTCTCAGTTGTTCCAGTTCAGCGGCGTCGAAGGCGGCTTGGGGTGTGGCCATGGGTCTACCTTCCTATCTAGGCATAGCGGATGCGCGGGTCCAGCCAGGCATACAGGACATCGACGACGAGGTTCGTGGCGACAAAGATCAACACGACCAGCATCACGAGTTGTTGCGTGAGGGCGAAATCCTGATTGCCCACTGCATCGACGAACAGCTTGCCGAGACCGTTGAGATTGAACACCTGCTCGGTAACCACCAGGCCGCCGATTAGAAAGGCGAACTCGATGGCAATGAGGGTCACGACCGGCAACAGGGCATTCTTTAACGCATGACGGTTGATGATGAGCTTATTTATCAGGCCCTTGGCCCGAGCAGTACGAATATAGTCTTCGCGCAACACCTCGAGCATGGCCGAGCGTGTCATGCGCGTGACGACCGCCGAGTAGCGGTAGCCGGTCGCCACCGCCGGCCAGATGAGCTGCGCCAGGTTGCCCAGCGGATCTTCGAGCGGCGAGACATAGTTGATCGGCGGCATCCACCCTTCGCCGAACCAGGCTTGGGTGACGATCAACAATCCCAGGATAATCATAATGCCCAGCCAAAACGAGGGAACGGCGATACCGGCGATGCTAAATGCGCGCACGGCATAATCCATCCACGTGTCCTGCTTGACGGCGGAGATGATGCCGAGCGGGATTGCAAGCGCCGCGGCCACAAACGTGGCCATAATCGCCAGCTGTAAGGAAAGCTTGAAGCGGATAGCGATCTCGTGGGTAATCGGCTGCTGGGTCCACATCGACTTGCCCAAGTCGCCGGTGAAATAGCCGCCGACGAAATCGAGGAACTGGCTATCGAGTGCGAGGATTTTTGGTTTGTTGAGACCCAGTTCTTCCTGGCAGATGGCGATGGCCTCCGGGTCGGCGTATTGACCGGTACCCGCCATGCGAACCTCGCACACGTCGCCCGGCAACAACCGGAGCAAGAAAAATATCAGCACCGCTGCCCCGGCCAGGGTCGGCAGCATCAGCAACAGGCGTTTGACGATGTAGGCGTACATCGCAGACAGCGAGCCGGCATCCCCCTAAGGGGGATGCCGGCATCGGCGTTTACATCAACTTCTTGTCCAACCAGACGTTGTCGAGCTGCTGGTTGAGGTAGTGGCTCGGTGCGATCTTCCACCCCTTCACGTAGGAGCGGTGTGGATTGATCTTGTACCACCACAGCGTAATGATCTCGGTTACGTGCTCATCCAGTGCGCGCTTCTCGTACTGCCGCATGATGGCGCGCTGTCCCTTGACGTCGCCCGTCTGAATGAGGTTGTCGTACATGTCTTCGAGCTTTTTGTCCTCGCACTGCCCGTAGTTATTGCCGGCACTGCACAGGGACTTGGACACGTCGGCAATCGGGTTGACCACCGACTGGCAGTTGAAGTCGATCGACACGTCGTACTCGTGCGACTTGCGCAGCGTGGCGTAGAACTGTGGCGTCGGCCGCACGGTCTGCTTGGTCGTCACGCCGATCTTGGTCCACTGATCGATCAACCAGGTGCCGACCACCTTGTAGGGCTGGTCGACGTCACGATTGTTGTAATCGACCGTCAGATTGCTTGCCCCCGCCTCGGCCAGCAGCTTCTTGGCTTCGGCACGCGATTTCTCGATATCGGGCCCATAACCGGCGATCTGCTGCAGCTCCTGCTTGTTCGCCGCCAGCGGATGACCCGGGAAGACCACGCCCCCGACCGTCTTCACGATGGCGATTCGAGAGAGATAAGCTGAGCCGCCCCAGCGGTCGATACCCAATGTCAATGCCCGGCGCACGCGCGCATCGTCAAAGGGCTTGCGCTTGTGATTCGGCGTGGCCAGTAGCACGCAGTTCCAGTCGCTTTCCTGAACATTGATCTTGTCGCCTAGGGCAGCGACGAGATCATCGCGGGCCTTGGGCGGAAAGCCGCGGAACTCAATGGCGGCGCGATTGCCGCGGATGGATTGAATGCGCACCGACATCTTCTTGGCGATGATCGCCTTGAAGCCGTCGAGGTAGGGCTGATTCTTGTGATGGTAATTCGGGTTCTTCTTGCCGTCGACGAAGGCGCCCGGCTGGTGCTGCACGAACATAAACGGGCCGGTACCATTGACATTATTCACGTGCCAATTGTAGCCGTGCGTATCCAGGTCCTTCTTGCTGTAGACCCAGTTATACGGTGCCGCCACCGCGGGCATGAACGCACCGGACGGGAACTTCAGCTTGAAGACCACCGTGTAGTCGTCCGGCGCCGACACCGACTCGACCATCTTGTAGAAGGTCTTGCGGGCGCTCGGCACCCCTTCGGGCGGGGAGATGATCTTCTTATAGGTCGCGACGACGTCATGCGCCGTCAACGGCGTGCCGTCGTGAAACTTGATGCCTTGGTGGATCTTGAAGGTGTAGGTCTTGCCGCCGTCGGTCGGTTTTGGAACCTTGCCCTTGCACAGATCACAAACGAAGTCGGTCGGTGAGGACGGGTTCTTGGGGTTCACCCGGATCAGCAGGCTGTAAAACGGCGCGTAGGGATGAATGACGGCATACGTCGTCTCCCGGTGCGCATCCTTGGACGGCGCCTCGCCGGCGACGACGAAATTCAGGATACCCCCCTTGTCGACGGCCCAAGCGCTGCCCATGCCGCTCAGGCCGAAGGCGAGACCCGCGACCGTCGCCATGGCGATTCTCAATGTGAAACGCTTCATACTGCCCTCCTTATACTCACTGTGGCGTCAATATCGAAAAAGCCTGTCCCTGTGCTCTCTCGACCCATTCCCGGATCAGAATCCGGCGAATTCCCGCTATTGCTTTGTTATTCAGAGGCTTGTCTTCCCAGCCGCCCGCGGCTCTATGTTCCACCGATCACCGGCCATTTGCAACACCCGTTTACGGCCATCAACCGCGGACCAAAGATCCCCTGCCCGTTAGACGCGCGGACAGGCCACATAATGGCCGGATCCCAATTCACGCAGCTCGGGCACCTCGACCCGGCAACTGTCCACCGCCAGCGGACAGCGCGGATGAAAGACGCAGCCTCTCGGGGGATTGATGGGGCTCGGGACCTCGCCCTTGAGAACTTGATGCCCGCGCTGCGCCTCGACCGTGGGATCGGGCACGGGTACCGCTGACAGCAGCGCCTGCGTATACGGGTGCCGCGGGTTATCGAACAGCTCGTCGGACTCGGCGAGCTCGACGACCTTGCCCAGATACATCACCGCCACGCGGTTGCACAAATGATGCACGACGCTCAGATCATGAGCGATGAACAGGTAGGTCAGATGAAATTCTTCGCGCAGATCTTCCAGCAAGTTGATGACCTGCGCCTGAATCGACACATCGAGCGCCGACACCGCCTCGTCGCAAATGATGAACTCCGGCTTCAGCGCCAGCGCCCGCGCAATACCGACCCGTTGTCGCTGGCCGCCGCTCATTTCGTGCGGGTAGCGGTCGGCAAATTTAGTCGGCAGACCGCAAACGGAAAGCAACTCGGCGATGCGCTTGCGCCGTTGCGCCGCATCTGGCGCGACGCGGTGCACGCGCATCGGCTCGCCGAGAATCTCTCCGACCTTCATACGCGGATTGAGCGAACTGTACGGATCCTGGAATATCACTTGGATCTTCTGCCGCCAAGGCACCAATTCCTTGTGATCGAGTTTTTCCAGATTAACGCCCTCAAAGACGATCTCGCCGCTCGTCGGCTTCTCGAGTTGAAGGATGCAGCGCCCGGTGGTGGTCTTGCCGCAGCCCGATTCACCGACCAGTCCCAGGGTTTCGCCTCTAGCGATGGTAAAACTGACCCCATCCACGGCCTTGACGTTACCGATGGTCCGGCGGATGACAATGCCCTCGGTGACAGGGAAGTACTTCTTCAGGTTGCGCACATCGACAAGGGTTTCACCCTTGCCAACGGCCTTTTGCGCTGGCGCATTCATCTGTGCACTCACGACACTGCCTTCACTGCATCGCCCAACTCGTGCTTGCGAAAACAAGCCGCCATTTGACCGTCGCCAACGTGCTCGAGCGGTGGAATTGCGCGGGCGCACTGATCAACGGCCCAACGGCAGCGCGGCCGGTAGGCGCAACCATCGTCCAACTTGGTCAGGTCGGGCGGTTGGCCTTCGATCGGAATGAGCCGCTTTCCGCGATGCTGGTCCATCCGCGGCACTGAAGCGAGCAGGCCGATGGTATACGGATGTTTGGGGCGGTGGTAAATCTGCTCCGCTGTTCCTTCTTCAACAATCTTGCCTGCATACATCACGTTGACGCGATCGGCATAACGCGCCACGACGCCGAGGTTGTGCGTGATGACAATGAGCGCCACGCCAAGACGCCGGGTCAAATCCTTCATCAGCTCCAGGATCTGTGCCTGAATGGTCACGTCGAGCGCTGTCGTCGGCTCATCGGCTATGATCAGCTTGGGCTCACAACTAAGTGCGAGCGCGATCATCACGCGCTGGCGCATGCCGCCGCTGAAGTGGTGCGGATACTGCTTCAATCGGCGCGCGGGGTCGGAGATGCCGACCATGCGCAGCAACTCGGCGGCACGCTTGTCAGCTTGTTCACCGGTCATGCCGAGGTGAGTTTGCAGGGTCTCGGTGAGCTGCAGGCCGATACTGAGCACAGGGTTCAGCGAGGTCATGGGCTCCTGGAAGACCATGGCGATCTGATGGCCCCGCACCTCCCGAATTTCGGCATCACTCAACTTCAGCAGGTCTTGCCCCATGAAACGGATGCTGCCGCCGACGATACGCCCGGGCGGCCACGGAATGAGTCGGAGCACAGACAATGCGCTCACCGACTTGCCACAGCCGGACTCGCCCACCAGGGCGACCGTCTCACCTTCGTTGACGTCGTAGGACACATCATCCACAGCACGCACGACGCCGGCAGAGGTGAAAAACTGGGTTTGGAGATTTTCGATCTCGAGTAGCTTTGCCATGGCTTAATAGCGGCCTTCTTCATAGCGGCCTTCTTCTACTACGGGCGCTTCAAGACCTGTTGGGGATAGACGGTAGGGATTCCCCGCCGGAATGTCAATCGTGGCCCTAATCCGACGGTCCCGGCGCAGGCTTGGCAAGGACCGCGGGCACGGGCATCCGCTCACGGGGCAACAGCCAGGCAGTCACAGCCACCACCACGGCGAGGCCGGTTAGCACCGCAAAAAACCAGAAGAAGCCGCCGCTCAGCTCATGGATCACGGCCACCATCGGCACCGCCAGCGCCCCGACACCCAGCGCCAACACGAACTTGGCCCCGAAGGCCGTTCCCCGCCACCGACTGGGGGAAAAACGCGCCAGCAAGACATTTTCAACGGGCACGGCGCTCGTATTAAGGAATAGCGCCGTGCTCACCACCAGCAGCAGCGCGAGCTCCTCCAGGTAGGCAGCCATGACCCATAAAGGCGCCAACACGAGATAGCTGAGTGCATAGACCGCACGCGGGGAGTAGCGATCTGCGAGATGGCCGCCCAGAACTTGTGCGCCCGCCGCCAGCAGATAAACCGCGGATACCAGACCACCCGCGCCCAGCGCGGTACCGCCGGTGATCGTCGAAACGCGTTCGGCAAAAACTTTCGGCAGCGCGGTCGAAATCGCTTGGAACATGATGCCGGCACACAACATGGTCACCGACAATACGATGAATGCGCGCAATCGATCATTGCGCGACGCCTCGACCCTCGGGTGTCGGTCGCTCTTCACCTCCACCAGGCGCCCCAGACGCACACAGAGCGCCATGGCCAAACCGGTACCCAGCGCCACGACGCCTGGAATGATGAATGCCGCGCGCCAGCTAACAAGGTCTGTCAGCACGCCAGCGATCAACCCGGCCCCGGCAACCCCCAGGCTGCCGAAGATACCGTTGACCCCCAGCGCCTTGCCGGGATTGACCGCATTGCGCAGCAACCAGGCCATACCTACGGGGTGGTAGATCGACGCGAACAGACCGATCAGCGCCAACCCCACGGCAATACCGAGCGGTGTCGACATGAGGCCGGTCAGAATGGACGCGGCGCCAAGCCCGATAAAGAACACCAGCATCATGCCGACCATGCTCCAGCGGTCGCCGAGCCATCCGGCAGGCAGCGCACCAACCCCGAACAGCACGTAGCCGACGGTGAGCAACGCGATCAACTCCCCATAGCTCATGTTCAGCTCGTTCTCCAGCGCCAGCACCACGGTCGGATACAGCAGCATGAATATGTGCGAGTAACTGTGGCCCAGGTTGGAGAAGAGTTGCGCGAGCCGCGGCGAGGTCCGTGGGCGCGAGGCGAGGCTATTGCTCATGAATGACGCCGAACTTTCGCTGGCGGTATCGGTCCGTGTAGGAACACACGCAGACGGCATGGTGCCACGCCGGCTGGAGCCTCACAAGCACGGCCGCGGCGTGCCTGGGCGTCGGGACGCGGACTTGAAAACCGCAGCATCGGTCCCTATATCGCGGGCAACGAGCGAAGGGCGGCAACATTAGGTTGATTGTGTAAAATTCGCAATCGGCGCGAGTGCCAGAGGCCTAAAGGGATGCGCATGGACGGACAGCCCGAAACACGTCCGCGTGACCGCTCGGCACCATCGGCGTCGGCTCTCGGCGCGCCATGTGCGCAGCCCGCACTCTGCAGCCCTCAGTGCTGACTGGGTGGCTGCAGCGAACGAGGAAAGCGTTATGTCAGCGATGGTCGAAATAAAGAACCTTTGCAAGCGCTTTGGTCCCATTGTCGCCGTGGACGACATTTCCTTTGCGGTTGATGTCGGCGAGGTGTTGGGATTTCTGGGGCCCAATGGGGCCGGTAAATCGACCACGATGAAAATGATTACCGGCTTCCTGGCCCCTGACGCAGGCAGCGTGTTCGTGGGCAACGACGACATTGCCAAAGCGCCGATCAAGGTCAAGAAACGCATCGGTTACCTCCCAGAAGGGGCGCCGCTTTACGGCGATATGACCCCTTACGCTTTTCTGGACTTCGTTGCCGAGGTCCGCGGCTTAAGCGGTAACAAGAAACGCCAGCGTATCCACGACATCATCGAGAAGGTACATCTGGAACACGTTCTCGCACAGCCTATCTCCACGCTGTCAAAGGGCTTCAAACGTCGGGTGGGGCTGGCGCAGGCGATCTTGCATGACCCCGAGGTGTTAATCCTGGACGAGCCCACCGATGGACTCGATCCCAACCAGAAACACGAGGTGCGCGCGCTAATCAGGAACATGGCCAAGAAAAAGGTCATTGTTCTCTCCACCCACATCCTGGAAGAAGTCGAAGCCGTGTGTACTCGCGCCATCATTATTGCGCGCGGCAAGCTCGTGTGTGACGGCACGCCGGCGGAGCTCGAGGCACGTTCGCCGCTGCACAATGCCATTACCTTGGCCGTGCGCGGAGATACGGCCAACGGGACGCAACAGGCTTTGCGTCATCTCTCTGGGGTAGACGCTGTAGAGATACTCGGCGAGCTGGATGGCGTGGCTCGCTTGC
>CAYGAS010000364.1:0-9764 GCA_964347935.1 uncultured Nitrospiraceae bacterium | reverse complement strand
CAATCTCTCGATCGGAGCGTCGCATTTCGGTCCATTTCGCCAAGGCCTTGATGTCATCGAGAGTGACCGAGCGGCCATCTTCGTTGCGCATCAAATTTTCGAGCAAGATCTTCAGCGAGCAGGGCAGTCGCGCAACGTCGCCGAGTCCGGCCTCTTGAGCCACCTGCAGGCTGTAATACGCGTAGCGCTTGTCTCCGACAGTTAGATTGCGGCGGGCTTTGAGGGAATCCTGTCGGACTGCGGGCATTTGGCTCTCCTTCTGGGTCGGGTCAGAGACAGGCGAGACAACGGTCGGCAGCCAAAGCCGCCGAGCATTGGGGGAAAAGATAGCATTTCTGAAAAAAAAGCGCCGCTACTCGGGCCGTGCGGCAGAAGAACGACAGTACCCTAATAGTAGTAGCTAATGCCCACTCGCCCCGCTGACGCCGGCGGCGTCAGCCGGTCGACGGCGTCTGCGACGCACGCGGGCAGCGGTCACCCGGCCCGGCCCTAGGTTGCCTTGATTCTGAAACGGCCCTGAACCGGAAACGTGAGGATGCCACGCTGGCGTCGTACTTCACGCAGGTGCAGCTTGGCAGCACGGTAGCCGAGCCTGAAAGAACGCCGCAGATATTCGACCTGCGTCAAATGGCCACCTCGCAGTGCATGCTGGAATCCGGCGCAAAAACGATCTTCCCTGAGGGACGGCGAAATACGCACCCCCACGTCCTGTGGCCGTGGAAATTCACTGCGCATCACATACTCTCCGCTGACGGCTTGGGTTTTTCGTAGCTCCATGAATACTTGTGTAGCAGAAAATACCCGGCTCTGCAGGCAGCACCTGCCATGCCGCCCGCCTGGGGACCGTCGACGGCCCCGGCCGATCAGGTGAAAAAACCAAAAGCGCTTTCATTGGGCGCATCGAAGGGCTAAAGTTTGTCCATGGGGTTCTGTGCCCAACCCATGCAGCGCTAAGGAGGGAACTTCGTCAATCAGCGCTGCTCCAATCGCGAATGCGCATTGTTCAAAACGCCTCCCGGGAAGGAAAATTACTATGAAGATTAAGTTGCTTACTGCCACCCTCGTCTGTGCCTATACCGCCGCCGCCGTTGGCGCCGAGGAGGGGCTCAGTACCGATCAACAGAAATTCAGCTACACGGTCGGTTTCCAAATCGCCCAGAATATCAAGCAGCGTGGCCTGGACATTGACGTCAAGGCGCTGACGCAGGCCATCGAGGATCAACTAAGCGGTAAGCCGCCGCGCATCACGATGGCCGAGATGCAAGCGGCGATGGCCGCCTTTCAGGCCAAGCAGATGGAAGAGCGAATGGCGCTGGCCACTAAGAATCAGCAGGCCGGGGACACGTTCCTCGCCGAGAACAAGAAAAAGGACGGCGTGGTTGCGCTGGCGAGCGGGCTTCAATACAAGGTGATTCAAGAGGGCAAGGGCAAAAAGCCGGCCGCCAGTGACACGGTTGTCGTCCATTACCGCGGCACCTTGATCAACGGCAAGGAGTTCGACAGTTCCTACTCGCGCGGTCAACCGGCGGAGTTTCAGGTCGGTGGCGTGATCCAGGGCTGGCAAGAGGCCTTACAGCTGATGCCGGTCGGCTCCAAGTGGCAAGTCATCATTCCCGCGGATCTGGCCTACGGCCCGCGCGGCGCTGGTGACAGCATCGGCCCCAATGAAACTTTGGTGTTCGAGATCGAGTTGGTCGAAATCAAGTAAAAGCACATTTTGAGCGGCGCGACAGATCTACCCTAACCGCTCTTCTCAGCGCTCGCCTGTTGACGCCTTGCGGCGGCGCTCGCGCCACACGTCCAGCCCCTGGGCGTTGAGTTCCACGTCGAGGCGAAGCAGCTCGCGGGTCTGCGCTTGCGGCAAGTGACAACCGTGGGCACGCAGGCCCTGCAATAATGACTCAAACATACGCTCGGCCATGCGCGCGCGACCGGCCTCGCCGACGCTCGCAACCTCGAGGGCGATGTCGCTGAATTCGCGAATACTGCGGCGCAGCTCATCGGCCAGACGTGCTACCTCCTCGACACAGCCGAAGTGCGTGACATACATTCGCTGTGGTGCGTGGGCCAGCAGCCGCTCGAGCGTGTGATACCAAGCGTCCGGGTCGAACTGCGGCGGCGTCGTGGTTGCAAAAATAAAGGCGCCCTTCTCGGTATCGAACTCGCGAAAGGAGACACCAAAGGTATCGCCGGCGAAAAAGCCACGGCTACGAGCATCATAAACGCAGAAATGGTGACGCGCATGGCCCGGGCTGTCGACGAAGACGAGAGGCCGTCCGTCGAGCTCTAGCGTGAAACCGTCAGGCGCTTCGATTACGCGCTCGGCGCTCACCGGCACGACTTCGCCAAAGCGCTGGCGGAAGCCCGCCTCGCCATAAACAGCAGAGGTACCCGCGATCAGTCGACTCGGGTCGATCAGGTGCGGAGCGGCGCGCGGATGCGCGATCAGACGCGCCTGTGGTAACTGACGCATCAGCTCGCCGGCGCCGCCGGCGTGGTCCAGATGCACGTGCGTGGGGATCACGTAGTCGACATGGGCGCGGGGAATACCATAATAATCCAGCACGCCTAGTAGCCGCGGCACGCAATGGTAGGTGCCGGTGTCGATGAAGGCGGCACGCTCGCCGGCGCGCACGAGATAGGCCGCGTCCAGCTGATCGCGGCCGTAGCCCGTATCAATGCAGACAATTTGCTCGGGAAGCTCGGTACAATACTTGAGTGTCATGCTAAGTCACTGCGCGCCAGCGGCTTACGCAACTGCGAACGACGGCGCTGGCGGATCAGCGCAATCACATGTCATAGTTCGTACTTGCCGAACGAGATTACCAGCAATAACAGGAGTGAGCCAATGAAACCACCGGTACGAGTCGCCGTCACCGGCGCGGCGGGACAAATCGGTTATGCACTGACGACGCGGATTGCGGCAGGGGAAATGCTCGGGCGCGACCAACCCGTGATACTGCAACTGCTCGAGATCACGCCCGCACTGGGCGCGCTGGAAGGCGTGGTCATGGAGTTACGCGACTGCGCATTTCCACTGCTGGACAATGTGGTTACAACCGATAAAGCCGAGACCGCTTTTCGCGATGCCGATTATGCCTTGCTGGTCGGCGCCCGGCCACGTGGCCCGGGCATGGAACGCGGCGACCTGTTGCTGGCCAATGCGGAGATCTTTTCCACCCAGGGCCGCGCCTTGAACACGCACGCGAGCCGCGACGTCAGGGTGCTCATCGTTGGCAACCCGGCCAATACCAACGCCTTGATCGCGCTGCGCAACGCCCCCGATCTACGGCCCGAGCAATTCACGGCCATGACCCGCCTCGACCATAATCGCGCGCTGTGGCAACTCGCCGCCAAGGTCGAGGCCAAAGTCACGGATATCAAGAAGATGACGATATGGGGAAACCACTCGGCCACCCAGTACCCGGACCTCCAGAACGCCACTGTACGTGGTCAACCGGCGCCAACGCTGGTGGACAATGAGTGGGTGCGTAATGCGTTTATCCCCACCGTCCAGCAGCGCGGTGCCATCATTATCAAGGCGCGTGGCCAGTCGAGCGCGACCTCGGCCGCGAATGGCGCGATCGACCATGTCCATGACTGGGTCATGGGCACACCGCAAGACGATTGGGTAAGCATGGCTGTGCTGTCCGAAGGCAGCTATGACGTTGCTGATGGCCTGATTTATTCCTTTCCGGTCACCGTCAAAAACGGCAAGCTCCAGATCGTGCAAGGCTTGGAGATCGACGAGTTCAGCCGCGAACGCATGGCACTGACCGAGCGCGAGCTGGTGGAGGAGCGCGACGCCGTGCGCCACCTGCTCGGCTAAGGCGCTGAAAGGCACTGTGAATAGGTGAACGCGCGAAGGAGGATACGGATGAACACAAGCCGAGAGATTGTAGTGCTTAGCGGCGTACGCACCGCGATTGGCGATTATGGCGGTTCGCTGAAGGACCTGGCACCGACCGAGCTCGGGGCTATGGTCGTGCGCGAGGCGCTCGCACGATCAAAACTGAAACCCGAGGACATCGGACACTGCGTATTCGGTCACGTCATCCACACCGAGGCGAAGGACATGTACCTGGCGCGGGTCGCCGCTTTGAACGGCGGCCTGCTGCAGGAAACGCCGGCGTTCACGCTCAATCGGCTCTGCGGCAGTGGTCTGCAGGCGGTGGTGAGCGCGGCGCAGACGATTCTGCTCGGTGAGGCCGATGCGGCGATCGCCGGCGGCGCCGAGAGCATGAGTCGCGGCGGTTATTGGTTACCGGGGGCGCGTTGGGGTCAACGCATGGGCGATGGTCCCTTGGTTGATGCCATGGTCGGTGCGCTGACCGATCCGTTCGACACCTGCCATATGGGAATCACGGCGGAGAATGTCGCCGCTAAATGGGGAATCAGCCGCGAAGAGCAGGACACGCTTGCGGTCGAAAGCCACCAACGCGCGGCACGGGCGATCGATCAGGGCTACTTCAAGGACCAGATTTTGCCGGTGGAGCTGAAGACGCGGAAAGGGACGACCGTCTTCGATACCGACGAGCACGTGCGGCGCGACGCCAGCGTCGAAGGCATGGCGAAGTTGCGGGCGGTCTTTCAGAAAGATGGCTCGGTGACCGCCGGCAACGCCTCAGGAATCAACGACGCCGCCGCAGCCGTGGTATTGATGGAACGCGGCGCTGCCGAGCGGCGCGGGCTGAAGCCCATGGCGCGTCTCGTCGCTTATTCGCATGCCGGGGTTGACCCCAAATACATGGGCATCGGACCGGTGCCGGCGATTAATAAGGTGCTGGAACGCGCGGGCCTGAAGACCGACGCCCTCGATGTCATCGAGTTGAACGAGGCCTTCGCTGCGCAAGCGCTCGCCGTGATGCGTGATCTCGGGTTGCCGGGCGATCGCACGAACCCCAATGGGAGCGGCATCTCATTGGGCCACCCCATCGGCGCCACCGGCTGTATCCTGACGGTGAAGGCGCTCTACGAGCTGCAACGCACACAGGCCCGCCGCGCTCTGGTTTCCATGTGTATCGGCGGCGGACAAGGCATCGCCGCCGTATTCGAGCGGCTTTAATTTGCAACGACGCAAACAAAAACCCTGCATCCCTCCGGGATGCAGGGTCTGCGTGCGCTTATGCGCACGATGCAGAGGCCTCTAAATCTTTAGGCTACTTTCTTGGCCGCGGCCTGCTTGACGCTCGCAGTCACGGCCTCGGCGCCCTTCTCGACGAGCGCGTTCAGCTCATCGCGGGCGGCGTTAACGACCGCAACGGTCTCGCGGGTGGCGGCCAGCACCTTCTCGGCGCCCTCGCGCGCGAGCTCCGCCTGGGCGCTCACGTACTCTTTGACGCCCTTGGGCTCACGCAGCAGCTCGAGCTGCTTGACTCCGCCCTGGACGGCCTCGGTCACCAAACCGAGCTGCTGGCTCACCAGCTTGTCCACGACGCGGGTGTTGATCGCCGCGACTTCTTTCGCAGTCGCGAGCGCCTGGGCGTTCAGCTTGTTTACTAACTCTACAACGTTCTGGATTTCCGCTTGCATGGCTATGACCTCCTGGCTAATTGTGCGGTGCATCATTGTTGCAATGCAACAATACGCCACTGGGCAGGGGCTGTCAAGCCCTTTTCAAGCCGGCGGCTAACACATGTAGAGACCGCCGTTCACAGGCAGATTCGCGCCGGTGATATAGGCCGTCTCGTCGGCGCTCAGGAAGGCCACGACATGCGCCACTTCCTCCGCGTGGGCCATCCGTTTCATCGGGATCTGGGCAACGATGGCGTCGCGGATTTCTGATGGGATGACCAGGGTCATGTCCGTGGCCACATAGCCCGGGGAGACGGTATTGACCGTGATGCCCATCTCAGCCACCTCCTGCGCCAGCGCCATGGTGAAGCCATGGACACCCGCCTTGGCCGCCGAGTAGTTCGTCTGGCCGAATTGGCCCTTCTGGCCGTTAACTGAAGAAATGCTGACGATGCGACCGAAGCCGCGCTCGATCATGCCGTCCAGGACCCGACGGGTGACGTTGAAAACACTGTCCAGATTCGTCGCCAGCACCGCTTCCCAATGATGTTTGTCCATGTTTTTCAGTGTCTTGTCACGGGTAATGCCGGCGCAATTGACCAGTATGTCGATCGACCCCATACGCCTCTCCACACCCTGCACCATCTCGCCACTCGAGCGAAAACAGGCAACATCACCGGGAAAAATTTCGATGTCCAAGCCTTCTTCGCGGCGCGCCGCCTGCCAGCGCTTCGCGGCTTTCTCATCTGAAGGGATGTAACCCGCCACGACGTGCCTGCCCTGCTCGGCCAGGCGCCTGCAGACCGCTGTCCCGATTCCTCCAGTTCCTCCCGTCACGAGTGCTACTTTTCCACTCATTTCGGTTCTCCTGGCGATTACACTGCTTTGGGTTCGACCTTAGTCACCGGGGGTCTAGGTGCGGGTTCGGCCACCGGCCGGGGTGCGGCGGTCGGCTTCGGGGTTTCGCGCGCAGCCACCTCGATCGCTTGCGGGCGGGGGGCGGCCACGGCCGTGAGCTCGCGCTGCAGATCCGTCACGGCGCTCAGGCCTTGCCGGCAGTATTCGGTCACTTTTTCCATGTATTCCTGGGCCAGCTGGGCCTGGCCGGCGTAGAGGTCGTAAGGATGCTGGGCCTCGCCCATCAACCGCAGCTGCTTCACGCCGGCATCGACCCAAAGGGCAGCGGCCTCGAGCTGACGTCCCGTCCACGCATCCCAAAGCCGGGTCTGGACCGTCTGCAGGCGCTTCACCATCTCCATGCCGAACTCCGAGAATTTCTCCATATTTTCAGTTACTTGGTCTCGCATAACCGTTCTCCTTCATGACGCGCAACATGGATTGTGCAATGCAATATTGCTGCGCAGCATAGTCCACGAATTCGGGGCTGTCAATGTCGCCTGCGACAGAGCCAACGGGCCCACCACGGCCGCCCGACGCACGCGACGAATCTCCCCAAGGTCGCGACGAATCGCCACGGCTGTTCGAGCTGCACGGCGTGCCCCACGTCTGGCCAGATAAGCACTTGCGCCCGACGCAGCCGACGGCCGAAATGCCACAGCTCCTCGGCCTCGACCAGCACGTCGTGGGCACCACCGATGATGAGCGTCGGCACCCGCAGCGATCGCAGCCGCGGTCGCACATTCCAGGCGTCGAGCGTTTGCAGATGGCCGACGACCGCTTGTGGGGCCATGCGCGCCGCATCGCTCACCAGCTCGATGAATGCATGGTCATAAGCAAGCGTGGGCGCCAAGCGCATGAGGGCTTGGCGCAACAACGCGCGATTAGCGCCGAGATGGCGCAACAGCCGATACGTCGCCCCCAGCGTCACGACCGAGGCGTCACTGTTGATATCGAACAGGCGTGAGACCGAACGGGAGAACCAGTCTGCATTGCGCACCACCGAACGGCCCTCCGCCGGCGGCGGCGCGACCAGCGTGAGAGAACGCACCTGCGTCGGGTGGTCCAGGGCAAGCTGCAAGGCGACCGCCGCGCCGAGAGAATGGCCCACAAGGTGCACAGGCAAACACTGAACAGCCTGGGCAAAAGCCTGCGCGTCGGCGGTCAGGGTATCGATATCGTGGCCGTAGCCGGGGCGTTCACTGTCGCCACAGCCGCGCAGGTCGGGGGCGTAAGCCCGGCAACCCGACGGGAGCTGCTCGAGTACCGGCTGCCACCAGCGCCATGATCCAAAATTGCCGTGAAGCAAGAGCAACGGCGCGTCTCCATCGCCGGCGCCTCGATAGTGTATGCGCAGCCGGGGAGTCTGCACGAAAGGCATGGGCTATTCCTTTATCGTTCATCCATACTCCCCCATTTGTTTGTATTGCACTGCAAGGTAGACGACGCGGCACTTGCTGTCAAAAAAATGCAAGCGCGTTTGTCCCCGGCTTTGCATCGATCGACCGCAAGCCTGGTCGCGCCGGTGGCTGGACGGCAATACGCGTAGGACGCAGACGCGCCGCGAGTGATCGCGTGACGCGCGCGATCAGGACAACGACGCGGACGGGAAATATCAGGGCTCTTCCGACTTGTCTTGTCGCGGCTTGGTCGATCCCATGCCGGCTGCTTTGAGAAAGCTTTGCTGAATCTCTTTCCAGATCTCGAGGTTGCGCTGCGTCAGATGTGTCATGGCATCGAGCGGATTGCCGGTAAACACGTTGCGCATCTGGTCCTGCATCAACTTCTGCTGCTCCATGAACAAAGCCAGGCTCTTCTCGAGATAGTTAGTAAAGGCCCCCTGCACGCTGTCGCCGTAGAAGCGAATCATTTTTGACAGCACTTCGGTCGTGAATAGCGGTTCCCCGCCCGACTCTTGTTCGATAATGATCTGCAACAGTATGCTGCGAGTGAGATCCTCGTCGCTGTTGGCGGCAACAACCCGAAAATCGACGCCCTTGAGCACGAGGTCGCGCACATCAGACAGCGTGATGTAGCGACTGAGCTCGGTGTCGTACAGCCGGCGGTTGGGGTACTTCTTGATGATCCTCGGTTCTGCCACGTTCGGTTGCCTTCGGTGAGACCTCGATCAGGACATGTACTGACCGCCGTTACAGGACAGGTCAGCCCCGGTAATGAAACCCGCTTCCTCGGATGCCAGAAACTCCACACAGTACGCTACTTCTTCCGGCGTACCAAGCCGTCCCACCGGAATGTGGGCGATGATTTTGTTGCGGATGTCCTCGGGAACCGCCAACACCATTTCGGTGGCGATATAACCGGGCGAAACCGTATTCACGGTCACGCCTTTGCGTGCCACCTCCTGTGCCAGGGCCATCGTGAAGCCGTGCATCCCGGCCTTGGCCGCCGAATAGTTCGCCTGGCCGAACTGACCTTTCTGGCCGTTGATCGACGAGATATTGATCACCCGTCCCCAGCCGCGATTGGTCATGCTGTCGATCACGGGATGCGTGACATTGAATACGCTGTCGAGATTGCTCGAGATCACCGCATCCCACTGATCGTGGGTCATCTTGCGAAAGCTCGCGTCGCGTGTGATTCCGGCGTTGTTGACCAATATATCAATCGGGCCGATGTCCTTTTCGATCTGCGCCACCATTGACTCGCAGTCCTCGAATTTTCCGACGTCGGCCTTAACGGCGGGGATCTCGTAACCTTCGACCTTCAGAGCCTCGCGCCACTTTTGTGTCTTCTCCTCGTTGCGATAGTTCGTGACGACGCGACAGCCGGCATCGACCAGACGCCTGCAGATGGCCGTGCCGATGCCGCCCGTGCCGCCCGTTACGAGGGCCACTTTCCCCTCTAGCTTTCCGCTCATCCCCCCATCTCCTCCGTTATCGTTCCACTGCCAACGCCACCCCTTGGCCCCCGCCGATGCAAAGCGTGGCCAGACCCTTACGGACGGCACGGCGCTTCATTTCGTATAGCAGCGTCACCAGGATCCGTGCCCCTGAGGCGCCGATGGGGTGACCCAACGCAATGGCGCCGCCATTGACATTCACCTTCTCCACATCCCAGCCAAGCCCGCGGTTCACCGAGATCGCCTGGGCGGCAAAGGCCTCATTCGCCTCAATCAGGTCTAGATCATCGACCTTCCAGCCCGCCTTTTCAAGGCACCGCGTGCTGGCCGGGATAGGTCCCGTGCCCATGATGGCCGGATCGACCCCAGCGCTGGCGTACGCGACGATGCGCCCGAGCGACTGCACACCGAGTTCCTTCGCTTTGCGCTCGGTGGTGACGATAACAGCCGCGGCCCCGTCGTTGATGCCCGATGCATTACCCGCGGTGACGCT
>CAYGAS010000363.1:0-13039 GCA_964347935.1 uncultured Nitrospiraceae bacterium | reverse complement strand
GAGCCTGAAGCTGGTCCGGGTGGAACGCGGGTCCACGGACTCGCAGGAGCTTCGCTTCTTCGTGCGGGTCTCGCGGGCGTTATTCTGATCGAAGCAGGGGCATGGGCATGCGGACCTGGACTGTCATGATCGCCTTGTCGCTGGCGCTCGGCGCCGCGGCCGCCTGCGGGCCGGCCGTGCGGCCGCAGCCCGCGCAGCCCCCGGTCCCGGCGGCGGCGCCGGTGTGGCCGGCGGCGCCGGCGCCGGCGCGCATCCGCTTCGTCCGGGCGGTCGCACGCCCGATCGACCTCGGCATCAAGCCGTCGTTCTGGAAGCGCGTGGTCCGCGCCATACGTGGCGAGGAACCGACCTATTTTGTCCGCCCGGCGGGCGTCACCGTTCACAGAGAGACGATCTACGTCGCCGATCCCGGGGCGCAGGCCCTATGGGTAGTGAACCCCGCCGCCGGACGCTTCGAGCGTATCGGCGAGGCCGGCGCACAAAGTCTGATCTCGCCGGTGGCGGTCGCCGTGGGCCCGCAGGATCGGGTGTACCTGGCGGATTCCTACCTGGCGCAGATCTTCGTATACAATAGCGACGGGAAGCTGCACGCCACCCTGGCCGACGCCACGCTGCAGCGACCGGCCGGTCTCGCCTACGACACGGCGGCCGCGCGCCTGTATGTCGCCGACAGCGCGGCGCACCGGGTGTGGGTCTTTGCTGACGACGGCCGCTCGCTCGGGGCCATTGGCGAGCACGGCGTGGCGCGCGGTCAGTTCAACTTCCCCACCCACGTGGCGGTGGACGCTGAAGGCATGCTCTACGTGACCGACGCCTTGGGATTTCGCATCCAGATCTTTGCCCGCGACGGGCGCTTCGTGCGGGCCTTCGGCCAACACGGCAACGGCTCGGGGGACTTCGCCGCCCCGAAGGGCGTGGCGGTGGACAGCGAGGGGCACATCTACGTGGTCGACGCGCTCTTCGACACGGTGCAGATCTTCGATCGTGCCGGCCAGTATCTGCTGAATTTCGGCGAACGCGGCG
Organism: uncultured Nitrospiraceae bacterium; assembly: GCA_964347935.1. GTDB lineage: Bacteria > Pseudomonadota > Gammaproteobacteria > Acidiferrobacterales > SPGG2 > SZUA-472. The sequence continues at coordinate 12,016 of CAYGAS010000363.1, read as the reverse complement.
TCGCGGCGGGCCAGTTCTGGTTACCGGCCGGCCTGTTCATCGGTGCCACGGACCGGGTCTACGTGGCCGACGCGTACAACCAGCGCATTCAAGTCTTCCAGTATCTGCGGGGGTCGCCGTGATCGCCCGGCGCTGGCTCGCCACCCTGCTCGTGGCGGGCGTGGTGGCCGCGCTTCCGCCCGCGTGGGCCGGACTCGCCGACAGCAAGCACAATCTGACGGCGAGCGGGCGCGGACCGGTTCGCGAACCCGGGGTGCGCGGGGAGATCTGCGTTTTCTGCCACACACCGCACAACGCCAACCCGAAGGCGGCGCAGTGGAACCGGGAGCTTCCGGGCACGGTGTATACGCTCTATCAGAGCTCGACCCTCGAGGCCGTGCTCGCGCAGCCGACGGGCGCCTCGCGCCTGTGTCTGTCATGTCATGACGGCACGGTGGCCCTGGGCCGTCTGCGCGTACGCCCGCACACGGGCCAGCCCGGACTCGGGCCGTTGCGGGGGCCGGCGGTGCTCGGCACCGACCTCTCGGACGACCACCCGGTGTCGTTCGTCTACGACAGCGCGCTCGCGCTCCGGCGTGGCGAGCTCAACCCGCCCGCCGCCCTGCCGCCGGCCATCCGCCTGGACAACAGCGGACAGCTGCAGTGCACCACCTGCCATAACCCGCATGACGACCCGTTTCGCAAGTTCCTGCGCGTTGACGACCGGGCGGCCGGTCTGTGCGTCGCCTGCCACCAGAAAAGCGGCTGGACACTGACCAGCCATGCCAACTCGCCTGCGACCTGGAACGGGAGCGGCATCGACCCCTGGCCCGACTCGCCCTACACCAACGTCACGGATAACGGCTGCCGGAATTGCCATCGCCCGCACGCGGCCCCGCGGCCGCCGTTCCTGTTGGCGAGTGCCGAAGAACCCGCCGTCTGCCTCAATTGCCACAGCGGCAGTGTCGCGCAGAAAAACCTCGAGCCCGAATTTTCCAAGTTCAGCGCGCATCCGATCATCGCCAACGAGTGGACGCATGAGCCGCGCGAGGACCCGGCGACGATGTTGCGCCACGTCGCCTGCGTCGATTGCCATAATCCGCACTGGGCCAACTCCGCGCCCGCCGGCCCGCCGCTCGTGTCCGGGCGGTTGCAAGGCGTGACGGGCGTGACCGCATCAGGGGGCTTCGTGAGCGAGGCCGTCAACCAATACGAGGTCTGCTTCAAGTGCCACGGCATCCGCGACCAGGCGACACCGTTCGGCATCGTGCGCCAGGACAACAACCGCAACGTGCGGCTGGAGTTCCAGCCGAGCAACCCGTCGTACCATCCGGTCGCCGCCATGGGCACGAACTTGTCGATGGGCGGCTTCGAGGCCGGATACTCCGCTAACAGCATCATCTACTGTACGGATTGCCACAACAACGATCAGTGGTCGGCCGGGGGCACGGCGCCGCTCGGTCCGCACGGCTCGCGCTACCGACCGATCCTGGAGCGCGAATACCAAATGAGCGATCCCCAGCCCGAATCGTTCCAGAGCTTCGAGCTCTGCTACAAGTGCCACAATCGGGATTATCTGATCAACGACCGGGCCGACACCTTCCCGCACGAGAAACACCTGCGCGACGGGAATGCGCCGTGCGCCGCCTGCCACGACGCCCACGGCTCGCGCCAGAGCCCTCACCTGATCAACTTCATGCGCCTCGACACGGTGGGCAACAGCGTCGTCACCCCCTCGAGCAGCAACCGCCTGGAGTACAACTCCTTCGGCGCCGGCCGCGGCGAGTGCTATCTCACGTGCCACGGCCGGGATCACAACCCCGAGCAGTACCCCTAGCTGGCGGGCGCGTGTCGAGCAAAGGCCGTTGGCGCCAGCGCCGCCGCCCGCGGCGACCTCGATCCGCCCTCAAGTGATGCGCAGATTCGTCTCTGTCAGTCGACGTTTGCTGACACCGCCGCGCGGGATCATCAAATGCAGCAAACAACGAACGCATGTATTCTTTCGGATTAAAGTCACGCGCAGCTTGCGCGGGCACCTTGACGCCTCGCTGCGGCTGGCGGCCAAGTTTTAGGAATTGTTCATACAGGCACGCGGCGGCGCCTGCGCCCGAGGGTTCGGACGGGGCGCGGTAGCGGACCGTCTTCGTCAAAAGATCATGCTCGGCCCAAGGACCCACTTCAGAAACCGGCGCACTCGCAGCCTGTGGTCTATGGCTGCTGTTACGTTAGTCGCCGCTGCGGTGGCGTCGCCCGGTTCGCTGCATGCGCAGCCGCGGATCAAGCATGACATGGACATTCGACTGCAACCGACGAACAACCAAATAGCGGTCGAGGACAAGATAACTCTGCCTGATACGGTGATGTCCGCCAGCGGTGGGGCCGTGGACTTCGTTCTGCATGCCGGGCTAGAACCCGTGTCGGCCACCGCGGGCGTCACGATTGTCCGACAGGCGAGTGGAGCCCAAGGCCCTCGTTCGCCCGCAGGCGTCCCGCTCGAGCACTACCGGGCGTCGTTGCCGGCGGGCACGCGAGCCTTTGCGCTCAAATATGCAGGCACCATCCACCATCCGCTGCTGGCACAGGGCGAGGACTATGCGCGCAGCTTCCAGGAGACACCGGGCACGATCTCGGCCGAGGGCGTCTACCTGGCAGGCGCGACCTATTGGTACCCGCAGTTCACGGACGATCTGGTCACGTTTACGGTCGACGTGCGGCTGCCGCCGGGGTGGCAGGCGGTCAGCCAGGGCACGCGCACGCTGCACGTCGAAGAGCGGCCGTGGCGGCGGACACGCTGGGAGTCGTCAGCACCGCAGGAAGAAATCTATCTCATCGCCGGCAAGTTTAGCGAGTACGGCGCGACGGCCGGCGCTGTAAAGAGCCTGGTCTACCTGCGCAGCGCCGACGCCGGCTTGGCGAAAAAGTATCTGGATGCGACGGCCCGCTACATAGACATGTACAGCAAGCTCATCGGGCCCTATGCCTACGACAAATTCGCGCTGGTGGAAAACTTCTGGCAGACCGGCTACGGCATGCCTTCGTTCACCCTGCTCGGGCCGAAGGTCATCCGCTTGCCTTTCATTCTGCACTCCTCGTACCCGCACGAGATCTTGCACAACTGGTGGGGCAACGGCGTTTTTGTCGATTATGAAAGCGGTAACTGGAGCGAGGGGCTGACGGCCTATCTTGCCGACCACCTGATCCAGGAGCAACGCGGCACCGCCGTCGCCCACCGGCGCACGGCCTTGCAAAGGTATGCCGATTACGTGACCACGGCCAAGGACTTCCCGCTCAGCGACTTCCGCATGCGTCACAGCGCGGTCACGCAGGCCGTCGGCTACGACAAGGCGCTGATGTTTTTCCACCTGCTGCGCCTGCAACTCGGCGATGCGACGTTTATCCGAGGGCTGCAAGCGTACTACCGTGACCACAAGTTCCGGCGAGCGAGCTACGCCGATCTGCGGCGCGCCTTCGAAGCCGTGTCCGGCCAAGACTTGCGCACCGAATTTATGCAATGGATAAGCCGCGCCGGCGCGCCGGCGCTGCGCGTCGCCCGGGTCACGGCGCGACCCGATGGCGAAGAATATCTGCTGAGCGCGACGCTCGAGCAGGTGCAAGCCGGTGACGCCTATCGTCTGCGTGTTCCCGTCGCCGTGCATCTGCAGGGCCGTGAGGCCGCTCACCAGGCCACGGCCGTCATGGACAGCAAACGCCTCGAGCTGGCATTGCGCACGCCGGTGCGTCCGCTGCGCCTGGATGTCGATCCGCAGTTCGACGTATTCCGGCGACTCGATCGCAATGAGATCCCGCCTGCGCTGAGTCAGGCGTTCGGCGCCGACAGGGCCTTGATCGTGCTGCCGAGCGCGGCGAGCGCTGCGGTGCGCCGGGGCTATCGCCAGTTGGCCGAGTCCTGGCAAAAAGGACAAGCCGGGCAGCTGGAGATCGCCTTGGACGCCGAGATCGACGCGTTGCCCGCCGACCGTGCGGTCTGGCTGTTCGGCTGGGAGAACCGCTTTCGCGACAGCATGACGGCCGCGCTGGCCGGCTACGACGTCGCCATCGGCGACACCGGCGCGCGCATCGGCGACAAAGATTTCATGCGCGACGATCACAGCCTGGTCGTCAACGCACGCGCGCCGGCCAACGCGGCGGCGGCCCTGACCTGGCTGGCCAGCGATAAGGTGGCGGCCATGTCCGGCCTCGCGCGCAAGCTGCCCCACTACGGCAAGTACAGTTACCTCGCGTTTGAAGGCGATGAGCCGGTGAACGTCGCCAAAGGCCAGTGGCCGGTGGTGGGCTCGCCCATGTCCGTGGTGCTGTCGCCGGCTGACGCCGTCGCGGCTGCGAAGGCGCAAGGCAAGCTGGCGCCGCGGCGGGCCCTGATCTATCCGCCGGCGACCTTTTCCCAGGAGCGGATGTTGGGCGACATACGCTGGCTCGCGGGTGACGAGCTGCGCGGCCGCGGTTTCGGAACGCCGGAGCTGGACGAGGTGGCGGAGTTCTTGGCGGCAGAGTTCCGCCGGGCGGGACTGCTGCCGGGAGGCGACCGCGCCGACAGTTATTTTCAGACATGGACCGCGCGCGGCGGCGAGCCGCAACGGCAGGCGGCGCTCAGGAATGTGGTCGGCATCCTTCCCGGTGGCAACCCGCAATGGGCCGGTCAGAGCGTGGTGCTTGGCGCGCACTACGATCACCTCGGACTCGGTTGGCCGGATGTGCACAAACAGGACGAAGGAAAAATCCACCCCGGCGCTGACGACAACGCCAGCGGGGTCGCCGTGCTGCTGGAGCTGGCGCGCGCCTTCGCCCGCGAAGGGCGGCCAGACCGCACCTTGGTGTTTGTGGCCTTCGCCGGCGAGGAGGCCGGACGCCGCGGCTCGAAATATTATGTCGCGCAGCCCACGCGCTTCCCGGCCACAAAGATCATGGCCATGTTGAATATCGATACCGTCGGCCGGCTGGCGCAGAAGAAGCTCATGGTGCTGGGCGCAGGCTCGGCGCGTGAGTGGACGCATATTTTTCGCGGCGTCGGCTATGTCACGGGCGTAGCGATCGAACCGGTCGCGGATGATTTCGGCGCCAGCGACCAAAAGAGCTTTCTCGACGCCGGCATTCCGGCGGTGCAGTTTTTCAGCGGGCCGCACCCCGATTACCACCGACCCGGCGACACCAGCGACAAGATCGACGCGCGCGGCCTCGTCAGCACGGCCGCGGTGATCAAGGAAACGGTCGACTACCTGGCCGGCCGCGCCGAACCGCTGAGCTCGGCGCTGCGGCCGCGCGCGGGCGAGCCGGCCGTCGCCGAGCCTGGCACCCCCTCGACACGACAGGTCAGTCTCGGCACGATCCCCGATTTTGCTTACCGCGGCAAGGGCGTGAGGCTGAGCGGTGTGATGCCCGGATCGCCGGTGGAGCGGGCCGGGCTGCGCGCGGGCGACATCATCGTCGGCGTGCAGACGACCGCGGTCAGCGACCTGCGCGGTTTTTCCGACCTGCTGAAGCAACTGCGACCGGGTGACAGCGTTACGATCACCTTCGAGCGCAACGGCCAACGGCAGCGCCGCACGCTGAAGGCGGTGTCGAGGTAAAGCGATGGCAGTAACGCCGCGCCTTGCGGCTCAGAGGCGTTTGCTGAATGCCTGGTCTACCTTGTGGCGGATCTGCAAGAGCGACAACCCCCGGCGGTGCAGCTGCCAGGCCATGATGGCCTGCTCCTGGCAGATGCCGCAGTTTGCGCCATGCAGATCAACGAAACAGCTCTTGAGGCTCTTGTGACCGATCGCCGGCTCGCATTCGCAGTAACAATAGAGGTGATCCATCACATCCGGAATCTCCGCGGCCGCCCGGTAAGCCCGGCCTGACGGGCCGGCGAAGTATCGTCCATCCAGCACCTTGCGCGTTTCGCCCCCGCGCAGCGCCTCTGGGTCGGTGGTCGATACCGGGCCTTTCGGCGTATGAGGCCGGGCGGGTGTCGCAGCCGCCGCGACCCAGCTCGTCATCGCCCCGCCGCCCGCGAGCAGCCCCAGTGCCAACAACTTGAACGTCTTGCGCCGGTTCATCGATCCCTTCTCCTGAAACGACTTTAATCGTTAATATGCTATTTCATTTACTACTTTGCCGTTGCGCCAGCGTTGACCTGAATCAAATTATCGTCCATTGTGATGCGCCAATCGATGCACACCTTTCCCCGTCGCCTATGCGGGAAAACCCGAATGCCTAAGGCGCTCGTGCGCCTGCTCCTCGCCGCGTTGGCGGGCGCCGGCGCGCACCTGGAGACAGCCGCCGCTGAGCCGGCCGGGGAGCGCCACCTGAAAAATACCACCCAGTTGACCTTCGATGGCGACAATGGCGAGGCCTATTTCAGCTGGGACGGCACGAGGATCATCTGGCAGTCGAATCGCGGCGGTTACGCCTGCGACAAGATCTGGACCATGAACATCGACGGATCGGACAAACGGATGGTCAGTCCTGACCACGGCGCGCATACCTGCTCCTTCTTTTTCCCCGGCGACAGGAACATCGTCTTCGCGTCGACCAGCCATCTGCGCGGCGCGTGCCCGCCCAAACCGAACGCGTCCGTAACGGCCAAGCATCGCTATACGTGGCCTCTGTATGCCTACGATATTTTTATCGCCCGCGCCGACGGCTCGGGGCTCAGGCAAATCACCACTAATCCGAAATATGACGCGGAGCCGGTCATCTCAGCCGACGGCAAGCAGATCGTGTTTGGCTCCCAGCGCCACGGCGACTTCGATGTCTATATCATGAATGCCGACGGCTCCAACGTCAGGCGTTTGACCGACCGTGTGGGCTACGATGGCGGTCCGTGGTTTTCCCCCGACGGCAAGAAGATCGTTTGGCGCGCGTGGTACCCCGAGACCAGCGAGGAAAAGTCGCGCTGGCAGGAGTGGATGAACAACGACTATGTGGCGGCCGTGCCGCTGGACATCTGGGTCATGAACGTGGATGGCACGAACAAAGTGCGCCTTACTCGCAACGGCGCCGTGAACTGGGCACCGTCGTGGCATCCTGATGGAAAGCGGATCATTTTCTCCAGCAACATGGACGACTGGCGGGCGGACATTCAACGCTACGGTCACAATTTCGAGCTGTATTTGATCGACAGCGATGGTAGCCACCTGGAGCGCATTACCTACAACCAGGTCTTTGACAGCTTCCCCATGTTTTCGCCGGACGGCAAGAAGCTCGCGTTTGCGTCCAACCGCAATCCTGAAAAGCCGCGAGCGACGGACATTTATCTCGCCGACTGGGTGGAGTGAAAGACGATCGCGCCGCCCACTTGTTCGACCTTTGCGAAGTTCTTCACAGGCTCATTGCCGATGGGTGGACGCTATGGACTTGAGATTGCTCGCGACCGTGTTTGTCACCGTGTTCCTCGCCGAAATCGCCGACAAGACCCAGATTGCGACACTGCTCTATGCCTCGAACGCGCAGGCCAGCAAGCTGACGGTATTTGCCGGCTCGGCGCTGGCGCTGGTCCTGGCCTCGGCGATCGCAGTGTTCGCGGGCGCCGTGCTCGCGCATTGGCTAAACCCGAAGCTCATGGCCAAAGTGGCGGGCGCGGCGTTCATCGCCGTCGGCCTGTGGATGCTGCTGCGGGGCTGAGACAAGCGAACGGGCCGGCGCGTGCGCGCTGACCGGGGCTGCGGTCGGGGGCGCGGCTTTGACGTTGCGCGACTCACCATCGCCTTTTGCGAATGGCCGCAAGGGCCCGCTTGCGCCTGCCGTGCCACGGCCCTTGCGTGCGCTATCGTTCCCCGGGACGTTAGTGCTTCCCGGCAAGGCCGCGCTATCGCGCCGCCGGGGGTCGATGAATTAACGAGATGGAGGAGCACCCGATGAAAAAGATAGCAGTCAGCATTTTCAGTGGCACGGCCGTGATCGCGCTCGGCCTGTTCGCCGCGCCGGCGCAGGCGCTGCTCTGCCCGCAACTCGTCAAGGATTGCCAGGCCTTGATCGCCAAGGTCGAGAAGAAAGGCGGCAACGCGAGCAAGGTCGGCGATGCCAAGAGGCATTGTGCCGAAGCGCAGAGCCTGCACGAGCAAGGCAAGCACGTCGACTCGGTGATCGCCGCCGGCAAGGCCATCGAGGAGGCCGGCGAGGCCCTAAAGTAAAGACGGTCGTATCGTACGCCTAACGCCAATCTCGGTCGGGCGCCACGCCCGGCCGAGATTTTTTTGTCGCCGGTGATGATGATGGGGCCGGCACTGGGCCGCCGCGCATGACAGCCCATCACGCCGAGCCAGAACTGGGAAGCCGTCAGCCCGCGCCGAGCGCTTGAGCGCGGCGCTGGCTACCCGCCCTTGTTGACCCAGCCGTCCTTGTGGTTGTGGCAATCGTCGCAGTTTCTGTCGGTGTTATGGGTGTGGTCGCCACCGCTGTCGTCGCGGCGATGATGCGCCGTGCGGGTGTGGCAGGCATTGCAGGCGCCGTCGTAGGGAGGCGCCGTCTTCGCAAAGGCGGAGTTCTCGATGTCGATGTGGTGCTGCACCTTGCGCACGCCATCGACGGCCTGCGGCGGGTCGTTCTCGATACAGTTCGGGTCGTCCGGGATGTCGAAGCCATTCGCGTCCTTGCCGTTACACTCCCAGCCGTTCTGGAAATCGTCCAGGAAGCGCCGGTTGCCGCTTCCGCCGCTGTCGCCGTTGGGGTCGACGATGATGGGCTTGCGAATGCGGGCGATCCCGTCGGTGGAGCTTGCCTGCACCACGCGCGCGCCGTACAGCTTGCGATTGCCGTCAAAATCGTAGCCCGCGTGCACGTCTAAGGGGGTCTGATTGTCGATCGCGCCGCCGGGGATGATTTGAATGACAACTTGATTGCCGTCGGGCACCACCGTGTAGTCGGCGCCCGCAGTGAATGGGGCGCCCCCGTCATCGGTGATGACAATGGTGGACGAGTCGACGAAAGTCTCTTTCAGCCGGAAGGCGGTCGTTGTGGGTTCCACGTTGTGGACCTCATCTTGGTCCGGATCGGTCGTGATCGTGCGCGTGGCCGTGAGTCCGTCGCCGGCGAGCAGCGCCGGGTGATTATTGTGGCAGTCAAGGCAGCTCGCCCGGAACTCCCCGTACTCATCGCGTCCCGCGCCGGGGTTATTGTTTTGGTGCACCGCGGCCTCGGGGGCCCGCACGCCCTGTGGATTGGTGTAACTGCCGTCGTGACAAGAGAGGCAAACGACTTCGAGCTGCGTTTCGGTCAGGTTGCCCAGCGGCCTGAAGCCGCCGTGGAAGCCAGCGCCTTGCTGATCGGCATGACATTCGGCGCAGCTCATGCCACCCACCTGGGCGTGGGTCGCGCTCGGCGCCAGAACAAAGAGCCACGCGCAGGCCAGCAGCGCGATCGGGATCAGCGGCATCAAGCGTTTCATGGTCAACTCCCTGCCCCCCGCAACGCCTCGACGCGCCGGGCGCCCCGATTGTTGGAGACGAAGAGATCGCCGCTCTTGGCGTCGAGCATGACGTCTAGCGGGAGCATGAGCTCGCCCGGCTGCACCCCCTCCGTGCCCAGTTCGCTCAGCAGCGCGCCGCTGTCGCGATTGAGCACCAGGATCCGGTTGCCCAACGGATCGGCCGCGAAGATCCGGCCATCGGCGCTGGCCGCCATCCCTTGTACGCGCGCGAAGCGCGTGCTCCAGTGGGTGGTCATGTCCCCCTTGATCTGAAAGAGCAGCGCGCCGGCGTAATCGTAGATGAGGATGCGTGCCGGTGTCTTGGCGCGCGAACTCCCGCTGGGATCACCGTAGTCGCCCACCAGCACTTCCTGGCGCGTCTCGTCCACGGCCAACGACACCGGGCTCAGCAGCTGGCCCGTGCTGTCCCGCGGCTCAAAGGCGCCGACGAACGCCCCCGTAGACTCGTAGATCTTGACCTTCTTTTCGTCGCCATCGAGCACGAACACACGCTGAGCCTTCTGATCGATTGCAATACTGATCGGGTTCTGCAAGGTGCCGGTGGCGCCCGCTGCGGTACCGCCGAGGTTGTACTCGAAGCTGAGTGTCGTGCTCCCGCCTCCGGATCCCCCCATCCGGTAGACCTCGACATTCTTGGTTTCGGTGTTGCCCACGAAGACCAGCTGGTTCCACGCGGCCACCCCGAAAGGCGCGCCCTCGTTGGGCAGCTGGAAGCCCCACACCGGCTGCAGGCTGTCCTTGTCGACGGCCACGATCCATCCGCGCCTGTCGCTCACCAACAGTTGCCCGGCCGGGCCCTCGGCGATGCGCCTGACGTTGTCGATGCGGAGCGGCGGCGCACTGGGGGGCGCCGCTGCGGCGGCAGGCTGCTCCCGCTTGCTATCGGAGCAGCCGGCGCCCATCACCGCCAAGGCGAGCACGAACGCCAGCGCGGTGCGCCGCCCGGGCGAGGCCCAGGCTGGCGGCAGCATCGATCGCGGGTCCTGATCACCCTGGCTATTTATGGATCGCGGGTCTTTCACGGCGCTTGTCCCCGTCGGTCTGCTCAAAAGACGTGCATCATTTATGCCACGGTCGCAAATTTAGCACTAAAACCCGTTAAAGCGTCCATAACCACACGTTCTGTATGGTGTTCGCCCAACGGAAAGGCCTCTATTTTGAGTATAGATTAGGCACCCCGGCCGTCCGTGATCAAAGTCACACACAAATATCAGGCTTTCGCGCACCGGCGCCACCGGGCCCAGCGCCTGCGTTGGCCTCAGCGGCGGCGGATGCGCGTGGCCTGCACGCCGCCGTCGGCGCGCACGACGCCGCGCACTTCCACGTAGTCGCCGGCCGCCGGCGCCTTGTCGATGCGGGTGCCGGCCCCGGTCTGCAAGGCGAAACCGTCGAGGGCCCAGCGCGCGGTGAGCGTGCCGTGCAGCCGCACCTGCCGGCCGGCGGGGACCGGGGCTTTGTCGCCTTGCGCATCGCGCGCCCCCTGGTCCACCCAGTCGGCGATCAAGCGAATCTCCGCCGCCGACAGGAACGGCGGCCCGTCGAAAGGCATGCGCGGTCGGGCCTGCCCACGGATGCGGCGCACCAGCTCGCTCGCGCCGGCGGCGCCCGGCACGACGACGACGCGCTCGCTGCCGCCGAGGATCTGCGCGCGTGTTTTGAGACGCAGGCCCTCCGGCGCTGCGCCCATCAAGCCGCCGTCGGTGTGACACTTGACGCAGCGTTGCAGGAAGATCGGCTCGACGTCGGCATAGGTCACGCCCGCCGTCGCCGGTTTCGCGGGCGGCGGCGTCGCCGGCACGCGCCCCATCGCCATGCCGCCGGCGATCCAGCGTTCGATCAGGACAATCTCTTCGTCGGACAGGTAAGGCGGACCGGTGAGTGGCATGCGCGGCAGGCTCTGGCCGCGCAAGCGTCGGACGAGCTCGCTGCTCGCGGGACTCCCGGGCACCGCCACCGGGCCGCGGGCGCCGCCCTTTAAAACATTATTATAGGTGTCGAGCTGCAGGCCTCGCGGGGCAGACGCGCCGCGGTGGCAGACCACACAGTGCTTTTGCAGGATCGGCGCGACCTCGGCATACGTGGGTGCCGGCGCGGCCGAGGTGGGCGGCGCGTAGACCAGCGCCACCAGCAACAGGCAGTTGAAGCTTCTCACTCGTTGAGCACGATCTCGACGACGCCTTGCTCGCGCAGGCGCTGCACCTCGGCGCGCGCGGCGTCCTGAACCTTCGTGGCACGCAGATAGCGGCGGATCAGATCGGCGGCGAGCTTCTCCGGGATCGGTTTCGCCTCCTGGCGTGCCTCGAGCTTAATAATATGGAATCCGTAATGCGTGCGGACCACGTCCGAGATCTGTCCGGGCGCGAGGGCGAAGGCGGCCGCCTCGAAGGCCTCGACCAGCTGCCCCTTGGCCACGTAGCCGAGATCGCCGCCTTTGGGGGCAGTGGGTCCCTGCGAGTGCTGTTGCGCCAGCGCGGCAAAGTCAGCGCCGCCCCGGGCCTCGACCAGGAGCTGGTCGATGCGCTTGCGCGCGGCTTGCGTCGCGGCCGCATCGGCGCCTGCATCCACCTTAATAAGTATGTGACGGACGCGCACCCGTGCCGGCTCGCCGAA
>CAYGAS010000362.1:0-18190 GCA_964347935.1 uncultured Nitrospiraceae bacterium | reverse complement strand
CGTGATCGTGTAGCGCAGCGTGTCGCCGGCAAACAGCACGGTCGGGTCGCCGGTCAGGTCTTGCGAGGTCTTCTCAACGAGGAACGCCGGGGCCGAGGAGATGACGGTGCGGGTCGGGTTTTCGTCCCCGGGCACTTGAGGATCGTCCGGTCCGTTCACGTTTGGATCGTCGCTCAGCGTCGATTGCACGCCTAGCGCCGCCAGTTGCGCCTGATCCAACACCAAGGTGCCGTTGGCGATCACCGGTACGAGCTGCACGTCGAATTCGACGACTACGGTCTCGGTGCCAGACCCTGCAACCCCGACACTCAGGTTGCGTATGTCGACCAGGCCGGTACCCCTGATTCCGCCAGTGGGGTTGGTATTGCTCGCGTCGGCGCCTGGCGGAACGCTGACGAGAGTCAAGGTTCCCGGGACAAAGAGCGCCGGATCGTTCAAGCGGTCGAGATCGTCGACCAGCGAGAAATCGTTTACCGGCGCGGCACTCACATTCCTCACCTGCACGCGGTAGCGCAGGGTGTCGCCGGGACTGGCGCTTGTGCCCGGATTTTGTCCGGTCGTCAGGTTGATGACGGTCTTGCGGAACTCCAGCACCGGCACAATGCCCGTGGTCGAGGCCACTACCGGTCCCACGCAGTAGTCGTTGGGCAGTGTGATAGTCGGGCAGCCTGCTCCTGTGCGCTCGTAGGGGCTGACGCCGTCGAGCGAGGTCCAGTCGGCCAGGACACCGTTTTCAATGAGCCCGTTGAGATCGACGATGACCTCGACTTCAGCCTGATAGGTCAAGATCAACGTCTGCCCGGCCGGCAGATCCAAGCTTTCATCCCCGTTGCCCCGGCCCCAGATCAGCGGACCTGCCGGCGCGCCGGCAGGGGTCGCCACGAAACCGGCGACAGGCGTGGCGTTGATCGTCGCGGTCGGCGTGAAGCCGGCGTACAACACCACCCCCGCTGGCAGGTTATCCACCAGGTTGATGTCAAACGCCGTGGCGTTGCCCGTATTGGCGGCGATCAGGCGATACTCGAGGATGTCGCCTGCCACGGGCGGATCACTCGGCTGTTTACCCGGTGTGGCATTGGCGAGCGTCTTGCTGAGCGTGAGCCGCGGCTCGACCACCAATCTGGGCGGTGTGGATGCTGTCAGCGTTTCTTGCGCACCGGTTTCGCCATGGGTGTAATTCACGACCACGCCGTTTTGCAGTGTGTCGCCGGCATCGGTGACGAGATCGTTGTTGACGCGCGCGTAGTAATTTATGCGGATCAGCGGGTTCAGTGCGTTCGACACCGTGTCGTTTTCCGTGGCCGTGACGACGGTGCCGATATTCCATGTCGCGCTACCGGACGTGTTGTCTGCCGGGAACGACAGCAATGCCGCTTCGCCTGGCGGCTGACCATTGATGGTGGCGATGCCCTCGAAGCTATACGTGATATCGAAATTAGCGTTGTTCGCGAGCACATAGCTCAGCCCGCTCGCTGCCAAGTCGTCTGTGACGACGACATCGTTCGTGATGCCCTCCGGCAATCGAATCTCGATTTGGAAGTTCTTGTGTGCGCCGATGGTGGGTACTGTCGCAGGTGATAGGTCCGTCTTGCTCATGATGACGGCGGGCACTGATAACGCAGCGGTCGCCGTGGTTTCGTAGTCGTTGACCGCGTCACCGGCATTGGGTAGCGCTCCGTTGCGCATGCCGTTGTCGCCGCCATCGGCGCCGATCGCGCCGCTGCTATTCAGCGCGGTGTTCTGGCTCGGCAGGGATGTCCAGCGCGCTTGAAGGGTGTCGTCCAAGACTTCGAGCGGCTGGGTGTCGGTGTCGACGCGCACCTCGAAGGTGAAGCTGCGGGTTTGCCCCGGCGCGATGGCGTATTGCGGGTTCGCCAAATTCCAACTGAAGATGGGCTGATTAGCGCCGAGGGTGGCCGTGTCGACGTTGTCCGGCGGATCAGCCCCGCCCAGGTTGCCGAGGAAGGTGAGCTTTTTGCCTGTGAGGTCGTCCAGTACGCGCAGGTCATAGGCGGTGGCGGTGCCACTGTTGGTGGCAGTCACCGCGACCGTCAACACGTCCGCCGCGTCGGCATTGGTGACTGCGAATGCCTTGGTGAGGTCTATGCGCGGCTCGCGCACGACGATGTCGACCTGACCGAACGTCAGCGTAACCAGATTGTTCGTTTCATCGATATAGCGGGCCGTGACACTGGTCGCCGCACCGCCATTAGAGAGCACGCCGCCGTCGTTTGTGTTGGTAGTATTCTCCACGCGGGCGATGAAGCGAATCGCAAAGTCGTAGCGATTATTCGTGGTTCCCTGCGTGACCCGTTGGTCACCGAAGTTCCACTCGACAAAAGTATCCGTACAGGTGGGCGTAAATGTGCCGCCCGGTACGAAGCCGGCCACGTCATAGGGTGGCGCGTTCAGGTTGATGGCTGGCGCTTCGCTGCAGCGTATCCCCACAGGCAACTCGTCCCGGATAGTGAAATTCCTCAAGAGTGCGACCGGGATCGAAGTCACGAGCTCGTATTCGATTTCTTCACCAATCGAGACCGGCTGCGGGGATCCGCTGGGCGGGGTATTCGACAACTGCGTGATGCGCTTCGGCTGCGTCAAGACCGGAATGATGCGCACCTGGGCAGAGGTAGGCGGTGCTTGATAGACACGCGCGCCGCCGATTTCACCACTTGGCCGCGGATCGACGGTTTGATTGCCCGTCGGTCCCGCGAGGCTGTCGTAGCTTGTGTTCGCCGTATTCGTGAAGGTCTGCAACGGCGCAGCGTCGTCATCGAAGTTAACCCGGTAATACAGCTGCACCGATTGGCCGGGGTCGATGCGCTGCAACGCCGTGCTGTGGGTGTAGGAAAAGGTGATCTCGGCCGGCGTGCCGTTCTTGACGACGTTGTCATTAATGGAACCCTCGGCGCCGGCCTCATCGGTGGCGGCATCGCCGTCATTGTTCAGGCCGTCCGTCGCGAATGGCAGGACGAAGGCCAGATCGCTTGCATCGAGCACATCCGTCACGATGACGTCATAGGCGGGGGCGCGCGTGACCCCCGCGCTCGCTGCCTCGTTCGTGACCGTTAGGCGGTAGATATAGGAATTGAACGCGTCACCATCATCGGCGAGCAGCACGAAGTTGCTGCATGTCGGCCCGGCACCATACAGGGTTTCGTTACAGACCTCCTTGACCACCTGCAGGAGCGGTTCGGTGACAGTCAGGTCGAAACGGCGGATCGGCTCGTTGGGATAACCGACGGTGGTTGGCCCGAGCGCAAATTGCTCGGTCGCGCCGGTATTGTTGTTCTGGAAAGTGGCGTCGAACGTGGAATTGAGAATGTTGTCACTGTCGGACGCATGGAAATTGGGTGCGGTGCGGCTATTGAGTGCGTCGTTGAGGATGCGCGTGGTAGCGTTGACGCGGAACCACTCCCCCGCCACTTCGATGCGTTGATTCACATTGAAGCGCCAGTCGAACCAGCCCTCCTCCAGCGGCAGCACCGGGGCCGGATTCAAGGTCACACCGGTAATCAACGGGGTCGACTGGGCAAGGGGATCGGTACTCGAGATGTATGCCTGCCCATCAGGTATCTCATCGACCACATCGATGTTCTGCACAGCGATAAAGGCGAAACCCGGGGTTTCGAATCCGAACCAGCCGCCTGCCTCGATGTGGAAGGTGCATTCCTCGCCGATCTGTACCAGCGTATCGGGCGTGCCCGGCGGCGGGTTGTTTTCCGTGCACGTGCCGACCTGGGTCTTCAGCAGATTGAAACCGATGAGTCGCGCCCAAGCGGCGTCCAGCGAGTAGTTGTTGGCCCGATCGAGCTGTCCATCAGCACGCACGGTGGGTGTCGGGAACCAGAGCGGTGTGCCGTCATGCAGCGTGATCTCCCCCACCACATCGGCGCGAAAAGTCAGATCATCAATTGCGATCCTGCCGGGGTCGCTGGTCTTGATAACGTTGAAGCTGTAGGTGACGGTTTGTCCCGGGGCAATCACGGCCGGCGCGGTGCAACGGTAGACGGTCGCGGTGGACGGAATAGCGATCTGGTTCGACGGGGGGTTCACCCACACCTTCCATGGATCCGGCTGCGGCGGTGTGCCGCTCAGCGGCGAGACGACCTGACACCCAGCTGGCGCGCTCACCACCTCCATCGTGGCGCCGAAGCTGACGAACAGATTGTAGTTGCGGGCATCGTGTCCGCCGTTGTTGGTCAACCGCACCGGCAACGTTAGCTGCTGGTTGGGGTCGTCGGTGAGAATAAAGACCGTTCCGCCGATGGCGACATCCAGATCTTCGGGAAAGGCCGGGATATTGTTGTTGTTGAAAAAACGCGTAAAGTGTCCCTGGCCCGGGCAGAAGGTGTCGTAATCGACGGTCAGGGAATTCGTCAACGTTGCCTGGAAGGTTGGATCAGTCGCGGTGACTGGGAATTCCTCCGGGGTGACGTCGAGATCGCCGACCCGATCATACGGCTCGTAGGGTGCGATCGCCTGGCGAATCAGCACGATCGGAAAGGTGATCGTCAACACGTCGCCATGACGGAGCATGTGCTGCTGATCGGGGTAAATACTGTGTTGTGTGCTGCTGAACAACCGGAACCGGGGCGTGGTGTTCTGCAACGGATCCTGCGAGGGAAAAGTCAATAAACCCTGCGGGTTCAGCCACTCGAGGCGATCGATCATGCCCGAATAGCTGTTGTAAAACGGGTCGATGGAGCTCTCGCCGACTACGGGCGTCCCTCGCACCGGCAGGTTCTTGACGAGCCCGGTCGTCCAGTAGGTCGGGTCGACGACATATTCTGGCGGAAGAACATCCTCCAAAAAGATATCTTTGACGGTGCCGCCCGTATTATTCCTGATCGTCAGGGTGACATAACCACGGCTGCCAACCGGCTGGCTGGTGTTGATGCCGGTAATCGCACGCTGGACGGTTAACTGGTTGTTGACGTCCCCGTGGAAGGTGCGCAGCGTGGCGCTATCGCCTGCGGCCACAATTCCGCCCACGCCGTTATTGTCAGCCTCGCAGCCAAATTGGAAATCGGACACGCTATTCGTTCTGCCCCCGGAGACACAGGAACCATTGGCAGTGATTTTGCCGACGAGATAGATAAAGGCGCTGCCGCCCGCCGTGACATCCACATCCCGGCCGTTCAGATTCCGGGTAAAGCCGTTACCGGCACCGCCATTGGGCCAGTTTGTCGTGACGCCCGTGGCCCCAAACGGATCGGCGACAATGAAATTGTTGATGGTATTGCTGGCGGGCACGCAATTGCCGGGGATTGGACCACCGCCATTGTTGTTGGCAATGGTTGTGGCGCTGGCTTCCGTCGGACAGGCATAGTTGATCACGATATTCCCTGCCTGCATCAGGTCGTCAAACCTGACATCCTGCATGGCCGCCAGGCCGTTGTTCTCGATCTCGATACGCCAGATGATGTCGTCGTTGTTATGGCCGTAAACCGGGTCGGCATACTGGCCGGGAGTCTGGTTGGCATCGACGTTGCGCCCGAGCTTGATGATGTTGGGGTTCGGTGCGCGCAACGGCAGGGTCTGGTTGCCGCTGCTCTCGGTATCCGTGCAGGACGTGAAACTCGGTGGCTCGTTGATCGTGGCGTAGGTGATACTGGCACTCACCGTGCGACTAGCCGTGAACAGACCTTCCTCGGTGACGCCGTTTGCCCGGCGCACCTGGAAGGTGACATCAAGAAGCCGAGCATTTCCCGACCCGCCGCCCTGGGCCGACAGCAGCACGTAGTTGCCGAGGTTCCATGTGAGCACGGATCCGTTAGGGCCCGAAACGCTGGGGTCGATCGGCGCCGGTGCCGGGCCGCCGTTCACAGCGAAGCTTGTCGTGCCCGGAATGTAGGTCAGACCAGAGGCACCGAGGTTTTCGGTGATGACAAGATTAGTGAGATCGGGATTGTTGTTCCCCGGATAGCGAAACCGGATCGTCACCGTACCGACACCGCACAATTCGCAGTAGCTCACATTGAGACGATGCGTGATAGTCGGATCGAGCGTCGGACACGCAGCCAGCGCATTGTCGGCCAACAACAGAAAAGCGCCGACAGCCAACCAAACGTTGACCGCACGAATGCGTCTCTTGACGGCCGAACCAATCAAGCCCTTCGTTCCTTTCGTGCAGATCCTTACTCCTTAATAATCTGTAGCTCCTGGGACCGTGTTTACGATGTCCGTTTGTCAGGTTGCATGACGCACGCGGCGCAGCGATACGATGCGCGTGGACGAGCGATTCCGTGCCGCTCGATTTGACGATCAAGCAGTTGAGATGTGGATGGGCTGGTACTGCGACTGGCGCGAACCGCCTATTGCTTTACTTCAACGGTCATGCTCTCATGCGGATGTCCTAAGGAACGAAATGCGCGCCGCCCGAGTCGTCATAACCGCGATCATTACGGCTGCCCCGACGTCTAGAGATCGGCATGCACATACGCTCCCGTTCACTTCTCCTGATGCCTGCGTGCTCACACAGCTGGCAAGAAATCGATGGGGTACAGAATGGTGACTGGCGGCACATCTGCTTTCGGACCAAAGTTAAACCGCTTCACGCGCGCGACCACCTCCCTCTTTAGCATGTCCGACGGCAAATCGGTCGACTCGATCGAGCATGCAGAGACGCGGCCGTCGGGCTCGATGGTGAGACGCAACACCATCTTTCCTTGTAGCCTCGGGTCGTTTCGCAACTCGCGGTTGTAGATTCTGTAGAGCGTCGCCTTGTATCGATCGAAGACGATCTGGATTTCCTCGTCCGTGCGCGACGGGCCTGGGCCATCGCTGAGCGGCCGGTCCGCTTCCTTCATATCGGCGCCGACGGAGCTCTCCACGCGCGTGAACTGAACGCCGCTCACTTTCGTGCCTGTGCCGGCGACATTGCGGCTGATGGCCGACGTATTGATGCCACCACTTCCCTGTCGCGCCTTCGCCACCACTAACGAGCGTTTCGCGTCTCCGACCGCCTGCTTGCCGGTGTCTTGGATGCGAGCATCCGCGCCGAGCTTCGCGGCGGCCGGATCGTTCATGATTTCTTCGAACGTATTCTTGAATGCCAGCACGCCGGACTTCTCTGCCTTTTTGCGGGCCACTTGCGTCTCGCTCGGCTTCGGCTTTTCTTCCGTCTTCTTCTTCTCGGGCTCTTTCTCCGGCTTCTTGTCCTCCGCTGGTTTCGGCGGTGGTGGCTTGGGTCGCTGCCGTTCGACGAGTTTGACCAACCTCTCGGGTACCTCCGCTACCTGCAGCGGTTCTCGAAGCGGCAACGTCCAGATGCTCACGATCTGACCGAGCAATATCGCCCAGAGCAGGCACGCGAGCAGCAACTTGCGGAACCGCCGCTTATCCTCTTCCTCCTCCTCCCACGGCATGAGCGGCGGATGATATGGCGGCGGGACGAACTCGCGATCGATGATGAAGTCGTACTTGCTGCGCTCTTCGCGCTCTTGCTGCTCCAAGAGCGCATCACTCAGCATATCGAACTGCAGGAGCTGTTCCTGTATCTCGTTCTGCAGTGACTCGCGGCGCTGCTCGATGGCTGCGACTTTCTCTGTGAAATCCGCGGCTACGCTGCGGACACGGTTGAGGTGTGCGGCTGTCTCTCGTGCAGGCGCTTGTTTGCCCCAGAAAAGGTCCGCTGCGCCCAGTTCGTCCAGTTTGTCGAGCGCCTGGCAGATCTCGTTCAGGACTTCATACCGCTCCCTCTCCGTCGCGATTGCGTCCAGCTCGGCATTGGCCGCGCTCACTTTTTTCTTGAGCTGCGTTATGGTCTTACGGACTTTCTCGATCCGCGCGTTGAGATCTTGCTGCTCTTGAGAAACGACGACGCTCACGCAATTAACCGGTAGGGCTCTGTGATGCTTTCTGGTTCACGGCGAGCGATATGCGTGTGTAACCTGTACTGGTGCACGTCGACATCAACTTCTTGAGCACTTTGAACGGTATCTCTTTGTCCGAGAGAATGGTGATCTCATCGCTCTTGGCCACCGTAGCGGTGTTGATGCCGATGATGCTGTCCCTGAGCCGAAGCAACCTATCCCTGACCGGGGCGATATTGTCCCCCTTGACCGCCAGAATCTCGGCGATGGAAGCTACCGGCTCACCTTGCAATAACACAGTATCCGCACTCACCATAAGCGTAACCGTCTGACGCGGTTTTGCCTCTACCACCGAGTCGGGCAATTTGATGTTCTTCGGCGGTTCAATCACTTCCACGGTCGATTGGTTCACCAGAAGAAAGAACACCAAAATCGTAAAGACGTCCATCAAGGACGTGAGGTTGAGGGTCGCTTTGTAACGCTTGCCCCGGCTCATGCGCTTCATGCGACGGGTATTCTTCATGGCGCATCACCCACTGATATGGCAGGGAACAGCGGAATCTTTTGTACTTCCTCCTCGTCCGGCTTCTTGATCTCGGCTACTCGGACGGCATCCATCACGTGCACCATGTCCTCGTACGGAATGTCCGGCTCCAATAGTACGGTGACGTCCTCTTTTTCGGGGTACCTGCTTTTCAAGTCCATGAGGTATTTCGACAGCTTGGGAAGATCATACTTTCCGCCCTGCTTCGGAATCGCTGCGACCACACGGTTGCCGTCTGCGATTTGCAACGTTTTCTTACGCACGATGACCTCGATTATCAGCTGCCGTTTGTTGTCGACGGGCGCGCCTGCCGCGGTGGGCACGTTGAGCTCCATGATCGTGATGCGGGAGAACACCGCGGTGATGAGCAGGAAGGGGATCAGCACGACCATCAGGTTTAGAAATGTCGTCACGTCCAGCTCGGGCGCCTCTCTGTGCCGCTTGTAGTGATGCAACCGCAACATGGTCAGGCGACTTCGTAGTTGCGCGGCGTCGCTGACGAGATGATGTTGAGCGTCTTGACCGACGCCATCTCGAGGCTATCGATGATCTCCGTGGTCCGGGAGTTCAGGTACGCGTGCGCGAGCAGCAGTGGTACCGCAACCATCAATCCGAACGCGGTGGTGTTCATGGCAACCGAAATACTGGCGGAAAGCAGGTCTGCCTTTTCAGCTGGATTTACGTTAGCCACCGCGTTGAATGCTTGAATCAGCCCGAGGATGGTGCCCAGGAGACCCAGCAGCGTAGCGATATTTGAGAACAGGGCCACGTATGAGGTCCGTTTTTCCAGCTGCGGAATGATCTCCATCATTCCCTCTTCCATAGCGATCTCGATATCATCCCTGCGTCGGACGGCTCCCTGCCGAACCAGCCCTAAACCCAAGAGTTGGCTCACGGTCGACTTGTCATCGGCGGTCATCTCTCTGGCTTTTTCGAAGTCACCTTCTACGAGCACGGGATGCAAACGCTTCCACATCGCCTCATTGGCCATGCGCACGGCCCAGAGTTTGATGAACCGCTCGATGACGATGGCGGTACCGAGTGCTCCGACCATCAAGATCGGATACATGAACGGCCCACCGTCCTGGATGAATCTCACAATCGAATTGATTAGCCACATGATTCAGCCCTCACAGCAATTTCCACATTGACGCTTGTCATTCACGATGGGTGATCTCGTAAAACTGGAGCTCACGCATGAACACTTCTTTGTCGACCGGTACCATGGCATCGTTTAGGAGACCCGACCTCAGGTCAGCCGCGAGCCCGATTTCCGAGCTCTTCCAGGGAACGATATAGAGCGCCTTGGCCGTTTCGTCGTTGCCCAATATCGACATGCCGGACAATTCCTTCGCCTCGCTCCCGCCTGACTGTTCCTTTGCCTTAGCCCCGCTCGACACTCCCCTCGCCTCGCCCCCGGCGCCATTCTGCGCGAGGGCTGCCATGGCGAATGCGCAAAGACCGACAGCAAGAATAAGCTTTCTCAACATTACACCCCCTCAACGCGCCTATTGCGCCCGTCGCCGTTCCAGATCCGCGATCCAGATTCTGACTTGCTCGTTGTCGGGCACGGCGGCGCTGTAAAGCCGATAGTGGGTCAACGCACATTCCAGGTCCCGTAGATAAATATCGCAGAGCACCCCCAAGTTTTTTCTTGCTGGAAGGAATGCGGGATATCGCTTCAGGGTCCGCTCATAGAACTCTCGCGCCTCGGCGAATCGTCCAGTCTTGCGACAGATCACGCCATACTCGGTGTTGGCCACCGGATGGTCCGGCTCGAGCTCTAGCGCCTTCTTGATGCTCTCTTCCGCCTCCGCGAGTTTGCCCATTTTTTGATACGCCATGGCGAGATTTATGTGCGGCACTGCATGCTCTGGAGCACGTTGCGTCACTTTCTTTAGCAGATCCGTTCCCTTTGCGTATTCACCCGCCTCGAGGTATTTCATCGCTGCGTCGAAATCGGCGATGACATCGACATCTAGCGCTATATTCTTCTCAGGGATCGTCACATCATTTTGTTGGGCGTTAACGCCGCGCGTGGCAGCTTCCGCCTGCGCATCAGTAGGCTTTCGCGGACCGCCGGCGCAGCCCCCCAGTATCAACACCAACGCCGAGTACACGGTGAGCTTGCCAAGTGGGGTATCGCGCAACAGCGTGAACTTCATTGTCTCGGTACTTCCGTATAACTCATGTTCAATGGCGTTTTGCCGTTCCCTGTTCTCAGGGTGGGCAGGGGCGGCGATGGCCAAAAAGCGTCTATGCCGCCGGACGGCTTGCTAAGTGTCTGTCGTCCCGCGGCTTTTGAGAGGCTCTGTAAGGAATTAGCCTTGATCTGCAAGACCGTCAACGCAGTCTGCCCCCTTGCCACAACCGCCTGTCGGCGACGAGCGGCGTCACCTGATGCGGCCCGCTTTTTGCCGCTATATCGGTAAGGCTGACGACTAGCGGGAGCCTGTCACCGCCCAGCGGGAGAGCGGCCTAGCCGGCGGACACGTTCGCGGGATGCGGCTTTTGCTGCTGAGCGGGCCGTTCCGGCCCTTGCACGGGTTCGGTGGGTAGCGGTTCTCCAGGCTTTAAGCCTGGCGCGGGTGGTGGCGTAGGTTGCGTGAGGCGCTGGTACTGGTAGGGTCCGATCTTGTCGAGGAAGCCTGTGCTCTCCTCGAATTTGGCGTAACGGGCCGGCACCAGCTTCGCTAGCCTGTCGATGCTTTTGTCGATCCAGGCGTTATAGACCCCTACACCTAGCAACTCGAGATTCTTCTCGTGCAACGAGATCGCTTTCTCCTCGAACGGGTATGCCTGCTCTTCCAGCGCGAGCTCATATTGCTCGCGCTCGAGGGCGCTCAGATTGTCCGGTCTTTCGGACTCCATCAACGCCCTACCGAAACGGTAGTACATCTCGGCGATGTAGAACGCCGACGCGGCGGTCACCTCCCCCGCCTGGTAGTCAGGAAGCTTCCCGAAAGCGTCTACCGCCTTCTTCATGGCCGCCTTCTTACGCGCAAGGTTCTTCTCGAAAGGTTTGACGAGCTTGATCTCCACGAATCGCTCGTAAAGGGGTTCCGTCAGCACCAGAGCTGACACCGCGGCCAGGTAGCGTGTACGATCCGTTCGCTCGCTGCCGGCTTGTGCATCGCTGTTCACGATCTGTTTCAACTCGTTGAAGTAACCCTTGGTGTCCTTCGTGGATTTGTAAAGCTGCGCGATCTTGTATCGCGTCTCCACCGCGAGCTCCAGGGGCCTGGGGAAGTAGTCCACATAACGGCGGTAGACCCGCAGTGCGCCCTCGGCCTGCCCTGCCTGCTCGTAGAGCTCGGCCGCAAGCGACAATGCCCCGCGGCGCAACTCATCGTCCTTGGTCTCGGTTTCGACACGCTCATACTCGGCAGCGGCAAGCGCCGGGTTTCCCGCTTCCTTGTGAGCAAACGCGATCTTCTTGGTGACCTCGGGCTGAAGCTCGTTCGCCGGATACCTCTTGCGGAAAGCCTGCAATACTTCTACGGCCCTGCTCCACTCTTTGAGCTGCAGCAGCGCCGTGGCCCCGTCGTACTCGGCGGTGGGTCGTATCTTGGAGGTCGGCGCGACATTACCGATTCGCAGGAAATGGCCGGCCGCCGCTTTATGATCTTCCCGCTTGCTCGCCTGCTCACCTTGTTTGTATATCGACGCGGCTAGGTTATCGATCAACGCCGCGCGTGTCTTGTCGTTGTCGGCTGTCAGCTGCAGGACGGTCATATAGCTTTTTTCCGCGTCGGCGAAGTTCTCTAGCTCCAGCGATGAATGGGCCACGACCAACCATGCGGCCCGTCGAATATCCTGCTGGGCCCCCTGAAACTGGTCGATCAGCTTGCGCGCTGCCGCCATCGCTCGCTCATAGTCCTTCAGCTCATACAGATCATCGGCAGCCGCACCTAACACCACCGCCGCTTTGTCATGCTTCGGAAACGTATCCGCGAATTTGAGCGAGCTGCGAATGATATCCTGCTTCACCGTACCGCGCGTCTCCGGTACGGCACCTTTCAGCGCCTCGCGACGGGCAAAAACGGCAGCGTAACCGGCCGCCGCCGCCTTTTCATGCGCAGGGTAGTCATAAGCCGTTCTCTCGTATTGCACGGCTGCGTCGACGAAGGCCTTGTTCTCGAGCAATAGATCAGCCAGCTGGTAGTTCATGGCGGGCGTGTCGGGGTCGGAGGCGAAAGAATCGAGGAATTCCCGATACCAGATCAGCGCCTCCTGGAAGTTGACATTCTTTTGCTTGTGGAGCTGCTTATCCTGATAGAGGGCATGATAGTGGTTTGCCAGCTCCCTCAGGTTCTCTTTCAGATAACCCACTACTTCCGTCCGTGACTTCGGATCGAAATATTTCCAGTAGTCGGACTTTAGGCCGTAGCTGCGCGCGAAATCCTTCGTGGAGTCGATGACGAGCCGAGGGAAGGCTCCCTTGCGGTAAATCGCAATCACCCGCATGTCGAAATGCGGTGAAAGCTTGTGATAGGGATTGCCCTTGACGAATGTCTTGTAAGCCACGGCGGCGTCGTTGTACCGGCGTTTATCGAGATAGAATTCGCCAAGATTCTGGTAGATATTCGACTCGTAAGTTCGTTTGCCATGTTTTGCGAAATAATCGGCGACTGCCTTCGGGCCGCCTGAGCTCGAAAAGCTGAGACTGATAACGCGATAGGTGTCTTCCACCCGTTTCTTCTCCAAGTCGTCCTTCGAGTTCTCGAAATCGAACCCGGTGGACAGCTTGTAGTCCAGGACTCCGAAGAACCTGGGGAGCGCTTCCTCATAAAGCTCCTGCTTGTAAAAAGTCCATCCGAGCTTGTACAGGGCCAACTCATAAAACGACGAGCCAATGCCGTTGTTGACGATCGCTGCGTAGGCATCTTCCGCATCGAGGATCTTCCTGCGCGTGAAAAAGTATTCCCCTCGCCGGAATTGCACCTCGTCG
Organism: uncultured Nitrospiraceae bacterium; assembly: GCA_964347935.1. Classification (GTDB taxonomy): domain Bacteria; phylum Pseudomonadota; class Gammaproteobacteria; order Acidiferrobacterales; family SPGG2; genus SZUA-472. The sequence goes on along the minus strand of CAYGAS010000362.1, from coordinate 4,878 downwards.
TAATACTTCGAGTGGGGATGCTCCTTGACCAGTCGATTCATCACCGCCATGGCCTGGTCGACGTCACCCAGTTCTTCGTAGGCGCGCGACATGTGGTACAGGACTTGATCCTTGCGCTCGTACAGCGGGTATTTCACCAGCAACTCCTTATAAAGCGCGATCGCCTCGCGCGGACCCGCCTTTTCCAGATCTGCTCCCGCCGGCAGCGGTTTGTCAGCAGTTTGCGCCACACCCCTCATATCCGGGCTTGCCGTCGCCCGTTTCTCAAAATCACGCTCTGACTCGGTGGTGATACCGGGCGTAGCGCCTGATGCCGTTTCCTCCGTGCGGCCGGCCGTGTGCTTGTGCCTGGCCTTGGCTGCATCGTATCGCTCGGGCGTGTCGAGGGCCGTGCTCGCCGCATGTTGCGTTTTCGTTCGCGTCGACGTCGTTCCGACGAGGCCGTACTCCCTCTCGACCTTGAGATCCGCCAGGCGGCGCATCGCTTCCGGCACCAACGGCGACTCAGGGGTCTCGGCGAGGAATCGCTCGTAGCCCTGGATCGCCTTTTCGATCCCGCCTTCGACTTTCTCTTCTTTGACTTCGATCTTGACGTTGCGTAATTGCCCCAGGGTGGCCCGCTCACCGGTTGACGCGCACGCGGCCACACTGGCGGCTAGAGCAATGGCAACGATGCGACGGGCGAGATCCATTCAGTTCTGCCGCTGTGTGCCTGGTGGGTTTTGTGCCTGTACCGCCCGGTCGTAGCTGTCCGCCATGGCGAATCTCGCTTTCACCTGGAACTCCTCGAGCCGGCGGGACCGTTGCTCGAGCTCATTGATGGCCATGAGTTCCAGCATGTGCCCCTGTCTCGCCATTAGCATATTCACCTTTTCCATCGCCGCGCGGATACGCCCACGCAGCTGGCTGGTCATCTGGTAGCCCTCATAACTCTGTGTCGCTGCCTGTCGGGTTCTTACAAAGGAGTCGTATCGGGTTCTTAGATCGTCCACGACCGCATCGAGCTGCTGCAAGTGCTTATACGCCTCCGTGAGGCGCCTGTCGTAGCTGGTATAAACGCGCCAATGCAGGACGCCCTTGAGACGGCTGATGCGCTCGAGGATTTCGTCTCTCGCCTTACCTTGGCGTTGCTTGGCTTTGCGCTCGATCTCATCGAGCGCTTGACGCATCAGGCGCTCATCCGCGGTCGCGAGAAAGTCGGGCCGCGGTGCGACCAGCATAGCTTTGATGCGCGCAGCCACGCGGTCACGCTGCTCTAGACGCAGCCGCATCTGCGAGTCGAGTACTCGAAACGCCTTGTCTATGTCGGGAAGCAGAGGCTGGTAGTAAGCCCTGCGCAGGGCAATGAGTTGTTCGTACGCATCCAGATCGTCTTCCCAAAAGGCGAGCCTCTTTCTCAGCTCCTCGAGATCGAGGTAATTCTTCAGCGATGACTGGAAATCATGGGACGCCATCAGTTCTGTCAGATAGTACGTCTCGGGACTCTCCGGCAGGTCTCTCAGCTTCACGACCCAGTTACTGTCTCGCTTCACCTCCTCGCGCACGAGGGCCTGCAGGAACTTCCCCTCACGGATACTTCTGATCGAGGACGTGAGCTTATTGAGCTCCTTGCCGAAAGCGCTCAAAGCGCTCTCATAGAGAAGCGCGGCCTTGCCGTAGGCGTTGAGCTTGCGGTAGGCGAAGGCCACGGCGAGCAGCCCTTCCTGCACGGCCGCGTCCGTCACATTGCGCTGGCTCAAAATCGTCCACGGCACGAGCGCCCGATCGTAGCGATCCAAAGCTACGTCCGCCCAACCGGCGGCCAGCAGCGCCCTGTTGGAGTATGGCCCCTGCAGACGCACGCGCTCGAGGTAATTCCTGGCGAGTGCCGGCTGCTTGTTTTCGAGCAGCGTACTGCCAAACACCAGATTCGATTTGTCTCGGATCGCCAAATCGCCCGGTGCATTGCCGTTGATCTGCCCGGCCCGATCGAACTGGCGGCCGCCCTCCTCCGGCTCGCCACTGCGCCACAGCGCAATCCCCAGGTTGTAGGCGGAGAACCCCTCAAAACCCTTGGCGTTCTGCAATGGTCGCAGCACCTCCACTGCATCGGTAAACCGCCCGTTGGCCATGAGCACCTGAGCGCGTAAGAAGGCTAAGTCGTCGCGTATGCGCTCCGGCACGTCTCCCTGGATCCGTTCGAGGGCGTGAAGCGCATTGATCGCCTGGTCCTTCTGAAAATAGATGCGCGCCAGACGGTACACGGCCTCATTGCGCACCGACGGGACCACGTTCCCTTCCAGAACCGCCTTGATGGCGCGACCGGCTCGGTGATGCATTCGATAGTAAAGCTCGAAATCGCCGACCGAGAACTCCGCCTCGCCGACGTGGTAATGCAGCGGGTCGCGGTTAGGCTCGTCCACGCCGTAGTGCTGCCCGAGCTCAACGTCCAACCGGGCTATAGCATCGAAGTACTCGCCCTGATAGGCGTAATAGAGGGCTTCGCCGAAATAGAAGTCCCTCAGGGGACTGCGCGCGTAGGTGCTTGCAGTGAAGGACGATGAAAGGATTAACAGTCCTGACAGGCAGAGAAAAAAGCGAAGCATGAACTACCAGCCTGTGAGCGATATACCTTGGCCGCCGGCACCCGGCCCCGCGATGGTGATTCCGACCAGTTTCGGACCGATACCTTTGCTGAGCTTGAAGCTCCCTGTCTGGCGGTACTCGCCGCCGCTGTCTGACTTGCCGAGCACGCTGATACGCAGCTCGTGCTCGCCCTTGGTAATGTTACCGGTATAGATCCGTTGCACGCCGCCCTGCTTCAACGCCTCGAGCTCCTTGTGCGTATACAGATGGCGTGAGACTGGCTTGCCGTCGATCTGAATTTCGACGGCATCGAGGCGGAATTTCGCACCCGGCGCGAGCGAGATGAACAGGGACATTTGCGTATTCGACGGGTAAAGGAGCTTCTCTTCCAAACGGCTCAATTCCGCAGCGATCCCCAGCACATCCGATTTTATTTCCTGGATCTGCTCATCCAGGCCCTTGATCTGTTCACGGGAGACCTCTTCCGCCGCGCTTACGACGCCGGGGATCAGCGCTCCGGTTAGAAGCGCAGCCAGAGCCAACCTGCTCATATCAGTAACCTCCCGTCTACGGTTGCCAGGAACCATCGGCGCCTCGTGGGATTTTGCTGCGACCAGCTTGGAGGTTGAGGTCGAATGCGCTCGATGGACCTCTTCAAGCCCCTTACTTGAGAGTATCGGAGCATGGGTGACTGTCAACGTAGGCTGATTCCCGGGCACTCGCAGAGCCCCGCCAACAAGCTGTAGACTTGCGGAAAAACATGCAGGGCCGTGCTTCCATATGAGTCAGCGCTGCCACTTTAGCTTCCCAGGTTACCGGACAAGCGGTCGTCACTAGCGGCAAGCAGTGTTCTGGATATAACCAAGGCCCAACGGTCGAAATCACCGGAAATGCGGTAGGTTCGGCCCAGACCGGGTGCATTGGGATGTTACATATCAAGACCGGCATGCCGGGGTCATTAGCGGTGTTCGCAGTACCCCGCCGGGTCGCTAAACCATGGAGCACGCGCTGGCGGGGCCGCCCGCGGCAGAGAACCAGAACAACATATATATTAGGTATGGCCGGCGGGCGTAACAAAGTTGGCACGGCTCCCTGCAGGGAAACCGAACTTTCCATTAAACTCGGGCAGGCTCCAACAGTTTGAAACCGTGATTCACCCTATACGTCTTTCGCTGAGGTGCATGTCCCTCGTCGTGCTGGCCTCGCTGATGTCAACGACTTCAGCCGACACAACGGCAGAGTTCCTCAGTGTCAAGCTCTCACCCGACACCGACATGCCAGTGGTCGTGAATGCTTCGAAGGGCAGCGACGTCCTGGTGTGGCTGCGAAGCGGTTACGGCCGGCACGAGAATGAAGCACGCATCGCCGCCGAGCTTGCCGAATATGGCGTCGAAGTGTGGCAGCCAGCGCTGCTGGAGGCACACTTCCTGCCGGCGCTAGAGACCAACTTCGACCAGATTGCGGCCGATGACGTCGCTCAGCTGATTGAGCACGTGCATCGCCAAACCAGTAAACGTGTGTACCTGCTGGCGGCGGGGCGCGCGGGCCTGCTGGCCCTGCGCGGCGCCACCGCCTGGCAGAGCGGGCACCCTCGCGACCGCACGCTTGCCGGTATCGTATTGCTCCACCCCAATCTGTACTTTGGGACGCCGGAACCCGGCAAGGAAGCGATTTACCATCCGATCCTACGAGCGACGCGTCTGCCGATCTACATCATCCAGCCGACCTTGTCGCCCGGGCGCTGGCATGTAGCGCAGACGGCGGAGAAACTGGTTGCCGGTGGATCGAAGGTATATGTGCGCACGCTACCCGAGGTTCGCGACCGCTACTATCTGCGTGCTGACGCCACACCACGTGAACAAGCGGAGCTGGTACATTTCGCAAGCCACTTGCGAAAAGCGATCGCGCAGCTCGCTAAGACCACGGTGTCTGCACCAGAAAACGCCACCCAGACACGACCGGCGCAGTCCAAGCCCTCACTTGGCAGGCGCGGGCTTAATTCCTATACGGCCGATCCCACGCCACCCGCACTGAAATTGGCAGCACTCGGGGGTGGTACGCACGACCTCAACCAGTATCGCGGACGTGTCGTGCTCGTCAACTTCTGGGCGACCTGGTGTCCGCCCTGCGTACGCGAGCTCCCGTCCATGCAACGCCTGAAAGCAAGGCTTGCCGGCAAGCCTTTCGCAATCCTGACTGTCAACATTTCCGAGGATGAAGAGACCATCCGTGCTTTCCTCCGCGAGCAGGTGAAAATTGATGTCCCCATATTGTTGGATCGTGACGGTGCAGCGATGAAACGCTGGAAGGTAT
>CAYGAS010000361.1:0-2473 GCA_964347935.1 uncultured Nitrospiraceae bacterium | reverse complement strand
ACCTGGGGATCGTCGGGGCCGAGTGAGTCTTCCCAGATGACAAGCGCCCGCTTGTGCAAGGGTTCAGCCTTGGCATAACGGCCTTGGGCAACATAAACGAGTGCCAGGTTGTTGAGATCGGTTGCCACATCGAGATGGTTCGGGCCCAGCAGTTCCTCCAAAAGCGCTAGTGCGCGTTCAAAGAGCGGCTCGGCCTTGTTGTATTTACCCTGGATGTAGTACAGCGCGGCGAGATTGTTCATATTGGTGGTTACCCGCCTGTCGCGCGTCCCGAACTTTTCCGCCTTCTCGAGCGCCTGTGACCAAAGTCGTTCGGCTTCGCCGTAGTCGCCTTTTTCATAGGCCCGCGCAGCGTCTTGCATATCTTGTTCCCATATCGTGGCGGGCACCGCGAGAGCCGGGGCGAGCCCAAGGTACACCATAAGCAAGAAGATGGTTGTGCGCATGGTTACGATCTTACCGCATGGCAAGAGACGGTGTCTGCGCTTTTAGCGGGTGGTGTTGCGATCGTTAGAAACTGTACGCAGAATAGCCGCATATAGATCCAAGGGACCCGCGAAGAAGGCCCGATATTGCATAACAGGTGGATCCATGAGCCAGCCGGTCTACGCCGATGACCTGAGAAAGCTGCTCGAGCAGTATAGGCCACGCTCGATCCTGCTCCTGGACCCGGGCGGAACTGAGTTGTGTACGCCCTATTTGAACGCACATCCCGATTGTCGTCTCGAGCACATAGGGGCGCACCCAACGATGACGGATCTCCCCACTGCCGAGCGTTATGACATATGCGTCGTGGCCAACACGCTCGAGCGCATGCAAAAGGTGAGTGGAGGACAATTGATTGCGCGGTTACGCGATCTCCTTACGCAGCGCCTATTTATTGTCGTGCCGGCGGGTGACGGCTGGCCGGATGTCGAAAACCGCTGGGAGATGGGCGACTTCATCGCTTTCGGCATGCAGCTCGTGGCGGACTACGATCGCGACGGCCGGCAATTGCAGATGTACAAGTTCGATATCGGCGACTACAAGCTCACGCCGGAATGGCTCAACGCGCGGCACTGGGCCCACCCGGAACGCTGGGACAAAGAGCGTTGGTAAAGCAGCAGCGCGGATTAGCCAGGATTCAGTCGTCAGTTCGGCTGCAATGATCCGCAATTACCTGAGCCACGCTAGCGGTGAGTTTCTTAGCGGTCGGAATGTGCAGAAACTCGTTGGGTCCGTGGGCATTCGATTGCGGGCCGAGCACCCCGGTGATCAGGAACTGCGCCCGGGGAAAACGCTCACCCAGCATGGCCATGAACGGGATCGTACCGCCTTCGCCCATATAGACTGCAGGCTTGCCAAAGTAAGTCTGTGAGGCGCGGTTGATGGATGTCGCAAGCCAGGGGCTCAGCTCGGTCGCGTTCCAGCCGCACGCTGCCTGCTCGGGCGTAAACGTCACGCGCGCACCTTGGGGCGGGTCGTGTTCCAAGATGGTTTTGAGTTTCGTGCTGGCCGCCTTGGCGTCGACGGTAGGCGGTAAGCGCAAAGATAGTTTGAGGGCAGTCATAGGGCGTAGGACGTTGCCGGCGTTCTCGAGCGACGGCAGACCGGCCGCACCGGTGACGGCAAGCGCCGGGCGCCAGGTGCGGTTGAGAACGAGCTCGAAAAGCGCGCCAGGCGCCGGGCGCGTACCGGCGCTAAACGGGAACTTGTCGTAGACCTTGGTGCCCAGCACCTCGCCGGCATAGGCGGCCTGGTCGGCGCGCGCCTTTGGAATCTCGGCGTAGAACTCGCGCGCAATGACCTCGCCGGTCGCCTCGTCTTCGATGCGACTCAACAACTGCCGCGCTACGCGGAAGCTCGAGGGCACGATACCGCTGGCATCGCCGGAGTGCACACCTTCGGTCAGCACCTCGGCCGTGAGTGTGCCACCGATCAGACCGCGCAATGAGGTCGTACACCAGAGCTGATCGTAGTTGCCGCACCCGGAATCGAGGCAGATGACGAGGTCCGGTTTGCCGATGCGTGGGGCAAGCGCATCCATGTAGTGCGGCAGATCATAGCTGCCGCTCTCCTCGCAGCACTCGATGACGACGACACAGCGCGCATGCGGAATTCCTTGTTCCTGCAGTGCACGTATTGCCGTCAGTGCAGCAAAGACGGCATAGCCGTCGTCGGCGCCACCGCGCCCGTAGAGCTTGTCGCTGTCGATAACCGGCGTCCACGGTCTCAGATTCGCGCGCCAACCGCTGATCTCAGGCTGTTTGTCGAGGTGCCCGTAAAGCAGGACGCAGCCGTTAGCACCGCCGGGAACCTCGATCAACAGTAAGGGTGTGCGGCCGTCCAGGCGTGTTGTTTCGACGGTCATGCCTTGGATCGGTTGCGCCTCGCACCAGTGCTGCGCCAGTGCGACCGCCGTGTCCATATAGCCGTGTGCTTGCCATTGCGGGTCGTAGGCCGGTGACTTGTTGGGGATGCGGATATATTCGAT
>CAYGAS010000360.1:0-2247 GCA_964347935.1 uncultured Nitrospiraceae bacterium | reverse complement strand
TCATCCAGTTACTGCAGTCGACGCCCGGCGTCTACCGGCTGGACGGGCCTGAGCGGCTGCGCATCAAACAAGACATGCCCACCGTGGACGCCCGCGTCGATGCCCTGGCTAAACTTTTGCAGGCGCTTGCGCCCTCGATACAACCGGCACGCAACGGATAGGCGTACTCTAGCCTTAACTTGGAAACCGCGGCTGGCTTTATAGCTCGGGGAAAAGTGCGTCCTCAAAACCCATGTTACGGATGTCTTTGAGGCGCATGGGGTAGAGGATGCCGTCGAGATGGTCGCATTCGTGTTGAACCACCCGTGCATGAAACCCGGCCACCGTGCGGTCGATGCGGCGGCCCTGTTGATCGTAACCGGTATAGCGAATGTTTACATAGCGCGGTACGAGGCCACGCAGGCCCGGGACGCTGAGACAGCCCTCCCATCCCTCTTCGGTGATATCGCCGATCGGCTCGATCGCGGGGTTGATCAGTACCGTGGCGGGGATCGGCTCGGCTTCGGGGTAGCGCGGGTTGGCTTCGAAGCCGAAAATGACCACACGCTTGGACACGCCGATCTGAGGGGCGGCAAGACCCGCCCCATTGAGCGCCGCCATCGTATCGAACATGTCGGCGATCAACGCGTCTAATTCGGGTGTGTCGAACTGCGTGACCGGTTCTGCCGTTTGATACAACAGCGGATTGCCCATTTTCAAAACGTGTCTGACCGCCATTTAGGACTTCACTCGAATTGAAGGCTGAGTTGGGGGATACTACAGTTTCGCCACCAACAAGGAAACGCAATTGAAGCGCTTTACACTTCTTCCAGCAGTCTTACTGGGCCTCACCCTGGCCACGTTCCCGGCCTCCGCTGCCAAGAGCCCTGAGTTATATGAGGTCGAGATCGTCGTCTTTCAGACCAAGCTGGCCTACCTGGAGGGCGACGAGCTTTGGGCTCGCGATGTGGTCGATACCGAGCTTCCAGGTATGGCGAAGGCCGTAGCCGCCAAGAACATACCGGCTATCGATTCACCGCTATGGAAGGCGGCGGGCACGCTGGAAACCGACGCCGATTATCACGTGCTCGTCCACAAGCGTTGGCTACAACCCGCAGACGCCGCGTCGGAGACACAGTGGGTCTATCTAAAAAACGCGCGAACGGATCCGCTCCAGCTGGAAGGGACGGTGCGTTTCTACCAGAGCCGGTTCCTGCACGTGGACGTGGAACTGTTGTTGCGCGAGAACGGTGGGCGCGAGCCCACAACGACAGGGACGGCCGACGCCGGACCCAAGATCTACCGTATCAGCGAGCAGCGGCGTATTCGCAGCCGCCGGATCAATTATTTCGACCACCCGAAGTTCGGTGCGCTGGTCTGGGTTGCGCCGGTGGATAAGAAGTAAAACGTGAGGGGAAAATCCCGTGATTGGTAACTAGTAACTGGTTATTGGTAATTGACTCTCAGTTCACGGGTCACTAATTACGAATCACGAGTCACGCCGCTGCAATCATCGGAATCGCTTCCTCCAGCAGCTTTCGCACTTTGGTCATTCCGGCCTGGAGGTTTTTTTCCACCGCCTTCAGGCTGATGCCTCCTTCGGCCTTACCGGCCGCCGGGTTGGCCACGACGGCGATGCACGCGTAACAAAGACCAAGCTCGCGGGCCAGGCTCGCTTCCGGCATGCCGGTCATGCCGACGATGTCGGCCCCGTCCCGCTCCAAGCGGCGGATTTCCGCTGCACTTTCGAACCGGGGCCCCTGGGTGGCGCCATAGGTTCCCGTCTTTGCCGCTGAAATTGCCGCCCGTTCCGCAGCCTCAATCAGGGTGGCGCGCAGCTTTTCGCAGTACGGTTCCGAGAAATCCACGTGCGTCACTTGGCGTTGATCGCTGCCGAAGAAGGTATGCTCACGACCGTAGGTGTAATCGATGATTTGGTCCGGAAAGACCAGGCTGGCGTCGGCCAAGTCACGCCTAATCGCACCGACGGCATTCACCGCGATGACGGTTGAAGTCTCGGTCTCTTTCAATGCCCACAGGTTGGCGCGGTAGTTGATTTCGTGCGGCGGGATCGTGTGACCGGGACCGTGGCGCGGGAGAAACACGATCTCGCGCTCGCTGAGGCGCCCGAATACCATCGGCGCGGACGGCTCGCCGTAAGGCGTACGCACGACCGCCCGGTGCGTGATCTGCAGGTCCTTGAGATCGGTAAGGCCGCTACCGCCGATGATCGCGACTAGGCTCACGGTGTTTCGCGTTCCGCGTAGA
>CAYGAS010000359.1:0-3838 GCA_964347935.1 uncultured Nitrospiraceae bacterium | reverse complement strand
GAACGACCGATCGTCAGAGAGGTCCTGTCGCTGTGCGCCTCCTGGTCGCATCTACTCGATGACGTTGCGCGATAAAACTCCGGTTACTGAAGGCGAGGAACGGAATACAGCGTTCGCAGCTTGATGCACTTCTTCGGGGGTCACTGCCGAAATTCGGTGACCCCACGCTTCGACGTCCCGAACCTTCTGGCCTGTCGCCACTGAGACACCGACGAACTCGGCCGCGCTGTAAGGATCCTGCCACATCGATGCGATATCGGCCCGCATTGATTGCTGAGCGCGCAACACTTCCTCAGACGAAACACCATTGACAATGACGGCATCAATTTCTTGATCAATAGCTCTCTCAAGTTCGTCAATACCTACGCCCGGGCTAGGAACCGCAAGCAGGTCAAAACGCGCCAAGCCACGGGTATCTGGCAGATAGTCAACGAAGACCTCGGTCGCGAGCTGTTTGCCCTTGACAATGCGCTGTTCCAGTCGACTCGCGGTTGCCCCACCCAGTATCTCTGCCAGTACCTGCAAGGCATAAGCATGCTTTGTCTCCCCGGTCGTGTAACTAGGCGCGAGGTAGGCGCGCTTCCAGATCGGGTAGACGGATTGGACATCCTGCATGATTACTTGCCCTTTCGCTCTGCGTGCGGATTCCTGGGCTGAGTGCCTGCGATCAGTGGTACGGACAGGGAGGACCCCGTAGTACTTTTGCGCAAGTGGCTTAAGCTGGGCGGCCGTAATATTGCCAGTCACGGTAACGATTGCATTGTTCGGCGCATACCACCGTCGAAAAAATGCGAGTACATCTTCCTGTGCGATCGCCCCCGTCTCATTGGACCAGCCAAGAATCGGATTGCCATAGGACTGGCCGGCGTACAGAGATGCGCTTATCCGTTGATCGAGAAGAGCCTCAGAATCATCGACGAGACCATGGCGACGTTCTTGGCGCACCTCTTCCTTGGCTTCTTGCACGTCTTGGCTCGTGATCGGCAATTTGGCCATCGCGCGCGCTGCGAGTCCCATCACGGCCTCAAGGCGATCAGCCGTGGTGACGTCGTAGTACAACGTGTAATCATAGGAAGTGTTGGCGCTCGCGTGTCGCGCGGTGTAAGCCACAAGTTGCCCGGGCCTATAATCTGAATAAACTCTCTTACTTTTGATAGTCAAATGCTCCAATAGATGAGCAAGGCCTGACTTTCCTGGTGGATCATCAGCCGAACCAGCCTTGTACCAGACCATGTGTGTTATGACGGGCGTCGTAGGATTTGGCACTACAACAAACTGCATACCGTTATCCAGGGTAAAAGACTCGATACGGAAGTCGGCACCGGAGGCAAGGCCTGAGTAACCCGTTAGCGTTGCTACTAGGATGGGCATAAGGAAGCCGATCGGCCAAAACTTAAACGTAAACATTCGTACTCACCTGCAAATAGCTAGTTTCTGTTGTGTTGGGATGCGCGTTTCTGCAGTATCCCGACGTCGCCTCAAGGGACCAAAAAGCCAGGAGACCTAATCCTCGACTCAGTGCGGGTGTTGGCTGGGTTGCTATCATGACGACCGTGCGACAGTACCGTCTGGAATGTGCGGTACCCTTCTTTTCGTGTACCCGCACCGCCTCGATTCAAGTAATACATGCCGATGTCGCACGCGGTTGATGCATCTCGTGTTCCTACCTCTCGCGGCTCGACCGTGACCATACCCATATGCTAGCAGGCGCTCTCGAGCAGGCGGAGCAAGCAACTTTCCCTCTCAGCTGCTAAACCAACCTGTATGTTGGTATCAGGTTAGATGATTGCTTCGGGCGCCCGGTCGAGGGCCACCAATGTGAGTGAAATCCGTTGTAGAGCGTCGATCATTTGTTACGGAGAAAATGACCCGGCAAGGGCGGTTCTGCCAGACAACAATTTGTCCGAGAGGTGCAAGTGGTCGTGGTGCGATCGGCCGTCTCGCGTGAGCGCGACATTGCAAAAATCATCTGTGGTGCGAAGCTTTTCACACAGAACTGTAGTTCGTGTCACGGGCAGCGCGCGCAAGAGGCTGTCCACATTTGGCATCATCCATGAGAGCAGGTTTGCTGACGTAAATGCCGGGTATCAACTTGCCCGGATCCTCCAAGGGGATCGTGTTGGCATTGCGAATTTTTGGGAACTTCGGTCGTCTTCCGGAGTCAGGAATGGCGTGGATCGAGAATGTGCAGTGATGGTGTGCGTGCTAAGATGAACCGATTCCGCGAGCGGGTAAGTGTCGTGATCAATATGAACGAGAAGTCCTTCGCTCCGACTAAGCGGCGTCGGCGCCAGTTGGCGACCTGGTTAATCGTTAGTGGATTATCTGTGTCATTGGTGGCGGCTGCGCCGTCGTGCCGCGGACTTCTCGGTGCGATGTTGGGTCAGCATGTTAGCGGGTTGGCCTCCGCCGCTTATGGTTCTGGCGATGCAGATGTCCCGGGTCAGTCAGTCCCAGGTGAGCAGCCCAGCTGCTGCTATTGGGCCGTTAAGCATGACGGTGCGGCAAAATCCGTTACGGGTATTCTCGGGCATCGACCCCCTGCACCCGATAATTTTGTGCCCACTTTATCTTTAGGTGGCGTGCGTAACACTGTCTGGTTGTCCGTTTCGCGTGCCGCCTACAATCGTTCACACTCAACATCTCCGCTTTACCTCTACCTCCAGCGGTTGCTGATCTAAGTCTTTCTTACGCAACGGTCCGTACAGGTGGACCGCCGAACGCGCAACCAGCGTTTCGCGCCTGAGTAGTAATAGAATGTTTTGGCGATGGCCAATGAGATGCCGGGTTGCGAGAAGGCCCCTCCCTCCAGTGCGCTGTCTTTCCGGACGTGACCTGTGGGTCGATCCAAGGGTGAGCGCAACAACAATCTAAAGAAATGCAGATAGGAGAAGACGATCATGTTGACTGTAATAGAGCTTTCGAGGCATAGCAATGTGCGGCCGCACGTTGTCCGTTACTACAGCCGTATCGGTTTGCTCAGCCCAGCGCGTAATCCCGATAATGGCTACAAATTATTTGCCTATTCGGATGTGCCGCGCTTGATTTTCATTCGTCAGGCGCAGCGCCTCGGTTACACCTTAGAGGAGATCCGCGAAATCCTAGATGAAAGTAGCCAGGGGAAGTCTCCTTGCCATAGGGTCCGGGAGATCTTGCAGCAACGGATTGAAGAGAACCGGCAAAAGTTGGATGAGCTTATACAGTTGCAGAACCGCATGGAAGACGCGCTGCAGCAATGGGGAGAGATGCCTGATGGAATGCCCGATGGCACATCCGTTTGCCACTTAATAGAGTCGGCGGCTGGTATACGTTATAACGCGTGACTGCGGTGTTAATTGTCCGGGAGTTGATAGCTCGACAGGGGGCGTAGCGCCGCAGGGATTCTGCGCCGCAGCGAGCAGCGTTAAGTCCAGCACGGCCGGCCGGTCAGCGACACGGCGGATAAGGATATGGGACGGACACCACCATGAAGCACGGTGCAGCAGACCCAAGGAAAAGGCGGTTCTTACTGTTGGCCACAACGGCACTGGGTGCCGTGGGGACAGGTGTTGCGGCTGTGCCTTTTGCGCTGAGCATGAGACCCAGTGCACGCGCCTTGTCGCTTGGCGGACCGGTAGACGTCGATATCAGCAAGCTCGAAGATGGACAAATGTTGACGGTGGAATGGCGTGGCAAGCCCGTCTGGATCTTGCGTCGCACGCCGGCGATGCTGGCGCAGCTCGAGCGAAACGCACCGCTGCTTGCCGATCCAGACTCCCGAGTTGCAAGCCAGCAACCGAAGTACGCCACAAACCTGCAGCGTCTCCGGTTTGATCGACCTGGTGTTGGTCGGTGTCTG
>CAYGAS010000358.1:0-5431 GCA_964347935.1 uncultured Nitrospiraceae bacterium | reverse complement strand
GGCCTCGTCTACGGTCATGGCGAGCACCTCGCCGATACTCTTGTCCTTATAACGCACCGCCAATGTCTCGGGCGTGAAGCGCGCGCCGCCGCACATTTCGCAAGTCACCTTGACGTCGGGCAGAAAGCTCATCTCGATCTTCTTGAGCCCCTGGCCTTCGCAGGTGTCGCAACGTCCGCCATGGACGTTGAATGAAAAACGACTGGGACTATAGCCGCGCAAGCGCGCCTCGGGGGTTGCTGCATAGAGGCGGCGGATCGGGTCCCAGAAGCCGATATAGGTCGCCGGGCAGGAACGCGGGGTCTTGCCTATCGGTGTCTGATCCACTTCAAGCACGCGGTCGATGGCTTCCAAGCCCTGCACGCTCTGGCAACCTGACAGGCAGATGGAGCGACGGCGTCGTGCTCGTGCGCCGCGCCGCTGCGCCAGCAGCCGTCGCACGTTGTCATGCACGACTTCGCGTACGAGCGTGCTTTTGCCGCTGCCACTGACACCGCTCACGCAGACCAGGCGCCCGAGTGGAATCGACAGCCGCACATTACGCAGGTTGTGCATATGCGCATCCATGATGACCAGCGTCGGCGCCTGTCTGCTTACGGGGCGTCTCGCCTCGATCAGTGGATGCTGCAGCGGCCGTGCCAGCCAGCGACCGGTCACCGATTGTGGATTGTGCAGCAGTTGTTGCACGCTGCCCGTGGCCACCACCTGCCCGCCGTTGACACCCGCGCCGGGTCCAAGGTCGATGACATGCCCGGCTTGGCGAATGGTGTCCTCATCGTGCTCGACCACCACCACGGTGTTGCCCTTGGCTTCTAAGGTTTGCAGCGTCGCCAGCAACATGCGGTTATCCCGTGCATGCAGGCCAATCGTCGGCTCATCCAAGATGTAACACACACCGCGTAGATTCGAGCCCAGTTGGGCCGCCAGGCGGATACGCTGCGCCTCGCCGCCGCTTAGCGTCGGTGCCGCGCGGTTTAGCGACAGATAAGACAACCCCACCTGCTTTAGAAAACTCAATCGCGCGCGCAACTCGGCAAGTATGTCGCGGCTGATCTCGGCTTCACGCCCGCGCAGACGCAGTGTGCGAAAGAACTTCTCCGCTTCGTTCACGGACAGGCGCGTCACTTCAGCGATGTTGCGACCCCGAAAGCGTACAGCCAGGGCCAGCGGGCGCAGGCGTTGCCCTTGACAGGCGGGGCAGGGTTCGGCGTCGCCTTCCCACCACTCGTTCCACCAGATCTCTTCGCCGCTCTGCTGCTCATCGAAACCCGTGAGCATCACGCCGGTGCCGTAGCAGCGCTCGCACCAACCGTGCTTGGAGTTGAACGAGAACAAACGCGGATCGGGTTCTTCGAAGCTGCGGGCGCAGCGCGGGCAAGCGCGCCGTGAGGAAAAAACCGCCTCCGCACCCGCGCGCCCTCCCGCATGGGAGGGGGGCGTCAAAATCTGGACGGTGCCTTTGCCGAGATCGAGTGCACGCTCAAGCAGAGCGCGGAGCTGAGACTCCGTGCTCGGCGAGACTCTAAGCTCGCCCAGCGGCAGCTCAATGGAGTGCTCCTTGAAACGGCTGAGTCTGGGCCAGGCGTCGGTTGGCGTCAGCGCCGCGTCTACGCGCAGCTGCGTATAGCCTCTGCCGGCGGCCCACTTGGCAAGCTCGGTGTAATAACCCTTGCGGGCGACCACCAACGGGGCCAGCAGCGTCACTCGGCGACCGCGAAAATCACGCATGATCTTCGCCAAAATGGCCTCGGGCGTTTGTGCCTCAATGGGGATGTCGCAGTCAGGACAATATTGCACACCGAGCTTGACGAAGAGCAGGCGCAGAAAATGATAGATCTCGGTTGTCGTCGCGACCGTGCTCTTGCGCCCGCCGCGGCTGCTGCGCTGCTCGATGGCGACGGTCGGGGGGATACCAAAGATCGCATCGACATCGGCGCGCGCGGCCGGCTGCACGAATTGCCGTGCGTAGGCGTTGAGCGACTCTAGGTAGCGCCGCTGCCCCTCGGCGAAGAGGATGTCGAAAGCGACCGTGCTCTTGCCGCTGCCGCTAATCCCGGTGATGACCGTAAAACGTTCGCGCGGAATACGGATGTCGATGTTTTTGAGGTTGTGCTCGCGCGCATTGTGGATGCGAATCGCATGATTTTCTTGCGCCGCCTTTTGCCAGGGCATTGCATCGACGTCGGCGGTAGTGGCCGCCGACGTGTCGATCCCCGAGCTCGCGCGACGGTAACTTCTGAGTGCCGCACCCGTGTGACTGCGCGCCACGGCCGCCACCTGCTCGGGCGTGCCGGCACACACGATCTCGCCGCCACCATCCCCGCCTTCGGGCCCGAGGTCAATGATCCAATCGGCAGCGGACAAAACATCGAGATTATGCTCAATCACTACGAGAGAATGACCTTCTTCGAGCAACTGCCTGAATGCTCGGAGCAGCTTCGCCACGTCGGCGAAATGCAAGCCGGTGGTCGGTTCATCGAATAGGAACAGCATGCCTGTTGCGGCGGCCTTGCGTCCCTTGGCCTTCGCCAGGTGACCGGCGAGCTTGAGTCGCTGCGCCTCGCCGCCACTCAATGTGGGTACCGGCTGGCCAAGCTTAAGATAGCTCAAGCCAACGGCGGCAAGCGGTTCCAGCCCGCGCAAGATGTCCGCGTGGCCAGCGAAAAACTCGAGTGCCTCGGACACCGTTAAATCGAGCACGTTCGCAATCGATTTTGCTCGCGCGCGCGCGCGGGGTTTCGTTTTACCATGCCCGCCCGCAGTCGCCGCCGTGGGCAGGAGCTTTACTTCCAGCAGCTCGGCGCGGTAGCGGCGCCCGTCGCAGTCCGCACAACGCAGGTATACATCGCTCAAGAACTGCATCTCGACGTGCTCAAAGCCGCTGCCGCTGCACGTCGGACAACGTCCGTTGCCTGAGTTAAAACTGAAAGCGCCGGCGCTGTAGCCGCGTTCGCGCGCAAGCGGCTCGGCGGCGAACAACTTGCGGATCGCGTCGAGTGCGCCGACGTAGCTCACCGCATTCGAGCGCGCGGTCTTGCCGATGGGTGATTGATCCACCAGCACAACGTCGGCGAGATGCGCGTGCCCACGAATACGACGATGGCGCCCCGGCGCCTCGACGGGTCTACCCTTGAGCTTTCGTAGTGCCTGATAACAGATATCGTGCACCAGCGTCGATTTGCCCGAGCCGCTGACACCGCTGATACAGACGAGACGGTTCAAGGGGATGCGCACATCGATGTTCTTGAGGTTGTGTTGTGCGGCACCGAGGATCTCGAGGTGGGGCATCAGCGCGTCCGGCGGGCGGCGATGACCCGCAGTTTCGCGCACGACGGTCTTATCGCCGCGCAGATAACGGCCGGTTAACGAGACCCGTGACTTGAGCAAGGCCTGCGGCCTGCCAAAAAACACCACCTCGCCACCGCGTTCGCCCGGTCCGGGCCCCAGATCCAGTATCCGGTCGGCGGCCAGCATGACCTGCGGGTCGTGCTCGACGACAAGCAATGAGTTACCGGCATTGCGTAGCCGGTGCAGGACGGCGATGACCCGTTGCATGTCGCGCGCATGCAAGCCGATGCTCGGTTCGTCAAGGACGAACAAGGTGTTGACCAGCGAGGTGCCTAAGGCAGTTGTCAGATTGATGCGCTGGACTTCGCCGCCGCTGAGGGTGCGCGACTGGCGGTCGAGCGTGAGATAGCCGACGCCGACCTCGACCAGATAACGCAATCGCGAGCGGATTTCCTGCAACAGCAGCGCGGTCGCCTCATCGATGGGGACCGGTAGTCGCACATGCTGAAAGAACGTCTCGCAACTGGCGATGGGTAATAGCATCACATCGTGAATCGTGAGCCCAGGAAGCGCGGTGTGGCTCCGGGGGCGTGATGTCGGCCTGCGCGGCGCCTGGCGTGGATGCACGCGATCGGCATCGGCGCGCGTGCCCAATCGCCAAGCAAGCGCGTCGGCCTTCAGGCGTGCACCCCGGCAATCCGGACAGGGAGCATAGGCCCGGTACTTCGCGAGCAAGACGCGAATGTGCATCTTGTAGCTCTTACCCTCGAGCCAGCGGAAAAATCGTGAGACCCCGTACCAGACGCCGTCGTCCCAGTCGCCCTCACCTCCGAGCACCCAGCGCTTTTGGGTGGCCGAAAGCTTCGCCCACGGCACGTCGGTGGGGATACCGCGCTTGCGCGCGAAACGCAGCAGGTCGTGCTGACAGTCGCGATAACTTTGCGTTTGCCACGGTTTGACCGCACCGTCTGCCAGCGTCTTGGCGTGATCGGGCACGACCAAATCAGGATCGATGCCGATCGTGCGCCCGAACCCGCGGCAGGTGCCGCAGGCACCGATCGGCGAGTTGAAGGAAAAAAGGTTCGGAATCGGATCTCGGTAGTGAATGTCGCAATCGGGGCAGTGCAGGTCGGCCGAGTAACGGTGGGTCGCCACCACCCGGCCGGGCTCGCGCACAGAGCGGACCGTGACCGCCCCGCGACCGTGTTTTAGCGCCGCCTCGAGGTCCTCGATGATCCGATCGCGATTGCCGTGGGCCGTGCGCACGCGATCTTGGACGACCTCAACGACGCCGGCGCGCTGACTACGGATTCTGGTGTAACCCTGTGCCGCGAGCAGGCGCAACACCTCCGCGGAAGAGAAACTCTTCGGTATTGTCACGGCAAAGGTGATTAAGAGGTGCACACCCTCGTGATCACCCCCGCCAGTCGCTGCCATCAATTGCTCGTAGATCGTTTGTGGAGAATCACGTTGCACTGGCTTGCCGCACCCAGTGCAATAAAGTCGCGCCGCGCGCGCGAAAAGGAGTTTGATGTGATCGTTAAGCTCCGTCATGGTGCCAACGGTGGAACGCGAGGTGCGCACCGGGTTGGTCTGGTCGATGGCAATAGCCGGTGGGATGCCGTCGATGCGCGCCACCTGTGGTCGGTCCATGCGATCCAGAAACTGTCGCGCGTACGGCGAGAAGGTTTCCACATAGCGCCGCTGTCCCTCGGCGTAAATCGTGTCGAAGGCGAGCGAGGACTTGCCTGAGCCGCTGACGCCGGTTACGACGACCAGCTCGTGCAATGGCAGGCGCAGCGATAGATCTCTCAGGTTGTTCTGACAGGCGCCTTCAACGACTATGAACTCACGCGGCATCAACAACTCCAGACCCCCGCGCTGTCGGCGCGGCAGGTATAACTACGCGACGGTTGGAATAAACGTGCAGCCATTACCCAGCGCGACGTCGGTACGCTCGGCACCACGACGCAGCGATGCCCGTTCAACCGGCATTGGCCAGCGAGTCGGCCTGAAGCTCCTGCCGCGCCGGCACGCCATATCGGTCAAGCGGTGCAGCTGCTTATTATACGCGAGCGTGCCCGTGCGCGACGGTCGTCGGAAACGCCAATGTCTATACGGAAAAGCGCCGACATCTATTCGA
>CAYGAS010000357.1:0-31983 GCA_964347935.1 uncultured Nitrospiraceae bacterium | reverse complement strand
GCGAACAGCGCTGCCTCTACACCGCCGGTCCCTGCACGTACCTCAAGAAAGATGTTGCGATTGTCATTTGGGTCACTTGGCAACAAAAGTTTTTGCAACTCAATTTGCAGGCCATCGATGCGTGCGCCGATACGTTCGATCTCCTCTTGAGCCAAGTCGCGCAGGCTGCTATCGGGGTCGCGGAGCATCGAGCGCGCTGCTTCGAGCTCGTCGCAGGCCTGACGATAAGCCTGATAATGTTGTACCACCGGACTGATCTCCGCGTATTCCATCGACAAGCGGCGAAAGCGTGTTTGATCGCCGATCACCGCGGGATCCGCCAGTAGCGCGCTGATTTCGGCATCGCGTTCGATGAGTTTTTCCAGCTTGGCTTCGATCGCCGGTTTCAATGGTCGTTATCCTCTTTGAGATTAAACAGCCTGCCGATAGCCTCGGATAGCGTTGCCTCATCGTCATGACCGCCCTGACGCAAAGCAGCCGTAGGTGCATGAATAAGTTTATTGGTGAGCGCATGGGCGAGTCGCGCCATGACCACCTGCGGATCTTCGCCGCGGGCCAGACGCCGGCGCGCCCGTTCCAGCTCGGCTTCGCGCGCGGCATATGCAGTCTCGCGCAGTGCACGAATTCTCGGCACGGCTTCCAGCGACCTTAGCCAGCGCATGAAGCTGCCCACCTGTGTATCAATGATCTTTTCGGCTTCACGTGCGGCCTGCAATCGTGCCTGCAAGTTTTCCTGCACCACGTCCTTCAAGTCATCGATGGTGTAAAGGTAGACATCGGCCAGATCAGCGACCTCGGCTTCGATGTCTCGCGGGACGGCAATGTCGACCATGAATATGGGTCGGTGCCGGCGCAGCCGCAGTGCGCTCTCGACCGCGCCTTTTCCGAGGATCGGCAGCTGGCTCGCTGTCGAGGAGATGACGATATCGGCTTCACTCAATCGCGGGGGCATCTCTGCCAGCGAAATCGGCAGCGCGCCTAGAGGATCTGCCAGCGCGCGCGCCCGTTCAAGCGTACGGTTAGCGACGATGATGTGTCCGACGCCTTGCTCCTTGAGGTGTCGGGCACATAGCTCGATCATGTCGCCGGCGCCGATCAGCAATGCCGTCTTGTCAGCGAAATTAGCGAAAATCTGTTTCGCGAGGCTGACGGCCGCATACGCCACGGAAACGGCACTCGCGCCGATTGCGGTGTCGGTGCGCACCTGTTTGGCCACCGAGAAGGTATGCTGGAACAATCTGTTCAAGAGTTTACCGGTCGCCCCCGCACTGAATGCCGTGGCGAAGGCATCCTTCATCTGGCCCAAAATCTGCGGTTCTCCCAGAACCAAGGAATCCAGACCGCAGGCGACACGGAAGGCATGCCTGACAGCGTCAGCACCGCGATGCTTGTAGACGTAAGGACCGATGTCGACGGCATTGGCCTTGTAGCTGTCCGCGAACCAGTTGATCGCGTTATCGCTGTCGGCGTGATCGAGGCCGCAATACAGTTCCGTGCGGTTGCACGTGGATAGGATCGTTGCCTCAGCCGCTGTACCGTTACTGGTTATGTCACGCAGGACATCGACGAGGTCTTCAGGCGCGATAACCGCGCGCTCGCGGATCTCCAGCGGAGCGGTCTTATGATTGATTCCGAATGCGAGCAGGTGCATCTATGGCAACGAATACAACGACCCAGGCTGGGATTGTGTACGCTGTAATGGGACTGTCAAGCGTGAGGCGCGCTTCCGGTGTCCTGTTTCCAGGCCCGCACGGTTTCCCAGCCGAGCCATATGGCCAGTGCCAGGAGCGCACCGCCGCACGCAAATAGTAACCAGCTGGCGCTTGACCACCAAAGCGCAAGCTGCCACGGCAACGCCCATGCGATGACGGCTAGTACAAAGAAGGCGGGCACGGCGACAAACCAAATCGGCTGCTGTCGGCGTCGCAACGCCAGTCCGATCAGGGCGAAACCCCCCATTGCCAGCACCTGATTCCAGATTCCAAAGAGGGGCCAAACCGATAGCCCGCCTTGTCCACGGCCGTCATAAAGTGCCAATGCGCCGACCAGTGCAATGGTTACGAGTAGCGCTACACGTGCCTCGGCGAGCCGAGGCCACTGGTAGCGCTGGGCGAGGGTGGCCAGAAGATTCTTTTGCACGTAAATGCCGGCATCGAGGCTTACCGCAATCAGCCCGAGGATCACGAAAGCGGCAAACACACGTCCGAATTCGACGCTGATGCCCACGGCTTGCGCAGCCTCGGCGAAACCATGGATGTACAGGACCAGTAGCTTGGGTAGATCCTGAACCCCGGTCCATGACGCATAGTAGCTGGTCCACTGCTCTACGGTGGCGAATGCGCTGACCGCGATCGCAATCGCGCTGGCTGCTAGCAGGCCCTCGGCAATTGCGACGCCAAAGCCGACATAACGTGCATCTGGTTCCCGCTGTATTCGCCGACCGGTGATACCCGTGGCGAACAGCAGATAGAAGCCGGCCAGCGCGCCCGAGGTCAAGGTTACGAAGATCCAAGGAACGACGCCCGGCGCATCCACCGGTGCGTGAAAGCTTGGCGCGATCACGGCTGGCGGGCGGAGCGCGAGGCCAATGAGCAGGGCCAGCAGCAGCAAACCCGTGTACAGCGCTGCTAGGTACCCGCGTGGTTGCAGGAGCCGGTGGACAGGCAAGCGGGATGCGTAATACGCCGACACCAACAAGAGCACCACCCAGAGGATCGTTGCATCGACGGACAGCAACGAATACCCCCGGACGTCGAGATTAAGTGCCCCCGAAAACGCGAAGGCGAGCTTGCCGAGTAGCCACAGGGTGATGGCGGTGACGACAACGGCCGCGAGCGATACAACTAATATTCCATTTCCGTGGCGTCGCTGCAGAAACACGCCTGCAACGAACGCGATCAGGAGTTGTACCCAGAATGGCAAGGCGGCCCCCGGGTAGGTGGCGAGAAGCGTGGCCGCTAACCAGACCAAGATGGCGTTGATAGACAGCAACAACGGGATGGCGAGCGCCAGAAACAGGGCGCCCGCGCGCGGCCCCACGAGCGCGGCGGCGACGTCCGGGAGCTCGGACTCGCCATGGCGCACCGCAAGCCACAGGCTTCCGAGTGAATAAGTGCCGGCTGCCACGGCGCTACCCGCCAAGACCCACAGAAAGGCCGGTATCCATCCCCAGCCTACTGCGATTGTGGTGCCGGTGATCGTCGTCGCGCCCGCCACGATGGCGAAGTGATGGCCAAAAACGACGTGCCGGCTGGCACCGACGCCGCTGTCCGCCAATGCTGTTTGTGACGGTGTACTATAATTAGTATCTAGACGAAAGACCCATAGCGCGAGCAGCTTGGAGTAGAAACGGTAGCCGAAACCCAGTACGACTGCTGCGGTGATTAATAACAAGAGTGCGTTCATTTGCCTGTCCCGCCCGGCATAGCAACGCAGTCGTAACGGCCAGCATCCACGCAGGGTGAAGACGTGGCGTGTGGTTGCAACGACAGGTGAGATGTAAGAAACTGCTTAGCCAAGTTTAGCTTGTCTTTCGTGAAAGATTTTCACGTCTCAGGCTATCAAACGGTATAGACGATTGCGCTTGCGCCATTTTGTGAATTACAGCCCGGTAGGATTGATGAACAGAACCCTTCCACTTCTCGTAGCCGGTCCGGCTGCCATTTTGCTGGGCGCTTGTGCAGCTAGCAAGCCTGTCATGGGTGAGGACCACACTGCCCAGGCACCTGCCAGCGCTGAAGCCGTTAATAAGCAGGATAGCACTCCTTTGCCGCGGGTCGCCCTGACCGATGAGGTCATGTACGACATTCTTGTCGGGGAAATAGCGGAGAAGCGTGGTCAGCACGACCTGGCCATCGCGAGCCTCATGCGAGCGGCACTTAAAACGCGCGACCCGCGGCTGGCGGAACGTGCCACTATTGCGGCCTTGCGCGCCAAGCAATACGGGCAGGCCCTCGAGGGCGCGAAGTTATGGGTAGACCTGCAGCCAGACGGCCAGTCCGCGCATGAAGCTCTCGCCGCCATCTACCTGGAGCGTAACCAGCTTGCCGAGGCGCTACGCCATTTCGAAAAAATGCTGGCGATCGCCCGCGCCAACCAGGGCGACGACCGGGCCTATCGTCGGATCGCCTCGGTCCTCGGTCGCCAACAGAATCGTGCGGCCGCGTTGAAGCTCATGCAGGAGCTCGTCGAGAAAGACGCTGGAAACGCCAACGCGCACTTTTCACTGGCGCATCTGGCAGTGCGCACGGATGACCTCGGTGTTGCTATGGATGCGGCGTCGCGCGCGCTGGAGTTACGTCCAGACTGGGATGAGGCGGCGCTGTTTAAAGCCGGGATCCTCGTTTCCCAAAAGGACTCGATTAAGGCACAAGCCTTCTATGAGGAGTACCTCCGCACGCATCCGAAGGCCGCCCTGGTGCGGTTGAACTATGCACGCTATCTCGTTGACCTCAAGCAATGGGAAAAGGCGCGCACGCAGTTCATGGAAGTACTTTCACAGTCGCCCGATGACGCCGATAGCCTTTACGCCGTGGGGCTGTTGTCGTTACAGACAAACAAGCTCGATGACGCGGAAGACTATCTCAAGCGCACCTTACAGCTGCGCCCGGATAATCAGCAAGCGCGTATCTATTTGGGTCAGATCGCCGAGGAACGCAAGGATTACGCCCAGGCGGCACGCTGGTATCGCGAGATCGTCGTGGGGGAGCACTTTTTCGAAGCGCAGGTTCGGCTCGGCGTTGTCATCGCGAGAGAGGGCGATGTCGACGAGGCCAGGGGCCACCTGCAGCGCATACAGCCCCAGTCCGACCCGCAGCGTGCGCAGCTCTACATGGCGGAAGAACAGATCCTGCGCGAGGCGAAGCAGTACTCTGACGCGCTGGTATTGCTTAACAGCGCGCTTGAGCAGTTGCCTAACAACAAGGACCTGCTTTACGCACGGGCGCTAATCGGGGAGAAGCTCGATATGATGGACCTGACCGAGCGCGACTTGCGTGCGATCCTGGTGCAGGATCCGGAAAATGCGCAGGCGCTGAACGCGCTTGGTTACACGCTTGCTGATCGCACCGATCGCTATCAGGAAGCATTGGACCTAATTGAACGGGCGCTCGCGTTAAAGCCGGATGACCCGTTCGTCCTCGACAGCATGGGCTGGATCCAATATCGACTCGGTAATCATGAAGAAGCGATCAAGTACCTGAAACGTGCCTTGTCCATTCGCAACGATGCCGAGATATCGGCGCATCTGGGCGAGGTGCTCTGGGTAACGGGGGATCGTCGCCAGGCACGCTCGGTGTGGAAGAAGGCGCTCGAAGATACGCCGGATAGCGAAGTCCTCAACGGCGTGATCAAGAAATTCAATCCGTGAACAAAGCGTGGATTGCGCTCGTTGCCGCCGTGGCGGCCGGGTGCGCTACGATTGAAGATCGTCCCCCGGGCAAGGATGCGGCCGCTGCCTGGCAACAGCGCCAGGTCAAATTGGCGGCGTTGGACCGCTGGCAGGTGCGCGGACGGATGTCGGCACGTACGCCAGATGAAGGTTGGCAGGCGTCCATGTTGTGGGTGCGTCACAGCGATCGCCACACGATCGATCTCTGGGGACCGCTGGGTCGTGGTCACCTCCGCCTTAGCCAGGACTCTTCCGGCGCGCGGCTGCGCGATGCGCAAAACAATATTTACTCAGCCAGGGACGGCAAGCACCTATTATTCGACATTACCGGCTGGTGGCTGCCGCTCGATAGCTTGAACTACTGGGTCCTCGGTATGCCGGTGCCGGCCACACCAAATGTGCAGGCGCTTGACGATTCCGGCAGGCTCAAACGCCTGCAGCAACTTGGCTGGGATATCGATTTCCTGCAATACCGCCGCCACGGAGACTACGAGCTCCCGAGTAAGCTGTTCATTCGCCGCCGGCTCAACGCGGCGGAGGTGCGTGATCCTGACGCAGACCGGCTGACACTCGAGGTACGCTTGGTGATTGAACGTTGGACAGTGCAACCCAGCTGATGCAAAGCTGGCCGGCTCCCGCAAAACTAAACCTGTTCCTGCACGTCACCGGGCGCCGGGAGGACGGTTACCATTTATTGCAAACCGCTTTTCAATTTCTGGACTATACGGATGAACTGAGTTTTCACGTGACCAATGATGGCCGTATCACTCGCGCGCAACCGCTGGTCGGTGTGAGCGAGGACGCCGACCTGACGTTGCGGGCAGCGCACCTCTTGCGAGAGGTGGCGCAGGTCAACTCCGGGGTGGCGATACGGGTGATAAAACGCATCCCCGCCGGCGGTGGGCTCGGCGGGGGTAGTTCCGACGCCGCCACTACGCTACTGGCGTTGAATCGCCTGTGGGACCTGCGCCTTGAGCGTTCCCAGCTAGCACAGCTGGGCTTACAATTGGGGGCCGACGTCCCGGTGTTTATCGGCGGACATGCCGCGTGGGCGGAAGGTGTCGGCGAGCAGCTCACCCCGCTTGAGCTCGAGGAGGCGTGGTATCTGGTGGCTGTACCCCCCGTGCACGTGTCTACCGCCAAGGTTTTTGGCGAGCTTGGTTTGACAGCTTTTAGGGCTCCCATCACAATACGCGACTTCCACGCGGGCCGGATACACAATGACCTTGAGCAGGTTGTGCGTCGACACTACCCCGAGGTCGATGAGGCGTTCGCGTGGCTGGCTCGGTTTGGCCAGCCGAGGATGACAGGATCGGGGGGCTGTGTGTATCTGAGGATCACCGATGCCGAGACCGGCAAGCGCATCCTGGCTCAGCTGCCGCAAGGGCTCGGCGGTCTTGTTGCACGCGGAGTGAACAGACACCCACTGCTCGACATGTGACGCCTTCTATCACATTGGGGTGTAGCCAAGCGGTAAGGCACCGGATTTTGATTCCGGCATTCCCAGGTTCGAATCCTGGCACCCCAGCCATAATACTCGCCGCAAAAATGCGGCACACTAAAAATAAAAATAAGTACAGCAATGGTAACGCGTGAGGGTCCAAAATTGCCCGTCGATAACATGACCGTTTTTTCCGGCAATGCCAACCCAGCGCTGGCGGAAGCCGTTACCCGGCGGCTCGGCATTCCGCTGGGAAAGGCGCTGGTCTCGCGTTTCAGCGACGGCGAGACCATGGTTGAGATCATGGATAATGTGCGCGGGCGTGATGTATTTATCATGCAGTCTACCTGCGCGCCCAGTGCCGATAACTTGATGGAACTGCTGGTGATGATCGACGCGGTCAGACGCTCCTCAGCCCATCGCATCACTGCCGTCATTCCTTATTATGGCTATGCGCGCCAAGACCGGCGGCCACGCACCGCGCGCGTCGCGATCACCGCCAAATTGGTCGCCTCTATGATCGCAACTGCGGGCGCCAATCGCGTCTTGACGATGGACCTGCATGCCGACCAGATTCAGGGCTTTTTCGACATCCCCACGGACAATATCTATGCTTCACCGGTGTTGCTCGGCGATATTTGGAAGCACGAATACAAAGATCTTTTGGTGGTGTCGCCGGATGTTGGCGGGGTGGTGCGGGCACGGGCGATGGCCAAACAACTCGAAGCAGAGCTTGCTATCATCGACAAACGGCGGCCACGTCCGAACGAGGCCAAGATCATGCACATCATCGGTGATGTGGACAATCATACCTGTGTGCTGATGGATGACATGGTTGATACTGGAAATACACTGTGCGAAGCGGCGGCGGCGCTGAAGCAAGAGGGGGCGAAGCGTGTCCTGGCGTACTGCACCCACGCGGTGCTCTCGGGCAAGGCGGTAGAGGTTGTCAGCAAATCAGTGCTCGACGAGTTGGTCGTGACCGATACCATTCCGCTGAGTGAAAAGGCGCAAGCGTGTGAGCGCATTCGCCAACTCAGCATCGCCGAGTTGCTCGCCGAGTCTATGCGACGCATTGCCGAAGAAGACTCGGTGAGCTCTTTGTTTGTCGAATGAAATCACTCGCGCGTGGCGCAGGCTTTGCAGTGACGCGCAAGCGGTCAATGTAGTAAGGAGGCAATTTATGGCTACTAAGTTTGAACTCACGGCTGAAAAGCGCGATGAGAAAGGCAGCGGTGCCAACCGCCGCCTGCGCCGCGCGGGGCGTGTGCCCGCGGTGTTATATGGGGGCGCCAAAGATCCGGTTATGCTCACCTTCGATCACGATGCGATATACCATTATCTGCAGAACGAGGCTTTCCATACGTCGATTCTCACAGTCAAGGTCGACAGTGACGCGGATCAGGCCATCTTACGAGATGTGCAGATGCATCCCTATAAGTCAAAGGTGATGCACATGGAGCTGCAACGCATCAGTGCTACGGAAAAGCTCCATATGGAGATTCCCATTCACCTGACAGGTGAAGATGTTGCGCCGGGCGTGAAGCTGGAGGGCGGGATCGTGTCGCGCCTGATGACCGAGGTAGATATTTCCTGTTTGCCGCACCAGTTACCGGAATACTTGACGGTCGACATCTCGCAGCTTCACGTAGGGGAGTCGGTGCACCTCTCAGACATACCCCTGCCCGAAGGGGTGACCATCACCTCCCTGGCCCATGGCGGCGGGGACCATGCGGTCGCTGCAATCGTTACGGTGCGCGTGGTTGAGGAAGAGGTCGTCGCGGAAGCCGCCGAAGCGGCCGTGGAGGGTGAGGTGGCCGAAGCCGCACCGACGGAGGAGACGGCGGCGGACGCCGAGAAGGAGAAGGGTAGAGATAAGGATTAAGCGTGACGATGTGCCCGATGCGGGCGCAACAACGATTATGACTCAGGGCATTTCCCTGATTGCGGGTCTCGGAAACCCAGGGGTCGAGTACGCGGAAACCCGGCACAATGCCGGGTTCCGTTTTATTGACGCGCTGCTCGAAGGGTCGGGCGTGGCTTTGCGTTTCGAGCGTAGGTTCGACGGCGACATCGCTCGAGTCGAGCTTGGCCAGCGCCCGGTATGGCTGCTTAGCCCGACCACCTTTATGAATCACAGCGGGCAGGCGGTTGCCAGCTTCACGGACTACTACAAAATCGCGGTCCCGCAGGTGCTTGTGGTTCACGATGAGCTGGATTTATCGCCTGGCACGGTGCGGCTCAAGCTTGGTGGCGGTGACGGCGGCCACAATGGGGTACAAGATATTTCCTTGCATCTCGGATCCACGGATTTCGTGCGTCTGCGAATTGGCATCGGTCGGCCAGCGCCGGGTGGTGACGCCACGGCTTACGTGTTGAAGAGGCCACCGTTGTCGGAACGGGAGTTGATCGATGCCGCCATCCACCGGGCGCGGGAACATATCGTCGACATCGTGCACGGCCAATACCAGAAGGTCATGAACGAGCTGCACAGCCACAGCGGAACCTGAAGCGCACGGCGCTAAGCCAGAAAAGAATGGCTCTCAAATGCGGGATCGTCGGCTTGCCGAACGCCGGCAAATCGACATTGTTCAATGCCCTCACACGCATGAGCGTGCCGGCAGAGAGTTACCCCTTTTGTACGATCGAGCCCAATATAGGGATCGTCACCGTTCCAGATCCGCGCCTGCAGCGGGTCGCCGAGATCGCCAAGCCAGAGCGCGCGGTGCCCAACACGATCGAGTTTGTCGATATCGCGGGCCTGGTTGCCGGTGCGTCGAAGGGTGAGGGCTTGGGTAACCAGTTTCTGGCCCATATTCGTGAGGTGGACGCTATTGTCCACGTCGTGCGCTGTTTCGAGCATGAGAACGTGCCGCACGTGAGTGGACGCGTGGATCCGTCCGGCGATATCGAGACGGTGCAGACCGAGCTTGCACTGGCGGATCTGGCCACTATCAGCCGTGCGCTCGATCGCGCGCAAAAGGCGAGCAAGACTGGTGACAAAGAAGCACACGAGCTGGCTGGCTTGCTCGAGCGTGTGGGCGAACGGCTTGATCGAAACGAGCCGTTGCACGCGATGAATCTGGATGCCGCCAGCATGGCCGCGATCAGACCGTACAATCTGCTGACCGCCAAGGCGGTACTCTATGTCGCGAATGTGAACGAGAGCAAGTTCGACGGCAATCCTTGCGTAGAAACGGTCAGGCAAGTGGCGCAAGCACAAGGCGCAGAAGCGGTGCCGGTGTGCGCCACATTCGAGGCGGAACTTGCCGGCATGGATGCGGAAGAGCAACAGCCGTTTCTGGCGGATCTCGGCTTGGATGAGCCGGGGCTCAACCGCATCGTCCGCGCCGCGTACCGCTTGCTCGGGCTACGCACCTTTTTCAGCACGCAAAGCAAAGAGGTGCGCGCTTGGACGCTGCCGGCGGGCGCGACTGCGGTCGAGGCCGCGGCAGCGATCCATAGCGACTTCGCCCGCGGTTTCATCCGTGCCGAGGTGGTGGCCTACGAGGACTACGTGCGCCTGGCCGGCGAACACGGCGCGCGCGAGGCCGGCAAGCTAAGGCTGGAAGGCCGCGATTACGTCGTTAACGACGGCGATGTGATGCACTTCAGGTTTAACGTCTAAATTCGGATACAAGGCTGAAGATTCACGCAAGATCGCTGGTTGGGCCTCGGCTGCCCCTTGTCACTTGGATCGTCCATCTTGTATCTTGCACCTGAATTTGGCTACGTAGCTCAGGTGGTTAGAGCACGGCACTCATAATGCCGGTGTCGGTGGTTCGAGTCCACCCGTAGCCACCAGGTTACCGGTGTCCTCCTGATACGCGCGGCGCCGCCGCCCGACCCTGTGCGCGCCGAGGGCTTGTTGTTAGGTGCCTTAAAGGCTGGCTGTGAGTCAGGCGGCCTCGGTTGTTGGGAAAGAAGCCAGCTGCGGTCGTCAGCGACCCCATGCTGCTCGGAGCCGCCCTAGCCGAGCTTGGCCCAAAAAACTTTGCTCAGAACACATTGGCGATCATACAGTAGATTCTTAGTCAGCTAGCATACGCAAGCGTCTGAACTAAAGGGCTTTCGCCAACGGTCTGCGAAATCGCGCCTGGGGTCGAATTAGCCTTGCCGCACACGGTCCATGGCTGCACGCTGCTAAAGCCCAGCGAGCCGGATGTTCACGGGGTTGTTTTGTCCGCCCAACCTTCGGTGTGTTCCCGCATCGAACGCGAGGCAATGTGGAATTTTCGCAGCGGCGCAGGTAGATTACGCGCTCTTGAGTGAACGGATAGCCCTGCGAGGATGGCGCGACACCCACAATCGAGCCCACCGCGATCGATCACCAACGGTAAGCTCTACATCAAGACCTTTGGTTGCCAGATGAACGAGTACGATTCCGCGCGTATGGCGGACGTGCTCGCGGCCAGTCACCGTCTCGCTTTGACCGAGGATCCCACGGAAGCGGACGTGCTGCTGTTGAATACTTGCTCGGTGCGCGAGAAGCCGCAAGAAAAGGTATTTTCGCAACTCGGTCGCTGGCGCGAACTAAAACAGCACCGTCCGCATGTGGTGATCGGCGTCGGTGGCTGTGTAGCGAGTCAAGAGGGATCCGAAATCGTCGCGCGTGCCCCCTATGTCGACTTGGTGTTCGGTCCGCAAACCCTGCAACGCCTACCGGAGATGCTGAATCATGTGATCGACAGGAGGCAGCCTTCGATCGACGTGTCTTTTCCCGAAATCGAGAAGTTCGATCGCTTACCCGAGCCTGGAATACGCGGGCCGCGCGCGTACGTATCGATCATGGAGGGCTGTAGTCGCTACTGCACATTTTGCATCGTACCGTATACGCGCGGAGAGGAGTTTAGCCGCTCTTTCGACGATGTGGTCGCCGAGATTGCGTATCTGGCTTCTCACGGGGTGCGTGAAGTCACTGTGCTCGGGCAGAACGTCAATGCCTACCGTGGCCTCATGCACGACGGCAGAATCGTAGATCTTGCTTTACTTGTCCGCTACATCGGCGAGATCGACGGGATCGAGCGTATCCGTTTCACCACCTCACACCCGGCCGCATTTGGACAACGTTTGATTGATGCCTTCGCCGACGTCCCGAAATTGGTCAATCATCTGCATCTACCCGTGCAAAGCGGGTCTGATCGAATACTGGCATTGATGAAACGTGGCTATACCGTTTCTGAATATCGCGAAAAGATACGGTGCTTGCGTGAGGTGCGGCCCGATATCAGCATATCGAGTGACTTCATTATCGGTTTTCCCGGTGAGAGTGAAGCGGATTTTCGAGCGACAATGGATCTGATCGATGCGGTCGGTTTCGACGGCTCCTTTAGTTTTGTCTTCAGTTCCCGCCCGGGCACGCCTGCGGCGCAGCTGCCTGACGACACGCCGGCGGCGGTCAAGCAAGAGCGCCTGGCGGTGCTGCAGCACCGTCTTACTCAGATGGCAGCGGCGATCAGCCGGCGCATGGTGGGCAGCACGCAACGGATTCTCGTAGAGGGGCCAGCACGCAAGCATGCCTCGCAACTCTCGGGGCGCACGGAAAACAACCGTGTGGTCAATTTCGCAAGCGCGAACAAGGACTTGATTGGAGATTTCGTCGACGTCGAGATTACCGAAGCGCTCCCGAACTCCCTGCGTGGCAAGCTTGGCGTCCAATCGGCTTGATCGTAACCCCCCCGTGGCGTCTAAACTTATATAATATAGTCAGCACTTGGGACCGTACTGCTGAGTAAGAATCCAAACCAAACTGTGCCCCACCGGGTCGTCGAGTTCAGCCTGGCTCCCCCAGACAATGAACGCCTGGCCAATGTCTGCGGATTGCACGATGAGCATCTGCGTCAGATCGAGGAATATCTAGGCGTTGAGATCAGCAACCGCGGAAACGTGTTTCGCGTGAGCGGTCAACCGGACCTTGCCAAGTCCGCGCAGCGGGTGCTCAAGGAGCTATACGAGTCGACCGCGCAGACCAAGCATCTGACGCCGTCGGGCGTGCATATGGCACTGCAAGGGATCAGCATGCACTCGCTCGAGGACAGCAAAAGTCCGGAAACCACGCTGCGTACGCCGAAGCGAGTGGTGCGTCCCTGCAGCACGCGCCAACGGCAGTATATTCGCAATATCCTAACCCATGACGTCAATTTCGGCGTCGGCCCGGCTGGGACCGGCAAGACCTATCTCGCTGTCGCGTGCGCGGTCGATGCGCTTGAGAACAACCAAGTGGCCCGCATTATTCTCGTACGCCCGGCCGTCGAGGCCGGTGAGCGACTAGGCTTTCTGCCAGGCGATCTTGGACAGAAAGTTGACCCCTACCTGCGGCCGCTGTATGACGCCCTCAATGAGATGCTCGGTTTCGAGCGTGTGGTGCGGCTATTGGAAAAGAATGTTATCGAGCTTGCGCCGCTCGCGTATATGCGTGGCCGCAGCCTGAACGAGTCTTTCATTATTCTCGATGAGGCGCAAAATACCACGGTCGAGCAGATGAAGATGTTTCTTACCCGCATCGGGTTCGGCACCACCGCCGTCGTGACCGGAGATATCACGCAAATTGACTTGCCACGCGCGCAACGTTCTGGCCTCAAGCAGGTGATGGACGTGCTTAAAGGTGTCAAAGGCATCACGTTCACGCTTTTCACGGCGGACGACGTGGTGCGTAACCCATTGGTTCAGCGCATCGTCGAAGCCTACGAAGGCTACGAGAGCGCGCATGAACCGCTTCCGGACGGTACGGCATGAGGCTCAAGGTGAATATCGAGGTTGCCTCGACCGAGTCCGGGGTGCCGAAACGCGGTGCTATCGTGCAATGGGCACAGGCGGCGATGGCGGGGTACCAGCGGGACGGCGCTGAGCTTGGCGTGCGTATCGTCGATGAGGATGAGATCGTGGAACTCAATCGCCGTTTCCGCCGAAAGGCCGAGCCCACCAATGTGTTATCGTTTCCATTTGACGATCCTCCTGGGGTGCACACGGAATTGCTCGGTGACGTGGTCATCTGCGCGCCGGTTGTATGCCGCGAGGCGCGCGCACGCGGCGGCCATACATCTGCGTATTGGGCGCATATGCTGGTACACGGTATAATGCACTTGCGCGGATACGACCATCAAACGCCCATCGAGGCGGATGCGATGGAGAGTATGGAGGCGCAAATCCTCGAGCGCCTGGGTTTCCCAAACCCTTATACCCGAAGCTGACCCAGAGCGGTAAACGCCATGAGCGACGACGACAACCCTAGTCACCCTACCCACGCTGCCACACAGTCTGCCAAATCATTTCTTGATCGTCTGAGCCAAGCGCTGCTGCGCGAGCCGACCTCGCGTCAGGAGCTTGTCGGCTCGCTGCGCGAGGCGCAAAAGCGCAACCTGCTCGATCGCGACGCACTCGACATGATAGAAGGCGTGCTGCAGGTCTCGGAGATGCAAGTGCGGGACATCATGGTTCCGCGTGCGCAAATGCAGGTGGTGGATCGCGACAGCCCACCGGAGTCCTATCTGCCGATGGTGATCGAGACAGGGCACTCCCGGTTTCCAATGATTGATGGCGACAAAGACAAGGTCGTCGGGATTTTGTTGGCCAAGGATCTGTTGCGCTATTTCCGTCAGAAAGAAAGCGGCGAGTCGACCTATTTTGACATCGACGATATCTTGCGCCCGCCGGTATTCATTCCCGAGAGTAAACGGCTCAACGTGCTGCTGCGCGAGTTTCGTGTCAACCGCAATCACATGGCCATCGTCGTCGACGAGTACGGGGGTGTGTCCGGGCTTGTTACCATCGAGGATGTGCTCGAACAGATCGTGGGTGAAATTGCCGACGAGCATGACATCGAGGCCGAGGATGTCATGATCATGCCCCGGCGCAACGGCGAATCTATCGTGAAAGCGCTTACGCCGATCGATGAATTCAACGCCCATTTTAAGACCGACTTCAGTGATGAAGAGGTCGATACGATCGGTGGGCTGGTGATGACCACGATGGGGAGGTTGCCGAAACGCGGCGAAAAGACGGACATTGGCAGCATAAATTTCGAAATTCTGCGGGCTGACAGCCGCCGCATCCATTTATTGAAAGTCAGGCCGCTTGCGAGCCCCGCGCAGCAAGCCTCCTCGTAGTCAGACAAACTGGTCTGTGCTGGTAGACTTAGGTCCCTGGTTGGCACGTCTTGCGCCGCGAACCGCCGATGCGGTCGCGCTCGTTATCGGTGCCGCCAGCGCGTTGGCCTTCGCGCCGTTTGGGCTCTCACCGCTCGCGATTGTCCTGCCAGCGTTGCTATACCTCCTGTGGCTCGAAGGCACGCCGGCGAGGGCCGCTTGGCGTGGTTTCCTGTACGGTGTGGGCCTGTTCGGCGTCGGCACCTCTTGGGTCTACGTGAGTCTGCACGACTACGGCAACATGCCGCTGCCTTTGGCCGCTTTCGTGGTGGCACTCTTCACCGCCACGCTCGCCGCGTTCCCGGCACTGGCGGGTTGGCTGCAGGGATATCACCCGGGCAAGCGCGGGGCGTTGCTGCACTGGGTGGTCGTCACGCCCGCGCTTTGGGTACTTTGCGAGTGGTTACGTGGCTGGGTCCTCACCGGTTTCCCCTGGCTGCATTTGGGGTACAGCCAGCTGCCGGGCCCGCTGGCCGGTTTCGCGCCGTGGCTCGGCGTGTACGGGGTCAGTTGGGCCGTCGCTGTCAGTGCGGGTCTGCTGGCCTACATTGTGGGCGCGCCGAGGCGGCGCTGGCACTATGCTGCATCGGCCATTGTCGCGTTATGGGCGATTGCTTTGCTCGGCGGCAGCCTCGAATGGACACGTCCCACCGGGGCGCCGCTGCGCGTGGCATTGGTGCAAGGCGACGTGCCGATCACGCGCAAGTGGCGCGCGGAGTACCGAAGCGCGATTCTGAACCATTATCTTGAGTTAAGCGCGAAGGCTGGGGATGCCAAGCTCATCATCTGGCCCGAGGCAGCCATGCCCACCTATCTCGACGAGATCGACCCGAGTTATCTCGCGCGGCTGCGCCAGCGCGCACGCACGAACGGCAGCGATTTTTTGATCGGCGTCGTCGAACGCGACCGCCCCCGGCGCGCGTTCTACAACAGCGTTGTCAGTATTGGTGCCACCCCCGGTATCTATCGCAAGCAGCACCTGGTTCCCCTGGGCGAATTTTTGCCGTTGAAAAGCATACTCGGCTGGCTGCTCGACTACCTGGACATACCCATGTCCGACTTCAGTCGCGGCGCGGCCGATCAGCCACCGCTGTATGCAGCCGGCCAACGCATCGCCATGACCGTGTGCTACGAAGACGCATTTGGCGAGGAGGTCATTAGACAGCTCCCGGCCGCGACACTACTGGTCAACGTGAGCGAGGATGCCTGGTTCGGTGATTCGTTGGCCTCGCATCAGCGATTGCAAATGGCCCGCATGCGTGCACGCGAGACCGGACGGCCGTTACTGCGCGTCGGTAATACCGGCCCATCGGCCATCATCGGTCCCAGGGGCGAGGTGCGCGCACTCTCGCCGCAGTTTCAACCTTTTGTGCTGACCGGTGAAATCCAGCCGATGCAGGGTGTCACCCCGTACGTGCGGCTCGGTAATGCCGGCGTCGTCAGCTTGACCCTACTGGGGTTGGTGCTTGCTTGGGTCTATGCGAAGGCATGGCGCCGTCGGTTGAGCGCATGAGTCGCTCGCTCATCAATGTCTGTCGGCCGGGCGGCGGCGTGCCCAGGTGGGTGGCGACGCGGCATCTCGGTTGCCTGTGTGCGGGCGCTATGGCACGCTTGGCGCGCCCGGATTTGATGCCTTAAGCCAGCACTTCATTCATTATGGAATCGCGTTACCTTCCGCAGCAGGTCGAGCAAGCGACCCAGAAGCACTGGGAGCGCAACAAAAGCTTTTCCGTCAAGGAAGACCGGAGACGGGAAAAATTCTACTGCCTGTCAATGTTCCCATACCCCTCGGGACATTTGCACATGGGCCATGTGCGTAACTACACCATCGGCGATGTGATCGCGCGCTATCAGCGCATGCAAGGCAAAAACGTATTGCAGCCTATGGGGTGGGATGCCTTTGGTTTGCCGGCGGAGAATGCCGCTATGAACAACAACGTCCCGCCGGCGAAGTGGACCTACGACAACATTGCTTACATGAAGCGGCAATTGAAGTCGCTTGGCTTTGCCATTGATTGGGAACGGGAGCTCGCGACCTGTCGACCGGAATACTATCGGTGGAATCAGTGGCTGTTTATCCGCATGCTGGAGAAGGGGCTCGTCTACAAGACCACTGGGAGTGTGAACTGGGACCCCGTTGACCAAACCGTGCTCGCGAATGAGCAGGTTATTGACGGCCGCGGTTGGCGCACGGGCGCGCTCGTGGAAAAGCGCGAGATCCCGATGTACTACATGAAGATCACCGCCTATACGCAGGAGTTGCTTGACTCATTGGCGGATCTTCCCGGCTGGCCACAACGCGTGAAGGCCATGCAGGCAAACTGGATCGGCCGCAGCGAAGGTGTGAATTTCGGCTTCCCCTACGAGCTCGATGGTAAACGGCAGCTGCTGAAGGTATTCACCACGCGTGCTGACACGATCATGGGTGTCACCTTCTGTGCTGTCGCCGCGGAGCATCCGCTGGCGAGCTACGCCGCCGAGCGCAACGCAAAAGTTGCGGCCTTTGTCGAGGCCTGTAAGCGCGGCAGCGTCATGGAGGCCGATCTGGCCACCATCGAGAAGCAGGGTCTGCCGACAGGACTCTACGTCACCCACCCGCTCACTGGGGAGGAGATCGAGATTTGGGTGGGAAACTACGTGCTCATGACCTACGGCGAAGGCGCGGTCATGGGCGTGCCGGCGCACGACGAACGTGACTTTGCCTTCGCAAGAAAATACGGTTTGCCGATCAAGCCTGTGATCGATATTGACGGCAAGGTCTACTCGACTGATGCCTGGCAGCCGTGGTACGAGGACTACGGTCGCTGCGTGAACTCCGGCAAGTACGACGGGCTCGACTACGAGCAGGCGGTCGATGCGATTGCCGCCGACCTCAAAGCCATGGGCGTAGGCGGCAAGCAGGTCAATTGGCGTCTACGCGACTGGGGTATCTCGCGCCAGCGATATTGGGGATGCCCGATCCCGATCATCCATTGCCAGGCCTGCGGGGATGTACCGGTGCCCGATGAGCACTTGCCTGTCGTTTTGCCGGAGGATCTGGTCCCAGACGGCAGCGGCAATCCACTCGCCAAGACTCCATCGTTTTACGAATGTCTGTGTCCGCGCTGCAGTGCACCCGCCCGGCGCGAAACCGATACGATGGATACCTTTGTCGACTCGTCGTGGTATTACCTGCGCTATGCCTGCCGCGACCAGGATGCGGCAATGGTCGATGAACGGGTGGACTACTGGTTACCGGTCGATCAGTACATCGGCGGAATCGAGCACGCGATTCTGCACCTGCTGTATTCGCGTTTTTGGACCAAGGTGATGCGGGATCTTGCACTCGTCAAGATAGACGAGCCGTTCACGAATCTGCTGACCCAAGGTATGGTGTTGAACGAAGTCTACTTTCGCAAGGACGGTGACGGGCGTATCAGCTACTACAACCCGGCAGAGGTAGATGTGCAAGCGGACGAACGTGGTCAGCGTACAGCGGCAGTCTTGCGCAACGACGGCAAGCCCGTCGAGTTTGGCGGCATGGGGACGATGTCAAAGTCCAAGAACAATGGTGTTGACCCGGAGGCGCTGGTGCAGCAATACGGCGCCGATACGGCGCGGTTGTTCATGATGTTTGCCTCGCCCCCGGAGCAGTCGCTGGAGTGGTCCGATGCTGCTGTTGCCGGCCAGTTTCGTTTTCTTCGGCGATTGTGGGACTTCGGCTATCGTTGTGTGGAGTCGTTTGCCTGGGCGCCCGGCGCAAACGCCGGAGCACCTCGCTCAGACGCCCGGGACCTTGGCCCACGCCAGCAGCAGCTGCGGCGACAGATACACGAGATCCTGCGCCAGGCCAGTCAAGATATCGAAAAGTATCAGTTGAACACGGTGGTATCGGCAGCGATGCAACTGCTCAACGTGTTGCGAGATGCGCTGCCTGAATCGGCAGTGACTGCACAAGGCGACCACACAGAAGAAACGGTCGCTGCCCAGGCACTGATACGCGAAGGGCTCGGTATCCTGTTGCGTGTACTCTCACCGGTGGCGCCGCACATCAGTCACGTGATGTGGCAAGAGCTCGGCTTCCCTGGCGATATCATCGATGCCCCCTGGCCGGTTATCGATGAACGTGCATTGATGCAGGAGCGTGTACAGATCGTCGTGCAGGTGAACGGAAAGCTGCGGGCGCGCGTGTCGGTCCCTGCCGATGCGGACAATGAAGCGGTGCAGGAGATAGCCTTGGCTGACGAGAACGTAGCACGACACGTCGGCGGGCACGCGGTAAAGAAGGTCGTCGTCATACCGCGACGCCTGGTGAATATTGTTGTCTAGTAGCGAGCAGCGAGTGACTCGTAGCGAGAGAACTCGCAAGAAAGGTGTCACCGCGTATGCGCAATATCGCGGTTGCGCCTCGCTACTCGCTATCAGCTACGCGCTGCTGCTGTTGTCCGGATGTGGGTTCCATCTTCGTGGGGTAGGGGAGTCAAGACAGCTGCCGGAGCTGTTCAGTTCCTTGCGCGTGCGCCAGGTCAATGTCGAAGGGTTGGCGCTCAGGCGCGAAATGGAGCGCGCTCTCAAGACGCAAGCGCGCGTACAGGTGGTGGCGGAGGAGGACGGATCGGCGCCGGTGCTGACGCTGTACGATGAGCGTTCGGATACGCGCGCAGTTTCCGTCGATCGAGACGTCCGCGTGAGCGAGTTTCTTCTAAGTTATCAAGTGGGTTTCGATGTGCGAGATGCCTCGGGCAAAGAATTGGTGAAGAGACAGGAGATCGTGCTGCGAAGGACGTTTAACTTCGACAAGAATGCAGTACTGGCGATGGAGCGCGAGGTTGTAGAGA
Source organism: uncultured Nitrospiraceae bacterium (assembly GCA_964347935.1). Classification (GTDB taxonomy): domain Bacteria; phylum Pseudomonadota; class Gammaproteobacteria; order Acidiferrobacterales; family SPGG2; genus SZUA-472. The sequence goes on along the minus strand of CAYGAS010000357.1, from coordinate 12,192 downwards.
TACGAGATCGCATGCGCGAAGATGCCGTGCAGCAGATTATCCGACGCTTGGCTGCCGCACGGACGTAAAGGCATAGATATCCACTCGTGCGCCTATATGCAAACCAACTGCCCGGCCATCTGCGAGGTGAGCTCGCGCCGATCTATCTGATCGCCGGTGACGAACCGCTGTTGGTGTCCGAGTGTCGCGACAGCGTGCGCGCCGCCGGGGCGGCGCGCGGCTATATCGAACGCCAAGTATTTACCGTGGAACCCGGCTTTGACTGGAATGCATTGCTGGGCGCACTGCAATCGCTCTCGTTGTTTTCCGCCAAGCGCCTGGTTGAGCTGCGTGTGCCTACGAACGCACGGGGGGAGGATGGGGCACAGCTGCTGGTGGACCTCGCCGGACGACCGATGGAGGATGTCTTGCTCATTGTCAGCACCGGCCGGCTGGATAAACGCGCCCAGGCCAGTCGCTGGGTCAAGGCGTTGGAGCGAGTCGGCGTGCTAGTGCTGGTCTACCCGCTTGAGGCGAGCGCCCTGCCGGGGTGGATCACACAGCGCCTGCGCGCGCGCGGGTTAATTCCTGATGCGGGTGTGGTGGACCTGCTCGCCTATCACTTCGAAGGCAATTTGCTGGCGGCGGCGCAGGAGATCGACAAGCTCGTGATGCTGCACGGGACGGGTACGCTTAACCTGGATGACATACGGGGGGATCTTAGCGACAATGCCCGTTTCAGCGCGTTTGCCCTGGTAGATGCATGCCTGCGCGGCGAGCTCGCCTCGGTGACGCGTATCTTGGGAAGTCTGCGCAGCGAGGGTACAGAACCTATCTTGGTTTTACGGGTATTGACGCGCGAGGCACGCATGTTGTCGCAGATTGCAACGCGCATACGTAGCGGCGAGCAGGAATCGCAAGTGATGCAATCGTTCGGTATCTGGCCGCGACGGCGCACGCTCGTGAGCCAGGCCATCAGGCGGAGCGGACCGGATAGCTGGCATCGCCTGCTAAGCAGCGCCGCGCGTGCCGACAAGATTCTCAAGGGTCGCTTGCGCGGCGACATTTGGCAGGAACTTCAATGCCTGGCGCTTGGCATGTGCGGCCATCGCGCACCTACGTGCGATGCGGCGAGTTAGCATTGCTATTGTGTGTTAAGCGTGGAAACTTTTAGCAATCAAGCACGGATCTCCGATCTGCAGGTCTATATGCTGGATGTGGGTCGTCGCGCCCGTGCGGCGTCGCGCGCTCTGGGTCGGGCCGAGAGCGGCGGCAAGGACGCGGCGCTGCTCGCGGTTGCCGCGAGCATTGAGGACAGCGAGCAGGCCCTGCTTGCCGCCAACCAGCGGGATCTCGATGCCGGTGTGGCGCACGGGCTTGAGGCGGCGCTGTTGGATCGTCTGACGCTCGATGCAGCGCGCATCAAAGCTATGGCAGAGGGTCTGCGGCAGATCGCCGCGCTATCCGATCCAGTTGGGGCAATTAGCGATCTCAGCTATCGGCCCTCCGGTATCCAGGTGGGACGCATGCGGGTCCCGCTCGGCGTCATAGGTATCATCTACGAGTCCCGCCCCAACGTGACCGCAGATGCAGCTGGCTTGTGCCTGAAATCTGGAAACGCCGTAATCCTGCGTGGGGGGTCTGAAGCGATTCATTCGAACCGAGCGATCGCTGCATGCATACACACCGGGCTGGCGGCCGCAGATCTACCGGCCGATGCCGTGCAGTTGATCGATACAACCGACCGTGATGCTGTCGGCATGCTTATCCGCATGCCCGAGGCGGTCGATGTCATCATCCCTCGCGGGGGCAAAGGCCTGATCGAACGTATCAGTCGCGAGGCACTGATCCCGGTGATCAAGCATCTGCATGGCGTGTGTCACGTGTATATTGACGATAAAGCCGATATCGACAAAGCGCTGCGCATCGCCTACAACGCCAAGACGCAGCGTTACGGTACCTGTAACACTATGGAGACCTTACTGGTCGCGCGCGGCGTAGCGCAGCAGGTGTTGCCGCCGCTGGTGGCCATGTACCGGCAAGCGGGTGTAGAGCTGCGAGGGTGTGCGACAACGCGCGCCATTGTCCCGGATATCGCTGCTGCTACGGCCGAAGATTGGGATACGGAGTATCTTGCGCCGATACTCTCGATTCGCGTGCTTGAAAATATGGATGAGGCCATCGAGCATATTCACACACACGGCTCGGCACACACCGACTCGATCGTTACCGAGGATCTGGCGCGTGCGCGACGATTTCTGCGTGAGGTTGACTCGAGTTCGGTCATGGTCAATGCTTCTACTCGTTTCGCCGACGGATTCGAGTACGGGCTCGGCGCAGAGATCGGCATAAGCACTGACAAGCTGCATGCCCGTGGTCCCGTGGGACTGGAGGGCCTGACGTCGCAGAAATTCGTTGTGCTCGGCGATGGCCATATCAGAAAGTAGACAAAAGTAAACATAAGATACCAACAGCAAGATCGAAGCTATAAAATAAATGGTACGCGTGGGATTGAATAATCTGTCCGCAAACTTGCATCTCGGTTCTTGGACTTCGTATCTTGCGTTGTGATCGGCATCCTCGGGGGCACGTTTGATCCTATCCACTATGGCCACTTGAGGCCGGCGACACAGGTGCTGGTTGCGCTTGATCTCGAGGAAGTGCGTTTTATCCCTGCCGCCCGACCGCCGCATCGGCGAATGCCTGCTGCCACGTTTGCGCATCGCCTGCGCATGGTCGAGCTAGCGGTGGCGGATAATCCGCGGTTTCGGGTTGATGAGCGGGAAATGCGTATGCCGGGACCGTCCTACACGGTGCACACGTTGGAGTCTTTACGCCGTGAGTATGGTTCGAGGCCAATGTGCCTACTCATGGGTAGTGATGCCTTTTGTGGACTCGAGTCTTGGTATCAGTGGCAGCGCTTGTTCGAGCTCTCGCATATAGTAGTGATGGAGCGCCCCGACGCGCCCATGGGTGCCCAGCTGCCTGACTGGGCGGAGCATCGCCTTTGTCGTGACAAGATGGAGCTATTGAATTCGCCTGCCAGCTGCATTTGGATCCAGCACGTAGATCCGCAGGACATATCGGCCTCACACATTCGTGCACTGATCGCGCGTGGACAGTCCGTCGCCGGACTGGTGCCCGGCGTCGTATACGACTACATCCGCAACAATCACCTCTACGGTTACAACAGCCCGAGCGCCTGATGCGAGCCGAAGCACTGCTGCATGCCATTCAAGAGATTCTCGTCGATGCGAAGGGAAAGGACATTCGTATTCTTGAGGTAAGAGAGATCACCGATATCACCGACTACATGGTCATTGTCAACGGGACATCTACGCGGCACGTGTCCGCGATGACCGACAAGGTGATTGAAGGGATGCGCGAACGTGGCCAGCGTCCTCTGGGTGTGGAAGGTCAGGATCTCGGTGAATGGGTCCTGGTCGACTTCGGCGATGTGATCGTCCACTTGATGCGTCCACAAACCCGCGCCTTTTACAATTTAGAAAAGCTCTGGGGCCACGGGAAGGCCTCAGACGGGGCGCTGAAGGCCTGATTACGGCTCGATCTTGAGCTCGACAGAAAGCTCGCCGCAACCGGCGTAGACGAAGCAGCTGTGCGAATCCATATCATTGCCGTCGGTAACCGTATGCCTGCCTGGGTAAACCAGGCCTATACCGAGTATGCTAAGCGCATGCCCGCGCATCTGCGCTTGCGCCTGCAAGAGGTGCCTGCACGAAAGCGCAGCAAAGGCGCTGACCTCGGGCGCTTGCTCAAAGCCGAAGGCGAGCGTGTGCTGGCCGCAACGCCGACGGGCGCTCGCACTGTTGCCCTGGAGCGAAGCGGTCGCCCGTTGGACACGCAGGAACTCGCACTGGCGCTAAACGACTGGCTGCGGGAGGGTCGAGATGTGGCGGTGTGGATCGGCGGCGCCGACGGATTGGCACCGGAATGTCTCGCACGGGCAAACGAGCAGTGGTCCCTGTCACCGCTCACGCTTGCGCATCCGCTGGCGCGTGTGTTACTGGTGGAGCAACTCTATCGGGCGTGGAGTATCATCGCTAACCGGCCCTATCACCGCTCGTCCCTTGGAGACCAGCGATCTCTCCGTCATCGACACCAGCAGCAGTGATGGCAGCCGGCGAGGTAGGGATTTGCCAGTGTCGAGAATCTACCTTGCATCAGCCTCACCCCGCCGTCAGACCCTGCTGCAGCAACTCGGGGTCCGATTCGACGTAGTCGTGCCAGTCGTTGTCGAGCAGCGCGCTCCCGCTGAGGCGGCGGCTGAATATGCCCAGCGCCTCGCGGCGCAGAAGGCACGCCAAGCTGCGCGGCAGGTGGCCGAAAACGGATTGACGCCGCGGCCGATTCTGGCGGCGGACACTTGTGTGGTCGTCGACCAGGAGATATTCGGAAAACCGCGGGACCGGGCGGACGCCGAGCGAATGCTGCAGCGCCTGTCGGCGCGCGAACATACGGTGTTGACAGCGGTCACATTGCGGCATGGGGAGGATGAATATTCGGCGCTGAGCGCAAGCCAAGTTAGATTTCGAGGTTTGACGGATGCGGAGATTCGTCGTTACTGGGACAGTGGGGAGCCTGCCGATAAAGCCGGGGCCTACGCGATTCAAGGACGCGCTGCCGCGTTCATTTCGAGAATCGAAGGCAGCTACTCCGGCATTGTGGGTTTACCATTATTTGAAGTTGCACAACTGTTAGCCGACATTGGGTGGAACTCGTGTGAGTGAAGAGATCCTTGTAAACGTCACCCCGCAGGAGACACGCGTCGCCGTCATCGAAAACGGTATGTTGCAGGAGCTTCATGTCGAACGCACGCGCTCGCGTGGCATCGTCGGCAACATTTACAAGGGCAAGGTGGCCCGCGTATTGCCGGGCATGCAGGCAGCATTCGTCGACATCGGCTTGGGACGAGCCGCCTTCCTGCATGCCGCTGACCTGCGGATACCCGCGGACGACAGCGGCGAAGCGCCAGCGCCTATCCATGGATTGCTGCAAGAAGGTGACGAGATCGTCGTCCAAGTCACCCGCGACCCGCTCGGCAGTAAGGGCGCACGTCTGAGCATGAATATCACGCTGCCCGCACGGTATCTGGTGTACATGCCCTACACGGAGCACATCGGCATCTCGCAAAAGATTGAAGATGCGGGCGAGCGTGAGCGACTACGTGAACTCGTTAAGATAGCCACTGAAAACGGTGGCACCGGCGGATACATCCTGCGCACCATGGCCGAAACCGCCAACGAGGAGGAGCTAAAGCACGACATCCGCTATTTGCGCCGGCTGTGGAGCGCGGTGGAGGAAAAAATTGCATCGGCACGTCCGTGCACCTTGGTGCATGCCGATTTGCCGCTCGCTCTTCGCGCTATGCGCGATCTGGTCCGCGGCAACGTGGAGAAGATCCGGATCGACTCGCGCGAGACGTTCCGGAAAGCCGCCGAGTTCGCCCACGAGTTCATACCTGAACTTGAGTCCCGGATCGAGCGTTACCCCGGTGAGCGACCGATTTTCGACCTCTATTCGGTGGAGGACGAGATCACGAAGGCGCTCGAGCGCCGGGTCCCTCTTAAGTCAGGAGGCTATCTGATTATTGACCAAACAGAGGCCATGACCACAATCGATGTCAACACGGGCGCCTATGTGGGCAGGCGCACGCTCGAGGAGACTCTTTTCAAGACAAACCTGGAGGCGGCACAGGCCATCGCCAGACAACTACGCTTAAGAAACATTGGCGGTATCATCATTATCGATTTCATCGATATGGCAGATGCGGACCACCGACGCCTGGTCGTGCGTGCGCTCGAGAAGGCTCTCGCGCGTGATCGTGCGAAAGTTTACATCGCCGAGATGTCAGGTCTCGGTCTGGTCGAGCTCACGCGTAAGCGCACCCGGGAGAGTCTCGAACGGATGATGTGCGAACCGTGTCCGACCTGTAGTGGTCGCGGGCTCCTGAAGACCGCGCAGACGGTTTGTTACGAGATTTTTCGCGAGATCTTGCGCGAGGCCCACCAGTTCGGTACGGATAGATATATGGTGCTTGCCTCACAACTCGTTATCGATATGCTGTTAGACGAAGAAGCCGATAGTCTCGGAATGCTGCAAGAGTTCATTCACAGGCCGATCCATCTCCAGGTGGAACCGCTCTACCATCAGGAGCAATACGATATTGTACCGATGTGATCGTGAGCCGGTTCCCGCGATGGAGACTCAGATAAGCAAGGGCCCCCACGCAAGCGCCTAGATGCCAAAAAGGATCCAACGCTTCGCCTTTCACCTAGGTAGGTGGACATGGCACGTCAGTCGGTGGACTTTGTACCTGTTGGCCGGCGTACTCGTTTCGGTCGCGCTGGCGCTCACGCTGCTGCGTGTAGCGTTGCCCACCCTGGCAAAAAACAAGTCCGAGCTGGAGCAATATCTTGCCGAGAAAACACAATACCCCATTCGCGTCGGTGCGCTGCAGAGCTATTGGGATGGGTGGCATCCCGCGCTGCGTATTACCGGCCTGGACATCTACTCGCCCGCCGACCTGACCCATGCGGTGCAATTGCAGGAGGTACGAATCAGTCTCGCCTTGCTGCCCTTGCTGTGGGGAGAACTGCGCGTAGATACCCTGGCTTTGGTTAAGCCACGACTGGGGCTGGAGCGTCTGGCCGACGGCCGACTACAGGTGACAGGTTTCGTGCCCATAGAGGCAGGACAGGAACCCGCTGGCAACGCCGGCTTTGTACTATGGCTGCTTAAACAAAAACATATCGTCATCGAGGACGGCGAGTTCCAATGGTTTGATCACCGTAGCGAACAACAGCAGGCGATCTATCTCTCGCGGATCAATGTAAATCTGCGCAACATTGGCGAACGCCACAAGCTAGGAATCAAGAGCGGTTTGCCATCGGAGATCTGCAGCGATTGCTCGGCCGTGTTTGATATCACTGGTAACCCGCTGCAGGACGAACGCTGGGGTGGGGAAGTGTACATAAAAACGGCCGACCTGAATCTGGACAAGCTACCCAAGATCGTACGCGACTCGCTAACCATGCCTCTAGGGGGCAAGGTCGACCTGCGCTTGTGGAGCACGTGGAAGAGCGGCCGGCCCCAGTCCGCGCGGGGGCGGATTGCCGTGAAGAAGCTGTCTGTCCCCTTGGAGCGATGGGACGCCTCGGCCGTTGTTGACAGTGCGCATGCGGATGTGAATTGGCGACGCGATGGCGCCTACTGGCGGTTGAATCTCGAAGATCTCTGGCTGGGTCTTAGCGGACCGGCGTGGTCTGCAGGCTACCTGCGGGTCGTCCGCGGGCCTGATGGGTACAGGGCGCGCATGAAGCAGCTTGCCCTCGATGACGTTAGCCGGTTGATCGGCAGCATTGAGGCGGACAACCGGTTGCTGGCCGCGTTGAAGGTGATGCGTCCGCAGGGTCGGCTACAACGCCTTGTGCTCAACGTGGATGGCGACGGTAGGCGCGTGGATGATTACGCGCTCGAGGCCGATCTCGATGGATTGCGAACCGAGCCATTTGCCAAGGTGCCCGGTGTGACGGGTGTGGGCGGAAAATTATCCACGCGGGGACGCCGCGGCACCTTCTTGTTGAACGCGCGTGATGTCACGGTGACGGCACCGCGCGTCTTTCGCGCACCGCTCAGCGCCAGCGCCGTGGCGGCGACCCTCAGCTGGGCGGTCGGCGAAAATCAGTGGCAGGTACACGGCCAAGGCATGCGCGTCGTTGGCGAGGACGGGCAGGGCACGGGCACGCTCGAGTTGCGCGGACCGCTGAAGCGGGGCGTGAAACCCTATATGAACCTGCGGGTGAGTTTTAGCGACGGTAACGGCGCGCACGCCAGCCGTTACTTTCCAATCAATGTCATGCCCGAGAAACTAATTGCCTGGCTGGATAAATCGATCGTTTCCGGCAATGTCGTTCGCGGCACATTGATCCTCGATGGCAACCTGGCAGATTTTCCTTTCAGCGATGGCAAGGGAATGTTCGAGGTGCGCGCGCATGTAAGGGACGGCGTTTTCAATTACCTGCCAGGGTGGGTACCGCTGACTGAGGGTGAGGCCGATCTGCTGTTCAGGAACAGCGGCATGCTGATCACGCATCATCAGGGAGCGATCGGGTCTCTGAAGGTCGGCCAAGTCGTCGTCAGTGCCGAAAATCTGCGCCGCCGATTCAAGCCGGTGGTGAAAGTCGACGGTACATTGGAAGGTCCAATCAACGAGGCCCGGCGCATATTGCGTGCGGCGCCTGCGCCCGAAGGAAGTGACGGTTGGGCGGGCTACGTGAACATGGGTATCGATACCAGCGGGCACGGTGTCTTGAGACTGAAGCTTGATATCCCGGGTCTCGATCCGGGAGCCTTTGACATGCGCGGCGAGTACAGCGTGAGCGACGGCACGCTGCGCTTCAGGATACCGGGTCTGCGTGCCGATCAAGTGCGCGGCTATGTCAATTTCGACCGCCTGGGGCCGACGCAGGGCTCACTAGAGGGGCGACTGCTGGGTGGCGATGCTTTCGTCACGATCACCGGTCAACGCACAGGCGAGCAGGCGGCCATCGTGCTTTCCGGGCGCGGCAGGTTCACGGCCGCCGGTCTGTTCGATGCCTCGGGCTGGAACCCCTTAAGTTACCTGCAGGGCGATGCGACGTGGACGGGCACCATGCGTTTGCAAGAAGGGCGCGATCGTTTGCGCCTCGAAGCCGACCTGCAAGGTATCAAGAGCTTGCTGCCGGCGCCGCTCGATCGGCCGGCCGGCATTAGCCAGACGCTGGTGCTCGAATCGACGCCGGCCCGCCAGGGCGACCGCCTCGTCACGCTTCGGATCGGTGAGCACATAGATAGTCGTTTCTTGTTTGCGCGCAAGGCTGGCAACTGGATCTTCGATCGCGGCGCGCTCGCGCTGGGCGCTGGAGAGGCGCAGCTTCCCGCAGGGCCGGGACTCGATATCAGCGCGCGCGCAAAACATGTCGATGCTGACCCATGGTTCGAGGTTTTCAAACAGCATCGTGAGGCGCTGTCAGCTCAATTACTAAGACGGTTAAGGGGCGATTTTGAGTCGCTCTATCTGTTCGATCGCATGTTTGGAAAGTCTGAAATCGATCTGCTGCGGGACCGCGGTGTCTGGCAAGGTCGGGTCAACGGCGGCGCCGTCGCCGGGCAGATCAGACTCGTGGAAGGGCAGACACGACCGCTTGGTACTGTATATCTTGATCTCGAGCACCTGAACATACCCGCAAAGAAGCCGCAACCTGATCAGACGGCCACTGACCCGCGACGACTCCCGTCGGTGCGTGTGAATGCGAAATCGTTCCGCTACGAAGACAAGCCCTTGGGGACGCTCGATTTTTTCGCGACACACACGGCGGCGGGCTGGAGGATAGCGCAACTGCAACTCGTGCGACCGGAGATGACGTTGTCTTTGAATGCACAGTGGTCATACGCAAACGAGCAATCGACGACCGCATTGCAGCTCGAGTTTCACACGTCCGATATGGGTGAGACCTTAACGGCACTTGGCCAATCCGAGCAGATGAAGGATGGTATCTTCGATATCAACGCCAAGCTCGAGTGGGACGGTTCGCCCATCGGACCCAAGGTTTCGACCATAAAGGGTGACGTGACCCTGAAGGCGGAAGACGGGCGTTTTCTGCGCATCAAACAGGGGGCCGGCCGATTCTTCGGCTTACTCGACTTCAGCGCCCTCGGCAAACTGTTCACGCTTGATTTCGGCGCATTGTTTGGCAAAGGGCTGCCCTTTAAGAGCTTGAAAGGTGACATTTCCCTTGAGCAAGGCAATGCCTATACGCGCAACCTGCAGATGACGGGGGTCGCACAGGTATCTTTCAACGGTCGGATGGGACTGGCCGCCAAGGACTTCGATCTCGCAGTGCAGGTGGTGCCGAGCCTAGGGACTAACATTGGCCTGTGGGCGATACTCGGTCCGCAAGTGGGACTGGCCCTGCTGTCACTCGAGAAGCTGTTCAAAAAACAGTTCGCCGCGGGAACCCGGATCACTTATTTGGTCAAAGGTCCCTGGGACAGTGCCAAAATCGAACGACTCGGGGAAGAATTCGACGGGGAAGATATTACCGCCCCCGACAATTGATGAACCGCGACAGGTTCGATGCTATGCTCAACGGCAATGTGCTTGCGTGTTGCCGCTCTGATCCCGCTCCTACTCCTGTATTCGTTGCCTCTACGTGCCGACAGTGTGTCGATCACGGCGGACCGATGGGCCGCACCCCGCAGCGGCGAGGCGGTGGCGGGGTGGAGCGAATTGCGCGAGCTGATGAGTGCTTTTGACCGCCGGGCGGACACGCGCATTGTTATTTACCATGCACCCGGGGAAACGGGTTCGTTATGGGCCGAGGAGTTGCGCTCGTGGCTCGTTTCACTGGGCGTGCCGTCGAACCGGATCATGTTGAAGGGGACCTTGCAACGGCACGATCTCCTGCGTGTGGAAACCGTACCCTAGCATCGATCTTGATGAGCTCTATTGCCGCCATCCAAATGACCTCGGGACCCGAGGTTGCCAGCAACCTTGGAGAGGCCGCGCGCCTGATCCGTCAAGCCGCCGACGCTGGCGCCGTCATGGTGGTATTGCCGGAAAATTTCGCGCTCATGCCGGTCCGGGAAAGCGATCGGCTCGATGTCGTGGAAGATGACGGCACCGGTCCGATCCAGGACTTCCTCAGCGCACAGGCCCGCGAACACCATATTTGGCTTGTGGGTGGAACCATTCCGCTGGTGGCACGACAGCGGAACAAGGTTCGGGCGGCATGTTTACTGCTTGATGATAACGGCGAGCGTGTGGCGCGCTATGACAAGATTCACCTCTTCGACGTCAAGCTGCCTAACGGCGAAGAGTATCTCGAATCGGGCTGTATCGAGGCGGGCGATCAAGTCGTTGTGGCCGAGACGCCGCTTGGCCGGATCGGGCTCGCTGTTTGCTACGATCTGCGTTTCCCGGAACTCTTCCGGAATATGCTCGACATGGAGGTAGAAATCTTTACCTTGCCATCGGCGTTCACCGCGCTAACCGGTAAGGCGCACTGGGAGGCGCTGCTGCGAGCCCGGGCTATTGAAAACCTCGCTTTCCTGGTTGCGCCGGCGCAGAGCGGCCGGCACGCCAATGGGCGCGAGACGCATGGTGATACTATGATTGTCGGCCCTTGGGGCGAAGTCATGGCGCGCCTGGCGTACGGTGCCGGCTTTGTTCTGGCCGAGGTCGATCGAGATCACATGCAGCGCGTACGCACATCGCTGCCAAGCATTCAACATCGGAAAACTACTTATGTCGGAAAACCTGCAAGAAGCCCGAGCGTCCCTGCTGGAGCCGGCGGGGATAGGTGATCCCGAGCTCGAGCGACTGATGGGACAGTTATTGTCCCATCGTGTGGATTACGCGGATCTGTATTTTCAATATCGTCGACACGAGGCCTGGTCGCTTGAGGAAGGTCAGGTAAAGACCGGTAGCCACAATATCGAACAAGGGGTCGGCGTGCGTGCCGTCAGCCAGGAAAAGACGGGTTTCGCTTACTCCGACGAAATTGGGTTTCCGCCGCTGCTCGAGGCGGCCAAGGCCGCACGTGCCATCGCGCGCGAGGGCGGCAACACCAGTTTGCCCGTGAGCTGGCACAGCGATCGGGGCCGCCGACTCTATGCGCCGGCCGACCCGCTGGCGAGCCTGGCCGATGCGCAAAAGGTCCGTCTGCTAGAAGACGTCGAGGCCGAGGCCCGAAAGCTGGACCCGCGGGTCAAACAGGTTATGGCGAGCGTGGCGGCGGTGCACGAGGTGATGATGGTGGCACGCAGTGACGGCGTCCTGGCAGCCGATGTGCGCCCGCTGGTCCGCCTCAACGTGGCCGTCATCGTGGAGCAGGACGGGCGTCGTGAGCAAGGTGTGTCGGGAGGTGGTGCGCGTTTGGACTACCAATTCTTTTTCGACAAGGAGGCGGCGCTCGGTTACGCGCGTGAGGCAGTGCGCCAGGCGTTGGTGAATCTGGACGCCGTTGAAGCGCCAGCCGGGACTATGCAGGTGGTCCTCGGCCCGGGTTGGCCGGGCATCCTGTTGCACGAGGCAATCGGACATGGACTCGAGGGTGATTTCAATCGCAAGGGCAGCTCGGCATTCTCGGGGCGCATCGGCGAGACCGTCGCCTCCGCCCTTTGCACCGTTGTCGATGACGGCACCCTGGCCGA
>CAYGAS010000356.1:0-14911 GCA_964347935.1 uncultured Nitrospiraceae bacterium | reverse complement strand
GACGGCCGGGCCCAAGGGTCAGGCGATGCTACCGGCCGGCGAGATGCCAGCGGATCTAGCGACGCAGTTCTCGCCTATGGGCGCCTGGGGCATTCCGGCGGTGAACACGGCTATCCTCTTAAGCTCGGGTGTAACAGTGACTATCGCGCACTGGGGCTTGCTCAAAGACAATCGTGGGCAGGCCGTTACCTTCCAGTTTCTCACGATTGTGCTCGGCGTGCTCTTCCTGTCTTTGCAGGTCTACGAGTTCGTGCACGCTTATCAGGACCTGGGACTGACGCTCGGCACGGGCGTCTACGGCGCCACGTTCTTCATGTTGACGGGCTTCCACGGCTTGCACGTGACGATCGGCACGATTATGTTGATCGCGATCCTATTCCGACTCTTGAAGGGACACTTCACGCCAGATCATCATTTTGCCTTCGAAGCCGTGGCCTGGTACTGGCACTTCGTCGACGTCGTGTGGCTGTTCTTATTCGTGTTCGTGTACTGGCTCGTTTAGCGGCGGCAGTCATGTAGAGCGAAGGCGCTGCCGGGGTCCAGGCAGCGCCTTTTTACTTGATCCCTCCAGACGGAATGATGCCGAAGTAAAAGCCAGCCATGAGCAAAAGGAACAAAGTAAGTGAAATCCCGACGCGCATCGATAGCGCCTTCACGGTGCGGGTGCCGCCGCCGCGATCCCGGAGCAAAAATACGAGGGCGGAAACCAGGCTGGCGAAGATGAATATTAACATTGCGATGATGAGAAGTTTGATGGTCACGGTCCCGTCTCGTTTTGGCGAAGGCAGTGATTATACTGAACGCAGGCGTATCGCCCCACCTGTAATCCGCACATTGGCTTGGACTTAATGCGGGGTCGTCAACCTAAAGTCCGAAACGGCTGGCTGCCAACGCTGGTGGTTTTGTTCATGGTACCGCTGCTGGTAAGCCTCGGTTTCTGGCAGCTTAAGCGTGCGGAAGATAAGCGGGCGATTCAATCAGAGTACGATGCTCGCAGCCGCGATGCCCGCGTGGAAATCGGGCCGGGCTTGCAGCAGGCCGAGGATTTACGTTTTTACCGGGTGATCGCGAGGGGCCGGTATGAAACGCAATACCAGATTCTCATCGACAATCGCGTTCAGCACGGTCGCGTCGGTTACCACGTGATCACGCCGCTTAAGATCGGGGATAGCGACACGCGCGTGCTGGTAAATCGCGGCTGGATTGCGCTCGGCGCAACCCGCGAGGATATGCCCGCCGCCGCCGCACCTGCGGGAGTGCAAGAGGTCACGGGCGTGGCAACGTTACCGAGGGAAAAGGTGTTCAGGTTGGCGGAAGCGCCGCCACTTGGCGGGACATGGCAGGTCGTGTGGCAACACCTGGACATGAAGCGCTATGCTCAGGCCGTCTCGTTTCCAGTGCAGCCCGTGGTGATCCTGCTCGATGCGGACAGCCCTGCGGGTGGGTTCGTGCGCGATTGGGCCCGCCTGGACGCTGGCATAGCCGTGCATCAGGGTTATGCGTTTCAGTGGTTCATCTTGGCGGCGGTGCTGCTGATTATATATTTGTTTTTCAATCTTCGTTCTGCTGGCAACCCGCGGAACAATGGCGCGAGCATGCGAGAATAAGGAAGGTATAGTCTCGGTGGAAGAACGACCCAAACGAAAGCAAGCGAAGAAGAACAGGTTAGTTCTCATCCTGCTCGCGTTTGTCCTGGTAATACCGATGGCCTCGGCGTATGTGCTGTACGCGGTTGGCTGGCGTCCGTCGAGTACCGTCAATCACGGGGAACTTGTGGCGCCCGCACGCCTGATCACGGATGTGCGCCTGCGCAGCCGCAATGATGGCGAGTTTGACGTTAAGGATGTTTATGGCAAATGGACCTTTGTCTACTTTGGGCCAGCCGAGTGCCGTGGCGAATGCGAGCGCAGCCTTTACAAGATGCGGCAGGTACGCCTGGCCCAGGGCAGACACGCTGAGCGGGTCGAACGCGTATTTGTTGTCCTCGGCGAGCCCGCGGTCGACGACTTGGCGGATATCACCAAGGACTACCCTGGAATGGTCGTCGTCACCGGTTCGCGCGAGAACATAGCGGTGCTCGCAGAGCAGTTTGCGTTGCCTGCAGGGACACCGCTCGATGGACTCGGGCGAATCTATCTGATGGATCCCTTGGGTCGGTTGATGATGAGTTACCCGCTGGGAGCAGATCCGAGCGGCATGCGTAAGGATCTGCAGCGCCTGCTGAGGGTATCTCGGATCGGATAGCCATGGGTGCCACCGGCCTCGTCGAGACACGGTTTTTCTATACGGCGTTATCGGCGGCATTGTTCGCTTTCGGCGTGACCGTCGTCGACGCGTATACGAGGTTGTCCACCGAGTACGTGGGCTGCGTTACTGCCTACGATTGTGTGCAGCCACAGAGCACGGCACAGGTGGGATCGGATGTTTCGAACGCTGGCTTAGCAACGCTTTTGGCCACAGCTACGTGGCAGCAACGTGTGCATCCGTTTCTGGCGGGGGCGCTCGCCTTGATTGTCGCGCGTCTGACGTATCTGGGTTGGTCGATCCGTGGACGAAGCCTATATATCCCCGTGGTGGTGTTTCTGTTGTTGTCCACGCTGATATTACCAGACGTCGTGGATCTTGCGGTCAGGACGCAACCGTGGACGCAGATGCTGCAAGTCGCCGGCGCGTTGGCCATTGTGATGCTGCTGTGGTGGCTCGTGCTGCGCGGGCAGCGGCTTTGGCGGTCGCCGGCCATCGACTCCGGCCCGACCCGCGCGCTGCGCATACGGGTATTGGTGGCCATTGCGCTGCTGGTGCTGGCGAGCGCGCTTGGCACTTGGTCTAGCGTTAGTCAGGGCGGCCTGCCCTGCGCGGAGTTTCCCACCTGTCAGGGGTCGTGGTGGCCGGAGATGGATCTGGAGCAAGCCTTCGCGCCATCCCGGCTCACACAATCGGTTCCCGGCATATTGCCCGTGCCGGTGGCCACGGCCATGCACATGATGCATCGGCTCAGCGCCTTGCTGGCATTGCTGTACGTCGGTTGGTTGGCGACGCATGTCTTTTGCACAGGCAATGGTGGCACGCTGTGCCGTTACGGGCTGGTCATGTTGATATTGCTGTTGCTCCAGGTCAGCTTCGGGATCATGGCCGTGGTCAACCAGTTGCCGATCGGCCTGTTGCTGGCGCACAGCGTTATCGGCGTGCTCTTGTTGTTGACCGTGGTCACGCTATATCATGCGACCCGTCCCCGTCTCGGCTAATAACGACGAGTGCTGCATGAAAACTGACACACCGGCAGTATTAGCGGCGCGGCTGCGCAGGCGCACCACTGCGAGCGTCTTGCTCGAATACCTCGAGCTGACCAAACCCAGGGTGGTCTCGCTGATCGTGTTCACCGCCATTGTCGGCATGTTTCTGTCCACGCCAGCGATGGTGCCATGGTCGACATTACTGCTGGCGACGTTTGGCATTGGGCTCGCCGCCGCATCGGCGGCGGCGATCAATCACCTCGTCGAGCAGCACTCGGATGCGCTCATGGCGCGCACGCGTGCCCGGCCGTTGCCGACAGGGCAGTTGAGCTCGCGTCAGGCCATCGTGTTTGCTGCCGTCCTGGGCGCATGGTCGATGTTGATCCTCGGGGTCGGCATCAACGTGTTGACGGCCGTGCTAACGTGTGTGTCTTTGATCGGTTACTCGATCATTTACACGGTTTTTCTCAAGCGCCGTACGCCGCAGAACATCGTCATCGGCGGCGCCGCCGGTGCCGCACCGCCGGTGCTCGGTTGGACGGCGGTGACCGGCGAAATTGCGAGCGACGCGCTGTTGTTGTTCCTGATTATTTTTGTCTGGACGCCGCCACACTTCTGGTCCCTTGCGCTTTACCGTCGGTACGAGTACGCCGAGGCGGGCATTCCGATGCTACCCGTCACCCACGGCGCCCGATTCACGCGCCTGCACGTGTTGCTGTACACGATTTTGCTCGTGGCCGTCACACTGCTGCCATTTGCCAGTCAGATGAGCGGCTGGATTTATCTGCTCGGCGTGGTGCCGTTAAATGCGGGTTTTCTCTACTATGCCTGGCGGCTGTATCGGAACTACAGCGACTCGCTCGCGCGGCGGACTTTTGCTTACTCGATCCAGTATCTCGCATTGTTGTTCGCTTTGTTGCTCATCGATCACTACCGCGTCTTTATTACTGAGGCGCTGCAAAGCGCGTTGTATTGAGTCGCCTGCGGCGACAGTGTATGAGCCGGGTCTTGGCCCGGCAGCCGACGTCCTTTCTTGTGGCGACAAGAAAGGACGCAAAGAAACGCTCCCCTGACTCTGCGCCCCGCAGCATAGACCGCTGCGGGGTTCCCTCGCGCCGCGCTTACCTCAAGGGGTTTTCCGACGGCACCTCCCTGTGCCGGCGTCGAACGCCGGGGTCCTTGCCCGGCCGCTTCGCGCCCGCCTTTCGGCTGCGCGCGGCACTCGGCTTGAGTAAAGGGGCGGGAAAACCAAAAACACTCCGTCCCCCTTGATGGGGGAGGGATGGGGCGGGGGTGTTCGGCTCGGCGCAAGGCGCAAAAGCTCGAAACACCTCACCCTTCACGGTCGTACTGGGACTAGACGCCTCACGAGTTTGGCTTGAGTTAGGGGGCGGGTAACCACGGTGAGGTTCGGCCTATCATGCAGCTAGGCATGTATCCATTACGACCATAAGTTATTGTTCGTTGATGGAAATTCAAAAATGGAGCCTATTCTGTCTGTGTTATAAGCTCAATGTTCATGCGTCTATATCTACTTAGCTGCTCAAACGAAAGAGACAACCACGAAGTGAAAAAGCCGTTTTTCTTGATTAACCCAACATTAATTGGGCTTGCACTGTTTCATTCACCGCTTCATGCACAGCCTGTATGCAAAACGGAATCGTTATTGTCGTTACCGGAGGTAACCATTACTACGGTATCCAGGGAAGCGGCTCCAGCACCACACTGCAAGGTTGCCGGTGTTATCGGACCGGAGATTCATTTTGAATTGCTGCTTCCTGAAACATGGAACGGCAAGTTCGTGATGGGCGGTGGCGGTGGTTTCGTTGGCTCGGTAATGAATACGTCACTGATGTTTGGATCGTTGCAAGCCGGCTATGCCACGGTCGGCACCGATACCGGCCATATAGGGCATCCTCTGGATGCCAGCTGGGCGCATAATAACCTGGAACGCCTGGTCAACTTTGGCCACCAGGCGGTACATCGTACCGCGGTGACGGCGAAGGCATTGACCAAAGCGTACTATCAAATTGACATTGCCCGTAGCTACTTTACCGGTTGTTCCCGTGGCGGTGGTCAGGGCTTCATGGCGGCGCAACGTTACCCAGAAGATTTCGACGGCATCGTTGCTGGCGCGCCAGCGTTTAACTGGGCTCCGGGGCTTGCTGCACTGGCAACACAGATAAACCAGGCCATGTATCCTGACCCGAATAATCTGCAGGCGGCCGTGGTTGGCCCTAAAGAACAGGAACTGATCGAGTCATCCTATCTTGCTATGTGTGATGAACAGGACGGGATTAAAGACGGTATCCTCAACGACCCGCGGCAGTGCAAATTTGACGTGTCTACCTTGCTTTGCGAAGGCAAAAAAACCGATAGTTGCCTGAGCAAGGAGCAACTGGCGGCTGTCAAGGTCATCTATGATGGGCCCAAAGACTCCAAAGGAAATTCATTGTTTTATGGTTTTCCCTTTGGCGGCGAAACCGCTTTGGGTGGTTGGCTGCGCTGGTTGACTGGGGGCCTGAAATATCAGGCCGATCTGGATGAGTTCCAGGGTGGTGTGGACGTTGGCGGTTTCGAGGCGCCGGTTTCCCCCAGTGCTTTTTACGGTTTCGGCAACGGGATCATGAAGTACTTTGTTTACAACGACCCGGACTGGACATATAGAAATTATGATTTTGATACGCTACTTAAAGATTCGGAGCGGGTTGCGGAAACGCTTAATGCCACCGATCCTGATCTGTCCGCTTTTCGTAGACGTGGCGGCAAGTTGATCATCTATTCCGGCTGGACGGATGCTGCCGCTCCAGGAGAAGCGGTTGTCGGATATTTTGATGATGTTCTGGCACATGACAAGACTGCGGCCGACGATGTGCGTCTGTTCATGATGCCCGGCGTTGAACACTGTTTTGGTGGACCTGGCCCCTCATTTGTGAATTTCTTAACAGAGATCGACAAGTGGTTTGAAACCGGCAAAGCACCAGAACAAGTTACTGCATTATGGCTGGATGAAAAAATGCAGCCCACTGGCTCAAGGCCGGTTTGTGCCTATCCAAAGATCGCCAAGTATGACGGCAAAGGCGATACTCGAGATGCATCGAGTTTCAGTTGTGTTGACCCTCAATAGTATCCGCTCGCACTGTTCTGCGCACTTGGCCTCAGCGCATAGCATTGTGATAAAGCCTAACTGAATTAGCTACGTAAGCATGCGAAATTGTCAGCTAACCATCGCTTACAGCAGACGGCGCTCCGCCGCCGCTGAACCGTCACGTTAGAGGTCCCCAAAAGTTCACCAGTTGTTTAGGCTTGTATGGGAGGCGACGACATGAGCTTTACTGCTATCGGGCGAGCACCGCTCAGACTCAATCGAAGCCAGCTGTTTGTGCTGACGACGCGGCCGGACTCCTTTGCGTCCGCGGCTGCGTCAGACGCTGACGTGGTTCTGTTTGAGCTTGAAGACGCCGTCCCGCCCGGTGAGAAAGCCATGGCTCGAAGGAATCTGCTGGAAGCACTGAACAACTTCGACTGGGGGAACAAGACGCTCTCGATGCGTATTAACGGGCTCGACACGCCGTATATGTATCGGGACCTGGTCGACGTACTCGAAGGCCACAGTGAGCGGCTCGATCTGCTACTGATCCCGAAGGCGGGGACACCCGCCGATATCTACGCCGTGGACGTGATCGTCACCCAAATCGAACAAGCAAAAAACCGTAAGAAGCGCCTGGGTTTCGAGATCATGATCGAAACAGCGCAGGGCATGGCAAACATTAACGAGATCGCTGGAGCAAGCCCGAGAAACGAATCACTGCACTTGGGCGAGAACGATTATGCGGCGTCGCTGGAAATGGAAATGAGAGTCGTTGGTGGCCCTCACCCGGATTACAGCACCCTGACCGACCGCGATGCGACCGGCGCTCGTGAACGTCACTGGGGCGACGTGTGGCATTACGCCATTTGCCGCCTAGTGATCGCGGCGCGAGCCCATGGTTTACGACCCATTGACGGGCCGTTTCTGGATCCCGAGGATCCGGAAGGGTTTTCGGCCGCCGCCCGCCGCGCCGCGGTGTTGGGATGCGAGGGTAAGTGGGGCAACGACAACGCAGCAATGAAATTGGCAAATGCGGCTTTTACACCCTCAGCAGAGAGAATCGAAAGGGCGAGGCGCATTCTGCGTGCCGCCCAGGGAAGCAAGGAAGGCGGCGTAGTCATTCTTGATGGCAAAGCGCTTTATATGCCGGCCATTCGGCAAGCTGAGACGCTCGTCCGCAAGGCCGAGTTGTTGGGACTATAGCTGCCACGGACCTCTAACGAGCCACCGCAACCGTCAGCAAGCCGCTTGGCGGCCCGCTGCGGCTGAGCTCGATCGTTAGAGCGCCGAAATCACCAACATCGATAGCTACTCTATGTTGCGAGCTATCGCGGTGAGCGCCGGTACCCCGGTCCTCCTGCCATTCATTATATACGGTGGCATTCAGCTATTCTGTCGAATACAACCGCCAATGAATCCGAAGGAGTTCCACTCGAAATCATACGAACAACAGCAGGAGCGGCTCGGCGCACATGCGGTGACTCTAAACGGATGGCAAACCCTGCAAGTGCCGCGTCCGCGAGACGTGGTTCTGGCGCGAGTACACAGTATTTTTGGCGATGGTTTGTGTAGTATTGTTTACCGCATGCGTCTGCTTGTGGGCTAGGAGCGGAAGGTTTCGCGTTCTAAGATCTCGCTTAACACCTACGTGCAAAAATCCCGCACTGATTTAGTTTGATAGTTTAGGTTTTGTAAAATGAATTGGTTAAGGAATCTTCTCGGTAATAAGGGTGTCGTTGGCCATAAGGAAGTTACAACTGTAGATATTCATGGGCCACCACTTCAGTACCAGATCTGCGGGTATGATTATGTTTGGCGGCACCAGGCTCAATTAGATACCCGCGGTGCGACTTTCTTTAATGTTGAGTGAATGAACAAGACAGCGATGTGCGTTGTCTGTGATAGTTGCGGTCACATTCATTGGTTTGTGCCATGAAGGCCGAACCTCCGCTTGAAGGAGGTCGCGAGAAAACTATTGTGTACGCGCGCCTTCGGCGAGGTTGCTGGGGACAGGGCAGGGCTGGATAAGGTTCTCGCTGCGGCTGGTGGCTTTGCTGAGCGCTTCGTCTTTGGGGACCAGGGTGACGTGGGTCTGCTGACCCGGAGCGACGGCGACATTGGTGAAGGTGTAGGTGCGCGTGGGGCTGCGCACCCGGATGCGGTAATTGCCGGGCTCCAGACACAAGCGTTCGCTGCCGATCATCCCACGCGCCACGCCCATGCCGTTTTGGTCCTCGACGGTGAACGCGAGGCGCGCGGCGTCGGCGAGGGCGGCTTTGAGTTCCGATTCATCCTTGGCGGGGCGGTAGCGCCCGCGCGCTAGCGTGGCGATACTGTCGAGCTGGCGCTTGGTGTCGGCATCTGCGATGGCGAGCCCGACGACCTCGAGCGTCATGTCGACCCCCTGGGTCCGCAGCGCGTTGACAGCCGCCACCGGATCGCCGCCGCAGCTCTCCTTGCCGTCAGACACCAAGATCACGAGTTTTTCGCCCGGCGCAGTGCCGAGGTCGGTTAACACTTGTTTCAAGGAATACGCCAGCGGTGTCATGCCGCGCGGCGTGATCGCCTGTACCTGCTCGATGAGCTTGACCTTGTTCAGCGGGCCGGTGGGCACAAGCAGCGTCGAATCCTGGCAGTCTTTTAACTCTTTCGGTTGGCGGTGGCCGTAGACCCGCAGTGAAACGTTGCTGTTAGGCGGCAGGTCGTGAATGAGAGAAGTGAGCGCCTTTTTCGCCAGGTCAATCTTACGTCCCCCCTCGATTTGGCCCCACATGCTGTTTGAGGCATCGAGGATCAGCGCCACCTGCAGGGGAACTGGAGGCGCGGCAACCGGCGTTCCCAGAAGGACACGCAGCGCGCCTTGTGCCAACGGTGGGGTCGGAGGGGCGCTCAACGTCACGCCGGCGTAATAGGACCGTCGATTGAACTTGCCGTGGCGCAGCGGCCGTCCCGGTGTCAACGCGCCTGTCTCCTCGTTGAGCGCGAAGGCCGACACCAAGACCTCTTCGTCGTAATAACTAGTCGCGTAGATGGCTTTCCTGCGCGGATATATGGCAATGCCTTCCGGCCAGCCGGCCGTCTTCACCCGCAACTGTCCTTTTTTCAGCGCGCCCGTTTTCGGATCAATGCGATAGGTGGTGATATCCTGTGTGCGCATACTGGCGACGTAAACAAACTTATCGTGAATCGCCAGGGAGCCGGGTTTTATTCCCGCCGACACGCGCGGCCTTACCTCGTGCAAAGCACCGGTGGCTGCGTCGATCCGGTAGGCCGACACATCGTGCGAACCAAAGTTCGCGACATAAGCAAAGTTGCCGCTTGGATGGATGCCGATCGATCGGGGATAGGCACCCGCCGCAAACGGCGAGCCGCGAATCGGCGCCAGAGCACCGGTCGTCTGATCTATGGCGTAACCCGAAATGCTCCAAGCATCGAAATTCGCCGTGTAGAGAAATTGGCCTCCGGGATGCACGGCAAGCGCCCCTGGTGGAGCCCCTGCGGGGAATGGCGAACCGTCGACAGGGGTGGGCATGCCGGTTTTCGGGTCGAGTCCGTAGACCGAAATCGTATTGGCGCCATGGTTCGCAACATAAAGGAACTTGCCAGACGGATGGACGATTGCCTGCCCGGGCGTGCGTCCTTGCCCGGTCGCTATCTTGGTGACGGCGCTTAGGGTCCCCGTCTGTGCGTCGACCGCGTAGAGTGATAATGAATCAGACTCGGCAGACTGCACGTAAATGAACTGGCCCGACGGATGCACGGTGACGCTGAGCGGGCACGTCCCCGCCACCACCTCATCGACACGCCGTAGCTGACCGGTCTCACTGTCGATGTCGTAACTGGAGACCGTATTGTCACTGCAGTTAGTGACATAGGCGAGGCCAGCGGTGTCCGAAGCAAAAAGCGGGCGAACAAGAAATATGGGGATGAATGTAAGAACGAGCGCGACTCGCAAATGCATACGCGCTAATGCAGTAGCGGTTCTATGAGCAGTTCCATTGCAGATACATGCCACCATGGCAACGGGTCCGATTCTGCTGTTGATTATGAGAATACTGCTCTCTGGCAAGCAGAAATGCAACAGCAAATCTTTATGAGGAAAAATCGAAGAAGTTCTCGCCCGTTTTTACTTCGCTTGAGGCGGTCTAGAGCCGGCGTGTTTTAATGGACTGAGGTGAGTCTGCTGAGAATCAAGCCGTGGAATCGCTCGTCCGGCGCCTCGAACAGCCAGCCCAGATGTATGTTGCAGTCGCCGCATAAGGCGACGCGCCAGGTGAAACCCCTGAACCAACTCCAGGCCGACATGCGATCGCCAATGTGAGCACAGCCGCGCGTGTCGCGAAAACAGCCGATGTTAAACACATAGCCATGAGGGTTGGTGAAGGTGTGTTCCTGCCCGCCTTGCACGCTGATGCGATCGTCCTGGCTCGTAATGAGGTTACGACAAGTCGCGCAAAAGAGCCGCCGCTCCTCTTTGGAAATGTCTTCGACCTTGATGCCAGTCAGGCGTTCGCGCTTTTCTTCACCGTATTCGTCGAAGAAGAAAAATGGCGCTAGGACGAGTTCCACGGCAGATTTTCGCTGTTGACGTGATTCAGATAAAAACGGTTAATACCCCAGTATAACCGTAAAGCCGGTTATGTGAGACTTCGCCGTTACAGAAGAAGCCCACGAGCGGAAAATCACCAAGCTGACCCTGAATGGTCCGGAGCTCCTCCGAATTCTGACCGAATAGGTTGGGCCCCCGCCCGACACAGGAGTAATAGAGGCCGCCGCGCGGCGGACCGGTCAGACGCCCCTTGATACGCTCAAGCATACGCAGCATGTCCTGGTAGGCGCTCTGTGCGTCGCGTCGGCAAAACTTTATCATCTGGCCGGGCTCAAGCAGTTCATCCACTGACAACAGCTTCCTCTCCGGGTCGAAGCCGGTGAGATGTCTTACCAGATAATCGCCCGTATCGGATCCCCGGATCGGAAGTGCGGCAAAGATATGACCGGCTGCACCACGCGGATCACGGGCAATTAACTCGCCGACGTCCTCCTGAAAGACATCAAGCGCCGGTTGTTCATCTAAGGAGATCGCTACATTCGCATCACATTCGGTGATTACGTGCGACTTGCCGATCGGCGAGCAACCTTGAGTAAGCGCAGTGATGACCTGCACATCGCCGCCGAACAATACGCCGGAGATGCCTCCTTCTGTTACTTGTTCCGCGATCTGGAAATAAGCGCTGCGCGACGAGGTGAGGCCGCCGACCAAGAAACCGCTTATGATCTCGTCCGCTAGCGCTGCGATAAACATCGGGATGTTCGAGTTACGCGGATCGACATGCACGATCGCGAAGTGCGCGTCTGCCTTCGAATACCACTCGCTCTGGTCGCGCACGAACTCGTGCAGATTGGCGTCGATAGTCGGGAACACCCGAAAGGAGTCTTCCGGAAAGGCAGTCACCATCGCAGCGATGGCCGGTTGATCAAAATATTCCTGCCCGGTGGTACAGATGCCCATACCGAGGGTGCCGACCCAGTGTTCGATGCCGGTGGCGGCTTTGAAGGAGTTGAGGATGTCCGGCAAGTGTGCGGCAAGCGCATCAGTCACGTACAAGAACCCCAGGGTGAAGGGATGTGGTACGTCGCCGATTTGAGCCAGGCAGGATTGGCTTGCGCGCTGCCAGTCGGGATCGCTTGCATGTCCGACTTTAAAGCTCTGCATGACGTTTCCTAAGCCCGCAGGAATGACCCTAAACTATACCTAATTTCGCACCCATAAAAGCTTTTTCTCAACCGCCCTCTGAGCCGGTTGCTACCGGCCTGGGCAGCTGCAAACATAGGGCTGGCTGCGCTGGGCGGAAGGCGTGCACGTGCTCGCTATCCGCACCTGATTTGTAGTGTTTCGCCCGTGATTCCCCATTATATGTGGAACACCTTCATATTGGTCGTTTTGACGCTCGTGGGGGCTTACGCTGCCTTCGCGGGGTTGCTTTATTTCTATCAAGGCAGCTTTGTCTACTACCCGGAAAGACAATTGGTCGCCACGCCCGAGCAGTTCGGGCTGCGCTACGAATCCGTGACCTTCAATACACAGGACGGCATCGCACTTTCCGGTTGGTATGTGCCGGCAAAAAACGAACGGGCAGTCGTGCTTTTCTTCCATGGCAACGCAGGAAATATGTCACATCGAATGCTTTCGCTACAGGTGTTTAACCGCCTGCGTTTAAGTACGCTCATCTTCGATTACCGCGGCTATGGTCGCAGCGCCGGGCGACCCGACGAGATCGGTACATATCGTGACGCCGAAGCGGCCTGGCGTTTCTTGACCGAAAATCGCGGTGTACCGCCATCTCAGATCCTTCTATTCGGGCGCTCGCTGGGTGGCGCTATCGCCGCTTACGTTGCCAGTCGCTACGCACCGCGTGCGCTGATTATCGACTCTGCATTCACCAGCGTGCCTGATCTGGCGGCAAGGTTCTATCCGTTTATGCCCGTACGCTGGCTGACGCGCTTTCATTACACGACCAGGGACTACTTGAGGCGTGTGAGCTGTCCAGTACTCGTGGTACACAGCCGGGAGGACGACATCGTGCCGCTCGAGCATGGTCGCGTTTTGTTTGAAACTGCTCGACCGCCGAAAGATTTCTTCGAAATCAATGGCACGCATAACGACACGTTGTTGGTAACGGGGCGGCGCTATGAAAGCGGCATCGATCGTTTTCTGATGAATCTCGTTGGGATCTGACTAGCGAGTGGCTTGTGTACTCGTCGATGTCGATGGGACCTTGATTCAAGGCCCGAGTATCGAACGGCTGTTCGTCGCTTATCTGTGGCACGAGCGCCTTCTCGGCCCACGACAAATTGCCGCCGGGCTGCATTTTTTTCTGCGCTATGGCGTGCGCTACGGCTGGCTAGCGCCGATCAAGAACAAGGCCTATCTCGCCGGCCTGGAGGTCAGCGAGATCACCCGCACGGCTGCTGTCTTCGTGCAAGAGCGGGTAGCATGCGGCGTGCGCTATTCGGTGCTGGAGCGCTTGCGAGCACACCGTGCGTGCGGCGCGCCCGTGATGCTTCTCTCGGGTGCACCGGACTTTCTGGTACACCCCCTCGCCGCCTCAGTGGGTGCGGACGTTGTTGCGGCAACAGTCTGCGCGCAAGATAACGCAGTCTTTAGCGCCAACCCGCCCGTACGCCACCCGTTTTACCGCGATAAAGTCACCATTGCCGCAGAACTGTGTGCAGAGTTCGGTTTCGCCTTGACCGAATGCACTGCCTACGCCGATCGTGCTTATGACCTGCCCCTACTGAATGAGGTTGGCTGCCCCGTCGCCGTGTGTCCGGATCGGCGACTGCGGCGCGCGGCCAGGCGAGCGGCGTGGACGATTATCGAAACCTGAGGATCGCGGCGCGTATGTCGTTGGAAGGCGCAAGACTTCAGTCGGTTTGTTGCATGGCTGAAGCAAAAAAGCCTCCGCTTGGAGGCTTTTTTGTCTGAGTCAGATGTGGCGGGATCAGGCGACGAGACTGCTCCTCATCGTGGTGAGTGCCTTTTTCTCAATCTGACGGATACGTTCAGCGGAAACACCATACTCCCTGGCGAGTTCATGCAAGGTGGGCTTGTCCTCGTCCAGCCAGCGCCGCTTGATAATGTCGCGGCTACGCGCGTCAAGCGCTGTCAGTGCCACGGTCAGGTTCTCATGGCGTGCCGTTTCGCTATTGGCCGCAGTCGCCAAGGTCTCGGGATTGAAACGCATATCCTGCAAGTAGCCCGCGGGAGACGTGCGGGGTTGATCGTCATCGTTCTCGTCGTCGCCATCGAAGGGAACATCGGCACCGCTCATGCGTGACTCCATCTCTTGGACGGTCTCGGCGGAGACGTCGAGAGTCTGGGCCATGGCATTGACCTCTTCCGGTTTCAACCACTCCAGGCGCGTGCGGTTCTTGCGCAGATTGAAAAACAACTTGCGCTGCGCCTTCGTGGTTGCGATCTTGACCATGCGCCAGTTGCGTAGAATGAAGTCGTAAATCTGCGCACGGATCCAATGCACAGCGAAGGATATGAGTCGCACACCGCGCGTCGGGTCGTAGTTCTTAACGGCCTTCATCAGGCCGATGTTGCCTTCTTGGATCAGATCCGCTTGGGGTAGGCCATAACCGGTGAACTGCCGCGCAATGCGCACGACATAGCGCAAATGCGACAGCACCAGCAAACGCGCCGCGTCCAGATCTCCTTCACGGCGATACCGCAGCGCAAGGTCGTGTTCCTCGCCGACGCTCAGCACGGGCTGGGCGTTGACGGCCTGGATATAGGTGGCCAAACTGGCGTCGGTGATCGACACCGGAATGGGCAAAGTCTGACTCATCGTGGAAAAAACCTCCGCTACTAGGTGCAGCCATTCTATAGCTCACGCGATTTTAGCACTCGCACCCTAAGAGTGCCAAATCGGCCTAAAGTTCCCCGTTGCCCCGACGCCACCGGCTATCTTGTCCATTTATTATCAATGGCTTAGCGAGGCTCTATGTCGCGCAAATGCCGCGCGACGGCGAATCGTGAACCGAGCCACCCCAGTGCCCCGCCCGCTCCGAGCAAAATGAG
>CAYGAS010000355.1:0-1784 GCA_964347935.1 uncultured Nitrospiraceae bacterium | reverse complement strand
TAAGCACTGAGCGTGTTGGCGCTCAGTCCGTGTTCCATCCACAGCACATCGATGAACCGCTCGACGATGCGCCCATCGGCCTCATTCATGTGCGATGCACCGGGCTGCGCCGAGCGCGGTTGTCTGGCTCACCCTGTCTGCCATCGATGTCTGAGCTGATAAGGGGGCTCAGCGTTGGTTCGCACTCCATTACTCGCGGCCATCCGAATCGCGTCGCGATCATTGCACAGCATTCTGATGCTGGCGCAGCCAAAGCTGTTGTAACTGACGCTCGAGCACCGCGCGGCGACGCTGATCGGCGGTTTCGTCCAGAAGTTGACGGTAAACGCCCCGGGCATCAGCCACCAACCCCGCCTTGCTCAGGGCCTCGGCGGCTTGATAGCGCGCGCTGTGGCCCCACGGATCCTTGCCGTTGCCTCCCCGGAAGTGCGCCGAACGCAAGTAAAGCTCGGCCGCGCTCTGATATTCGCCAAGCGCGTTGCGGGAGTCAGCCATCCAGTAAAGTATCTCGCGTTGCTGCCGCGGGTCCTCAACGAGCGCATACACCGCGTCCAGCAGCACATACGCCTCGGCGTGTCTATCGACCGCTTGCAGATCGAACAACACCTGCAGATACCGATCAGCGAATGCGGGATCGAGCGCACGTTTGTTGTCGAGAATCTGACTGAGAAAGACCGCTCCGCGTTTGAAATCACCGGCGTAAATGAGTATCCGCGCCCGGCGCAACGCCCATTGATCGGGATCCTCGCCTTCCGGCGCGCGCTCGAGCCCCTGCAGCAAACGTGCGGCAAAATGTACGTCACGGCGCTTCAACGCCATATCGGCAAGCTGATAACGTACGGCTGCCGGGATGGCATCGAGACTACTAAAGCGCTTCGAGCGCGTGTACAACGATTGCACCACCGGTGCACCGCCGTCGGTCAACAACGATGCCGTGAGGCGCTTGTGGGCTTCTTCACGTGTCGCCGGCAAGGCGCCGCGGCGCGTGAGGAACGCGTAGAGCGCACGCGAATAGGCCTTTTCCTCGCTCTCGAAATACTGCGCCTGCAACAACCAAGCCTGATCGTTGCCGACCAGCAGATGCAAGCGATTACCCAAGGATTCTGCTAGCCACTCGTAGGCCTGCCACAGCTCGTCCGCGCTTACTTTATAAATTCGCTCACTGGGCTGGGTGTCACCGAGCAAAACGATGGTCCGCTCAAGCCCGATGACGCGGTAGACATCGTCGTTCGCACGCGCCGCGGCTTCGGCCACGAGTGCCCACGCCTTCTGCTGCAGCTCAGGCTTGTCTTTCGTCGCTTCGACGAGCTTCAGTCCCTGCGCCTTCGCTGCTGGAGCTTTGTGGATACCCGATCGCATACCCGCCAGTGCCCGCAAGATCTTGCCCTCGAGAGACCGGGTATCTTGCAGGACGTCCAATGCCGTCTTGTTGCGGCCGGCGCGGAGCAGCACCTTGGCATGCAATAGCTTCCAGGCATCATTATTTGCTCGGTAATCTTGCTTGTAACGCAGCAACGCTGTATGTGCATCGGCGACATTATCGTCGAGCAGGTAGCTGCGAATGACCATGCGGCGCCATTGCTCGAGCTGCCCGGGCTCGGGCACGGCTGTCCAAAGTAGGCGGCGCAGGTATTTGCGTGCGGCCGCACCAGCTTCTGCGGCTAACTGCGCGTCAGCGGCCTGCCCCAGTGCCCAACGTACAAAAGGCATAGGCAGATCAGGTGGCAGCTGCTCCACACGTGCGGCGATCTGCTTCCACTCCTGCACCTGCGCCAGAATCGCCA
>CAYGAS010000354.1:0-6712 GCA_964347935.1 uncultured Nitrospiraceae bacterium | reverse complement strand
ACAAAGGCAAACGGCCGTCACCTACCAGATCAATTACGCGACACCGGTAACGAAATATCCAGCCGTTTCTCGTGAGTCTGTTCGCTCGGCCAACGCGGCAGTAAACTCTCAGCTGCCGCGTGAAACTATGGAGGCATGGGCAACCTAGGCGCTCGCCGAGGCAGATCGAATCGGTCCAATCAGTGTGTACCCATGAAGCCTTCGGGCCCCTAAAGAACTACGAATTAGGGCCCAATTTAGCGACGCCCGGCTTGGACTTGCACAACACTGGATACACCCCGCAATACACCCGAGACAGCTCCTCGCCTTGGGGACGCTCACGAAGGCGAATGCGAATGCTTCATCAAGACCGGTCACAGCAAGGCCGGATTCGGCAAAGGTAATTTCTATGCCGAGCCCGTTCCGCAGATCAGACTGCGCATGCCGAACCGTACGCTGAATCTGGGCAAGGTGGCATTTGAGAAATACTGGCTGTTCGAATGGCTTTTAGTTGACGTGCGCGGCGGAAGCTAAACCGGGCGCAGACAGTCTTCGACCCTGCGAGTGATGCGACGCGCTTGACGCTGACTGATCAGCAAGCATAATCTGAGCGCGTGCGCTTAGCGACTGTCCGATCTCTTTCGGTCTTGACCCTCCTGTTTTCGCTGTGGGCGTACCCACAGCTAGCGCAGGCGTGGAATATGTCGACGCTGCCCATGCCGGGATGCAGTTGCATGAGTGTTGACGATGGCGGGCGCTGCAATTCAGACGATATGTCAGCGGTTGCCTACTGCTGCTATCTGTGCACGGGCGCCCCCATGGTAGCTGGGGCATCGGCCATAAGCGACACGCTGTCCGTGCCGCTGCTCCCTGGTTCACCTGTGTTTGGGCGAGCCGACTGGTCTGTGAGCCCCGACCCCTTTCCTCCCAAGGCCCTCATCGCCACTTAAGCGGGTCTCGCCGCTTTAACTGCACCGTGTCCACGGCATCTGCGCGTGTGCGGTGGGCAGCGACCACGCGTGACTGAGACCGCCTTTTCACATGTACGAGATTTGGAGAACAAAAGATGCGAAGTCTGATTGGAATGCTTGTGCTGATGGCGGTCGTGATCACGCCCGTGCGATCGCACGCGGCGGGCGATGCGAACCAAGGCGCGCAAGTATTTCGGCAGTGTCAGGCGTGCCATTCGCTTGAACCGGATCGCCACCTCACCGGGCCCAGCCTGGCCCATATCTGGGGCCGCAAAGCGGGAACCGCCCGGGGTTTTCACCGCTATTCAAAGGCCCTGAAGAATGCCAACGTCACCTGGAACGCCGAGTCGCTCGATGCCTGGTTGAAAAATCCGCGTGAGTTTATTCCCCGCAACTACATGGGGTTCGCAGGGATTGAAAACCCGCAGGCACGGCAGGATCTGATTGCTTACCTTAAAGTGGCGTCAAACGAACAGCCGTCCAAGGGCGATACGGCGCAAGGCGGAGGCATGATGGGTCAGACGGGGAGTCGGCCCGCGCTCAATCTGAAAGAGCTGACCCCCAAGCAGCAAGTGGAAGCCATGCGCTACTGTGGTGACGCTTATTTCGTCACCCTAGGCAGCGGCGAAACGTTCGCCTTCTGGGAGTTCAACCTGCGTTTCAAAACGGACTCAAGCCAGGACGGCCCCCACAAGGGTAAACCCGCGATCGTGCGGGCGGGGATGAGGGGCGATCGTGGGTTCGTGGTGTTTGCCGGACCTGAAGAGATCAGCGCGTTCATAAAGAAGCAATGCTGAAGTGTGTATTCTGTTCTTAGAGCGACCGGTGTCAGTAAGCCCAAACGTAGACATAGAAGAGAAGTACGGTGCGTAAGAACATCAGTCGATGAGGCGTAGCAACCCGAAATGGTCCATGAGGGCGCCAGCCAAATTCGAAACACAGCAGATGCATGGGCCAACGTTTATTGTTGGGTTTTGTACGCTTCTGCTGATGAATGGCGCTACGATGCCCGCGCTTGCGCACTCTCTGCAGTCTGTTGAGGATGATCTACGCAAGAATGAGAGATACATGCAGGTGATGAATCAGCCTGCCCCCACGTTCACGCTGGAGGATGCTGACGGAAAGCAAGTGAGGTTGGAGGACTTCAAGGGCAAGGTCGTTGTGCTCAACTTCGTCTACGCGCGCTGCAAGGAGGAGTGTCCGCTGCACAGCCGGTTGATTGCCTCGATCCAGGCGCAGATCAACCAGACGCCGATGCGCGAGCAGGTGCAGTTCGTCTCCATTGCCACCGATACGGAAGACGCCGAGGCGACCGCGGCTGCGATGCGCGGCCACGCGGACACCTACGGCCTCGATCCGGCGAACTGGGTGTTTCTCTACCAGGGGTCAGGAGCTCCCAATACCACAATCACGCTCGCCAAGCAGTATGGGCTTGAGTTTGTGCTGACGGGCGAGGGCGAACAGATGCACGGCGTCGTCACTCATTTGATCCACCAGAGCGGGCACCTGCGAGCGCGCTATCACGGGCTCAGTTTCGAACCTGTAAGTCTTATTATTTATGCCGGTGCCCTGTTACATGGGGAGCACGACGAAGTGAAACTGTCCGCCGAGCGCGACCCCGGCGTAACAGCGAAGTCCATCTCGATATGGGCCGCCATTGCATTCTTAAGCTTGGGCGTGCTCGTCTTCGGTGGTGTCTCGCTTTACCGGACGCTGAAAAAAGAATGAATGGTTTGCGACAAGGCGCGTACGGTTTGTGGAACCCAACATGGCTTGCGGCGGTGCGTGCTTACATGGTGGCGGTGGCCATCGGAAGCCTTATCTGGGAGTTCGCGCAGCTCCCGCTCTATACGATCTGGACTGAAGGAACTACCGGGGAAATCGCCTTTGCGGTGCTCCACTGCACCGCAGGTGACGTTCTTATCGCTGCCATCGCCCTGCTCGCTGCTCTGGTTTTGGTCGGGGATGCTCGATGGCCCGCCCGGCGCTTTGTCCACGTAGCGCCGCTCGCGATCACGTTTGCAGTGCTCTATACAGTCTTCAGCGAGTGGCTCAACGTGGAGGTGCGAAGCGGTTGGGCTTATTCAGACTTCATGCCGACACTGCCTGTTCTCCGCACCGGGCTGTCGCCGTTGGCACAGTGGATAGTCGTACCGGCGATCAGCTTTTGGTGGGTCCGGCGTGCGAGTGTCGTCGTAGACAACAACTTCGAAGACCTGCATCGATGAAGCGATCGCGTCGATATCTGACGCTACTTTTTCTCCTACTCGTGTTCGCGCTCGCGGCGCAGGCAGGAGAGCGTATAACGCTCACCGAGCTTCGTGCCAATACGCACATCCACGGCATCGCCGTACATCCAAAAGATTCCAAGCAACTCTATCTCGCCACGCACCACGGTGTCTTCCTGGTATCGCCGGATGGCTGGGCCACGCGTGTGTCCAGTAATAGCAATGAGGAGAACCGATGAAACTGCATCCAAGAGCCATTGTACGGCTCTCAATTGTCTTGGCCTTGGCATTTTGGCTGCTTGACTCGTGCATCCACTATTTCCTTTATCGGGAGCCCACTTTTCAGATCATCCCGCAAGACCTCAATGAGCTTTGGATGCGCGCCCTTATTTGCCTGCTCATAGTCAGTTTGGGCGTCACCATTGCGAGAAGTGGGACTATCCCCAGACCGCAGGCCAACGCAGGGCAGGCCGACGCAAGCGCCCACGGGGGCGATGTCAATGTGACCCTTGTGCGCCTTCATATGCTCGCGCGTCGGGTCGAGACGGGCCAACTGACGCCGGAGGAATTTTATGCCCTCGCCAAAGCGGCAATTCAACCTGCGGTGCAGAGGTGGATAGCTCAAGGGTAAACGGTCATTGGCGAGCCAGATCTGAGGTTCGTTATGGAACAGCGCTCCCTGCTTGTTCCTGAACCGAGCCGCTCATCATCGGCCAGCTTAAATGTCTGCATTTGGCCGTTCTCGGCCTGTCACCACATCGTTTTTCCGGTCGATTGAGTGACCGTTCCATGCGCAGAAGCTGCCTGTCAGATTTCGGCCGCCCGCTTTACCCTGGATAGCTGCCGGTCAAGCGGCCGAGCTCTGTCAGGCGCCTACCGACCCTAAGCAGACATTCGACCGGAAGGCAGAATCGCTTGGTTCTTTGCTCGACAGGTTAGAAGTTGTAGACAGCTTCGTTCGGCACCCACCTCCGTCTTTAGCGTTGGGTGATTGTCGCCGCGTTGATTTGAATCAATTACAGATTGCCTTGGCCCTGCTAAATGATTTAGAAAGATTCGCAATGGTTGAAGACTAAGTAAAGGAGGTTCGTCATGGAAGCCCTCATGGGAAGATCTGTAGTCGTGGCTGGGGCGGCCGTTTTTGCCGCAAGCCTGCAAACAGCAGCGCTCGCCGCTGCACCGAGCGACTGGTCCAAGGTGCCCGCAAAGACGATAACACTCTTTTATCCGGCCCAATCGACCTTTCAGTGGCTGCGTAGCCCAGCACATCCCGGTGCGCCGATGGTCGCCCAGGGCCAACCCTGTCTCACCTGCCACCAGGGCAAGGAAGCCGACATGGGCAATAAAGCTGTCTCCGGTCAGATTGTCCCGGAGCCGGCCAAGCTCGATGGCAAGCAAGGCACGATCGACGTCAACGTCCAGGCCGCCTATGACGCCAAGAACCTTTACTGGCGCTTCCAGTGGAAAACCAAGAACAACTTCCCCGGGCGCGCCCACCCCCACCTGCGCTTCGATGGTAAGGGGTGGGCGCAATACGGCTATCCGCAACTGCACAAAAAGGTCCAGTCGGGCGCGCAACCCGCCATCTACGAGGACCGCTTTTCCATCATGCTCGACGACGGCAAGGTGCCGCTTTTTAAGGAGCAGGGGTGCTGGCTGACCTGCCACAGCAGTGAGCGCGACATGCCCGAGATGGCGAGCGCGGATGCGGTCAAGGCGCATCCATTACTCGGCAAGCAGCTCAAGAAAAAAGATGTGCGCAAGTACCTGCCTGCGACGCGCACCGATGATAAACCCTCCTGGGACAAAACCAAGTCTGCGGAAGAGATCGCCAAGATCAAGTCCGCGGGGGGTTTTCTCGATCTGATGCAGTGGCGGGCGCATCGCTCCAATTCGGTCGGCATGGCCGATGATGGCTACGTGCTGGAATACCGGTTGTTCGACGCTGGTAACAAGATGTTCAGCAGTAACGCGAACAAGAAAGTGCACCCGCATCAACCGAAATTCATGTACGACGAGAAAAAGGTGGGTGTGAAATCGGTGACGGCGGACACCCTGCGCGATCCTTCCAGGCCCTATGCACTGATCGAGGAGCAAAACGCGGTGAAATTCGATCCCAATGCCGGTTGGAAGACGGGCGATCTGATCCCTGAGTATGTGATCACCCGGGCGGGCACGTCCGGGTCGGCCGCCGACAACAACAACGTCAAGGGCGAGTGGAAAGACGGCATGTGGACCGTGGTCTGGACGCGGCCGCTCAATACCGGTCATCCGCAGGATGACAAGATTCTCAAAGAAGGCGGGGTCTACACGGTCGGGTTTGCCGTGCACGATGACAACATCACCACGCGCGGACATCATGTGTCGTTCCCGCAAAGCCTCGGTATCGGCACCCAGGCGGACATCCAGGCGGTCAAGGTCCCGTAGTCGATGAGCGCATGACAGCGCCGGTAGGGTGGTCATTCCCTACCGGCACTGGGAGGACTGGCAACGCTTTGCCCATGCCCTGGGGAAGGCGGCGTGTCAGACTGAAAGTCCTAATTACAAAAACGCTCTTGTCTGAGTGGCGGCTTGTGGCCGTTCGCTGCCTGTCACCACGTCGTTTTTCTAGTCGGTTGGCTGACCGCTCCTAGGCCTATAGCGTCCATTGCTGCGCGGGTGCGATTGACCCTTTGGTCTCGCATCAGGTGGTCGCTGAATCAGCACTGCGGTGCTCCTTGTTGCGACTCAGCAAGTTACGGAGGGTTCGACCGAGAGCTCATTACGCACTGTGACCGTTAATGTGACCAGGTCTTGCCAACCGGGCGTGGCTCAAAAACCTGTTGCAATCTGTTGCCGCAAAGCACGTATTTCGCGGACTTCCTGGAAGCGTAAAATGAGCGTTTCAAATACAAATGTTTTCGGTCAGGCTAACACATATTAAATCCGACACTGATTGTGAGCATAACTTTTTGCTCCTGCATTACAGTTCCACAGCGGACTCTGGTACATCTATTTCCAGTTAAGCATCATGTCAGTATTCGATACTCACGTAATTGACATCATTGGTACAGACAAAACGACCGGGGAGTGCATTCTTACAATTACAGATCACTTGTCTTGGGATGATCCAAATCACTTAATAACCCTACAGGACAAGCTCAATGCCTACCTCGCGTTTATCGAGTCAGGTGAGATTTTGAAGAAGTATCCTGAATCCGGGCGCCAAGAGATCCGGATACAGCTAGTAACGAAATATGAGCCAAATGACAGTGCTCGGAATTTTCTGGCGAGAGTTCAAAGCACGATCCAATCAGCCGGTTACGCTTTCTCTTGGGGAATCGCGGAAACTCGGGGAGTAACTTAGAGATTATCGGTACCGTTCGTGAACACGCTTCGCCCGGTATCTATTCCAATGTTTTTTGCTCAGGGAACGTCCGCTTTCGACTAGCGGCCACTTACCAACCCCCATCTGAAGGCCGCCTGGGGTGTTTCGCTATCAAAGAGGCCCCGGTAACACAGTCACAGCAGACACTTTGAATGAAACACTTTAAG
>CAYGAS010000353.1:0-8958 GCA_964347935.1 uncultured Nitrospiraceae bacterium | reverse complement strand
TTCGCTGAAAGCGGATATGACCGATCACGTGGTTCCGGAGGAGACGGCCTAGCCTGCGCCCCCACGGATCAGCCCTGATCGAGCGACGCCTTGCTCAGTGTCAGCGCTGATCCGCGAATTCGGCGGCGAGACGCGACCATTGCTGTGGCGTGATGTGCGCGATGACCGATGGGTTGCCGTCGGTTTCGGGGCGAAAGATGACAGCCCCGGCTTCCCCAGGGTATTCGCCGGTTGCGGCGCGGACAACGTTGCCATGCGCGACCAGCACGGTGTTGCTGTTCTTCGCGGGCGCTATTGAAAGACGTTTGCGCGCACGCTCGGCGACCGCCTCACGTCCGCCGAAGTACTCCGCCGCACGCAGGTTCATCACGTCTGTTGTCGTCTCTATCGATCCGAGTTCCATCAGGCGCGCGGTCTCTACGGTGCGGCAGTAGGGACTCGCCAACACGCGACCGACGGGAATGCGCAGCGCCCGCATGGCCTCGCCGATCAACTGCGCCTGCCGTCGCCCCTCGGCTGCGAGCTGGCGCATTTTGTCCGGATCACAGCTGACCCAGTCACCTTCCTTGCTGACGTAATCGTCGAGCGACCAGTCGGTCGCCGCATGGCGGAAATAGATGTTATAGCCGCCTGCCCGCAGGGCGTTGACCAGTGCCTGCCCTTCGAGCGCTGTACCTTGCTGCGCCCCTGCCACGGACGCAAGCGCAAGGCCGAGCAGTAGGAGCGCCTCGACGCCTCGCCTGATGCAACGCCCGCATGTAGTCACGGGTGCTCTCCAACTTGAAGCATGGCCGGCACCGGGTCACTCGCTAGCCGAGACTGGCGACGTAGTCCTCGAACTCCTGCGACAAGACCTTCAACTCCTGACTGATCTGCTCGACGCCGTTCAAGGCCTGTTGTGTCTCTGCCGGCGTGATTTTCGACGGATCGCCCGCATTGAGCGCGTCATGCGCCTTGGCAGCCACCGCGGCGGCGTCGTCGGCGATGAAGTTGGCGAGTTGTACATAACAGATCTTCAGCTGCTCGATGGTCTTTTGCGGATCCGGCTCGACTTTCTTGAGGATCAGCACCGCCATCTTTATCGCCTTTTTGATCTCCTCTTTGGTGTACGGCAACAAAGATACCGGCGCCCCGTAAGGCACGGCGAACGCCTTTTCCAGTATGGAACCATAACCATTAATGATGCCCTGCGCCTTTTCGAATTCCTTCACCAGATCGTCGTTATCCATGGTACGTACGTCCTCGCTGCTGGCGGTGACCTCAGGACTTTCACCCATCACTAGTGGGCATCAATAACCGTCGAATATCCTGATCGGATGCTCGCCGTTGCGGGAGCACAAAGGAAGCATAAAGTAGAGTGTGATCCGCTTCGCCGATTCTACGCGGCTCACGGCAGGGGGACAAACCCGCTCGTCTACTCTCTCCGCTACCGCGATTAGCTGCACCTAGCAGCTATCGTTTAACGTTCATGCAGGTCGGACACATTCGCAAGGATTGCATTTGCCGTTGCCCAACTGATCTCGAGTCGGATCGGTTGTCACCAATATGCGATGGCCTGCTCGAAAATCCGCTGCACATCCTCGAGCGCCGTATCCCGCGGGGCATTGCCAATCGCGCGCCGTTGGCGCATCGTGGACTCCGCGAGCGCCATCGCATCCTCCCGCTTGAGGCCGACACCGCCGATACCATTGGGAACACCCGTTGCTTTCATAAGCGAGATAATGCGCGCGGCGACGACTTCGCCTGCATCCTCGGGCGTCGCGTCGCGCGTCTCGGCACCGAGGCAGTTGGCTGCCTCCAGATGGCGCTCGGGTGCGACGGCAGCCGTGTAGCGGAACACCGAAGGCGCATTGACGATGACACTGATGCCGTGCGGCACAAACGTGCCCCCACTGGAGGGGTAGTCGGGCGGATGAAAACCGCGTGCCTGTTGCGAGACGGCATAGGACAAGGCGTGTGCCAGGTGCGTGCCGGTGTTGCCGAAGGCCATACCGGCCAGCGTCGCGCCCCAGCTCAGACTATCGCGCGCCTCGTGATCCGAGGCATCGGCCACACCGCGCTCGAGGTACGCGCCGGCAATGCGCAATGCCTCGCGCGCATGCAGATCGCTCCACGGATTCGCGCCCTGGATCATGAGGCGTGCGTTCGGCTTCGCGACCTTGGCCCAGCGGGTGTAAGCGCGCGCGGTATAGCATTCGACCGCATGACTCAAAAGATCGAAACCGGTGGAGGCGACGATGGTCGGGGGCAGGGTGTCGGTGCAGGCGGGGTCGATGACCGCCTCATTGGGAAGCAAGTAGCGACTGCCGAAGACGAATTTCGTGTTCAGGGCCTCGAAGCGAACCACCAGCAAGCCGGTCGCCTCCGATCCGGTACCGGAAGTCGTGGGGCAGGCGACATGCGGCAGCACCGGCCCCGGTAAAGGCTGGCCCGCACCGACCGGCGGCCCGAAGTAGGTTTCGAAACTTGCCGGATAAGTGGCATAGACCAGCGCTCCTTTGGCCGTGTCCATGACCGAGCCACCGCCCACCGAGATGACGCCATCGAAGTCGCCGTCCTTGAGGAAGTCGGCGGCGGCGAGAATCGACCGATCCGTCGGCTCGATCTGCACCTCGGAAAATATCGTCGCATCGATGCCCGCTGCCGTGAGCGATGCGCGCGCACACGCAAAGTGCTCACCGTTGACAAGATAGCGATCGGTGAAAACCGCCGCTCGGCGGATGCCACAAACCAAGGCACGTTCGCCGACTTCGTCCAGCACACCGCGCCCGAAGGTGATGCGCGGCATCTCAACCGTGAACGCCCCGGCGCCGCCCTCGGTCGGGAAGTAATATTGACAGCAGCCCATGCGCGGCCCTCCTACTCCAGTCGTGATAATCACGCAGTTTTTGCACCGATTCCAGTAGTTGCGCAGGCGGCAAAGTTACTGGATGATCAGGGGGGTAGCGGCAGCGTCGGCGGCGCCAGACAAGGGGCACGGGAGCTCTCGAGCTGGCACGGAAGCTGCACTGCCCAATATGGCAGGGAAAGGCCGGCGCCCGCGGGGCGTTTTGCAGGGGAAAGGGATCGCCCCCGGTAATGGAAGTTTGTGGGGACTTAGCAATGAAACGAATCTTTCTCCTGGCCGCGCTGGTGTTCGTCTTGCCAGGCCTCGCATGGGCGACGAGCGGTAATTCCGACACCTCCGACTGGCGTGTATACAGCTATAAGAGCCGCAGCGCCGGCAATGGCGAGGTCGTCCTGGTAATCGCCGGCGTGCCGGTCGCCGCCAGCCGAGTCGGCGCGAACACCACCCTGAGAGGGACGTACGAGGGTCATGACGTCGTCCTGCACTGCCAACGGCGCCCGGCGTACTCGTCGGTAGTCAGCTGCGACGTGCGTGCAGACGGCGAGATACTTGAGACAGTTCGCTTCCGGGCGCCGCGCTGAGCGTCATGGTAGCAGCGAAGAGCGCTGTCGCTTTGCCAGGCCCGGCTCCCTGGCCGATCCGAGATTAGGGGCGTTGCGCTTGCAGCGTCGCCGGACTCTCGTCACCCAGATCGAGTGCGTGCAGACGTCGGCGGTAAGGTAGCGCAAGCTTGGTCCCTGCCTTTTTTACAGCCTGCCCGTAGGAATCCGCAGCTCTGGCGCGCAGCCGCGCCAGCCTCTCTGCATTTGTCGTCACATAGACAAGGTTCTTGTCGACAACGAGCGCCCCGAGTATTCCCGGATTGTCCGTGACCCACGCGCTTGACAATGTGCCCGCCTTCACCAGCCGCAATAGATAGGCCCACCCCGCTTTGAATTCGTACCAGCGCGCTTCACTGCTTCCCCAAACGAGACGAAAACCCGGATTGATAATGGCGGCCGTGTAGGATTTCCGTGGTAGGATACCGACAGCTGTACTGTCCAGATAGACTTGGGCCTCGCCGGGATAAAGGTCATTGACGAAATACACCAGCGCCTGTCCTGGGCGGACCTCGAAGAATACCGGCGCGTCGCGTGTTACCTGGTCTTCGCGCAGCTCGGCGTAAGCGCCTGGCGCGCAAAGCAGACCGATCGCGGCTGTCGCCAGGATAATGAGGATAGTGCGGGTAAAGCGGCTTCCTATTAATGTTCCTGAGTCGACCATGGCACCTTCCCTCTCACCACGGTTGGAGCCCGAATATAGCGTCGCGCCTTTTGGGGCGTCAACGCGACAGCGCACTGCGCCAGATATGCGTTGCGTTATCAGCGACATACGGCGGCCCGAGCAGGCCGCAGACCTAGGTCGTGATCGATAAACGGAGCTCGTCGATGGCCTCGTTACAGCTCGTGGCCCACAGAGGCTATGTCGAGCACTACCCCGAGAATACGCTCGTCGGTATGGAAGCCGCGATCCGCGCGGGCGCGCGGGCACTCGAGCTCGATATCCAGCTCAGCGCCGACGAGGTGCCGGTGCTGTTACACGACCGTACGCTGCAACGCGTCTGCAACGCTAAAGGGACGGTGCACCATTTGCCCTACGATGAGTTGCGACGATTGCGGCCGATGGAGTACGAGCGCTTCGGTTACCGCTTCGCTAACGTGCGCGTATCGAGCCTGGCTGAGTTTGTGGCGTTTTTGAAGGGCTACCCCGGAGTCACTGCGTTTATTGAGCTCAAGCGATCCAGCGTCGAGCACTTCGGTCCGACAATCGTGCTCAATCGTGTGCTCCGCGAGCTGGAACCCATCGCTGAGCGGACGGTATTGATTTCCTTTTCGTTCGATGTCCTCCTGACTGCACGCAACCAGCGCGTGCGTCGGCTGGGGGCGGTTCTGGAGAAGTGGGCGCAACGCAAGCTGCCGATCGTGCGCGAGATCAATCCGGAATTCCTTATATGTGAGGTCGGCATCCTCCCACGTTGGGGAAAGCTGCATTGTCCGAATTCACGTCTGATGGTGTACGAAGTCACCGACGCCGCGCTGGCGTTGAAGCTGGCTCGGCGCGGCGTCGAATTCGTCGA
This sequence comes from uncultured Nitrospiraceae bacterium, assembly GCA_964347935.1. Taxonomy (GTDB): domain Bacteria; phylum Pseudomonadota; class Gammaproteobacteria; order Acidiferrobacterales; family SPGG2; genus SZUA-472. The sequence continues at coordinate 3,994 of CAYGAS010000353.1, read as the reverse complement.
AACATTCGCCATCGGCGAGATGCTCGACCAACTCGAGCTGCTGCAAGGCGAGGGCTAGCGCGAGTCTCGGTGCAGGTTGGCCTCCATCGCTTCGCGCCAGGCGCGGTATCGCTGCTTTAAGGGGCTATTCGTTTCGGGGCGAAACCACCGGCCGCGCGCCGGCTTGGGCCAGCGCGCCGGCCGGCCAGCAGCAAGATAGGCCGTTCCGCGGGCGGTCGCCTCGCACTGCGCCGGGCGATAGAGAGACAGCGTGCTGAGATCGGCCAGTCGTTGGCACAGTCCGTCGAGGCGAGCAAGTCCGCCGCTCACTTGAAGCTGCTGCGGCGGTGGGCCGAGCGTCTGCATGTAGTCGATGTTCACTTGTAGCAGAAAGGCAATGCTCTCGACGACCGCGACGGCCTTCATCCAGACCTCGCCCTCACCCGCGAAGCGCGTGGGAAAATCCGCCACCCAATAGGGCGAGCCCAGGCCCGCGACGCCATTCAGGAAGAGCGGCGGTGAACTCACACGCGCGAGCCAGTTAGGCAAATTCGCCTCGATGTCCACCACGCCGCACTCGCGCTCGAGCCAACGCAAGGCGCTGGCGGCACCGTTGACCGTACCCTCCAAGGCGTAGGTCAGCTCCTCGCTATCGTGTAACACCACGCTGGCGAGAAGCCGACCGACACCGCCGGGATGCTGGCGCAAGAGCCGCTGCACAAATGCACCAGTGCCGATGTTGACATAGGCGGTATCGGTGCGCGGCTCGCCGAAGGCGAACAGCGCCGCCGATTGATCGCCGGTGACGATACCCAGCGGGACGGCGCCGTCATCGAACCTCAGCGTTCCGAAGGCATGGCGGCTCGGCACGCAGCGCGGCAAGGGTTCGCGCGGCAGTCCGAATAGCGCCAGCAGTTCGGCGCTCCAGTCACGCTCTCGCAAATCCCAAAGCAGCGTGCGCGATGCGTTCGCCGGGTCAATCGCTAGCGGGGATTCAGCCAACAAGCGAAAAACGAGAAAGCTCGCAAGCGGTCCCCATGCGAGCGTACCCGCCGCTTGGGCAGTGCTGACCGCCGCCACATTGTCGAGACACCACCTGAGCTTGCTTACACCGTAATGCGCGCTCAATGGCAACCCGGTGATGCGGCGGATATCGTCTTCGTCAGCCGTGAAACTGCTCAGCCACAGCCGTGCGCGCGTGTCCTGCCAACTGATGACCGGCGACAGTGCTACACCGTTTCGGCGGTCCCAGCAGACGATGCTCGAGCGTTGCGTAGCAAGGCCCGCGGCCGCGACATCACGGCAACGCGTGCCCAGCTGATGCCGTATTTGCGCGAGTGCGCGCGCAACCGAGGCGACAACGCCGTCGGCGTCTTGCTCGGCCCAATGCGGTTGCGGATGGGCAATAGCGCATGGCTGCGCATCCTCGGCGACGACAGTCCCCTGGCTATCAAAAACTAAAGCACGCGTACTGTGACCGCCCTGGTCGATGGCCAGGTAGAGCGCGCGCGACGGCTCAGGCATGCAAATGCTCGGCCCAGTCGTAGTCGCCGATACCGCTGGCGAGAAACCACGGATTGAGCACGGAGCGCTTGTTATAGGTCAACGGACGCATCTCAAAATCGGTCAGTCGTCCGCCGGCCGCTTCCAGCACGCACTGTGCCGCCGCCGTGTCCCATTCCGAAGTCGGCCCGAAACGCGGATAGGCATCCGCCACACCCTCAGCGACGAGGCACATCTTGACCGCGCTTCCCATCGCCATTGTCTGCGGCTCGCCCTCCCGCCGCGCCAGGCTTTGCAGAAAACCGGCAAGCCGCGCGCCCGGATGCGAGCGACTCACCGCCACCGTCGCCTTGCCGCCGGCATAGCGACGCGCATGAATCTGACCAACATGGCCATCGGGTGTACGTTTGAACGCAGGCTGCCCGGCGCAGGCCCAGTACGACACATCGAGCACGGGCGCCAGCACCACTCCTAAGACGGGTCGACCGCTATCTACGAGGGCAATATTGACCGTGAATTCGTCATTGCGCTTGATGAACTCCTTGGTGCCATCGAGCGGGTCCACTAGCCAGAAACGTGTCCATTTCGCACGCACGCCATAGTCGATGGCGGCCGACTCCTCCGAGAGCAAAGGGATGTCTGGCGTCAATGCGCTGAGCTCGCTGACTATCAGGCGGTGCGCCGCCTGATCGGCTTCGGTCAGTGGCGACCCATCCTCCTTCGCCGAAACGCTGAACGGCCGTTGATACACCTCGAGAATACGCGCGCCCGCTTCGGCGGCAATCGCTCTGACCTCGACCAGATGGGTGCACGGATCCGCTGTGCGGCTCATGCCCGCTCCCGGTCGACTTTGCTCAGGTGCTCGCGCACCATAAAAAGCGCTGCGATCGTACGCGCCTCCGTGCAATCGCTCAGCTGCACAAGCTCCGTCAGCCGTGCCAGCGGCCACGGCACGACCTCGATCTCCTCGGGCTCATCGCCGACACGCTTCTCGGGGTACAGCCCTGTCGCCAGCAAGATATGGGTCGTATGGCCGACGTAGCCCGGCGCTAGGCTGACCGACTTGATATGCTCCAGATTGCGCGCGCCGTAACCGATCTCTTCCATGAGCTCGCGATTCGCCGTTTCATACATGCTTTCGCCTTCGTCGATACGGCCCTTCGGCAAACAGAGCTCGTAACGATTGACACCGGCGGCGTACTCGCGAATAAGGAGCACCGTACTCTCGTCCGCCATCGGTACCACCAGGACCGCACCCGCGGGCGAGGCGTACAGACGCTCATAACTCGCTTCCCGGCCATTGGCGAACTTGAGGTCGAGCTGCTCGACGCGAAATACGCGTGTCTCGGCGATCGTCCGCTGGCGCAAGATTTCAGGCTTCTTTCTCATCAGCTCAGGCGAAGATAGACGGGCTGCTCCGGCTCGGCAAGTCATGAGCGGTTCGACGGTCGACACCATTCTTGCCCATGCTAAAATTTTCGCCTGATCTCAACGCGACTGACCATCGCTGCCTTTGGAGTATCGCCGTGATTGCGATCGAGGAAGAAAAGGATCTGCTCAAGGCCAGCGTGTTTGGCGAGTTCACGCTCACAGACTACCAGGAATTCGAGCGTGCCGTCACACACGAGCTGGAGTCCGTGCCGAAGATCAAGCTGCTCGTGGACCTTAGCGAGATGGTTGGCTTCACTGTCGATGTCGCCTGGGAAGACATCAAATTTACGCGCGCGCACGCCCACGACTTCGAGCGCATCGCCGTCGTCACCCGCAACCAGTGGGTGTCCTGGTCAGGTTGGTTGGGCACCGCCTTTACCGATGCCGAGGTGCAGTTTTTCGAAGACGCCGCGGTCGCCAAAATGTGGCTCCATGCAGACTGAACACATCATTCCCTGGCAGTGCGTAACAACGGTGTTGCTGGACATGGACGGCACGCTGCTCGATCTGCATTACGATAACCACTTCTGGTTGCAACACGTGCCGCAACGTTACGCGGAACGACACGGGCTCGAGCTCGATCACGCCCGCACGACCTTGCTCGAGCGCTATCGGGCGATGGAAGGTCGTCTGGAATGGTACTGCGTGGACTTTTGGACACGCGAGCTCGGGCTCGACATTCCCGCGCTGAAGGCCGAGCTCGACCATCTGATCGCCGTACGACCGCACGTGATCAACTTTCTCGAGGCCATGCGTGAATGCGGCAAGCGTACCGTGCTCGTCACCAACGCCCACCAAAAGGTGCTGCACTTAAAGATGCAGCGTACCGGCCTTGAGCGTCACTTTGACACCCTCGTGAGCGCCCATGACCTGGGTGCGCCCAAGGAGGAGCTCGCGTTCTGGCAGCATTTGCAGGCAGCCGAGCCCTTCACGCGCGACAGCACCCTGCTGATCGACGATAGCTTGCCGGTCCTGCGCGCCGCGCGTGCCTACGGCATCAAGCAGCTGCTCACCATCAGCCAACCGGATTCGCGCCTACCGGAGAAACAGGCGAGCGAGTTTCCGGCGGTACGCTCGTTCG
>CAYGAS010000352.1:0-14368 GCA_964347935.1 uncultured Nitrospiraceae bacterium | reverse complement strand
CACGGCATCGACGGTCTGGTCCATGTTGGCGTCCGGCATCACTACCAAGTGGTTCTTTGCCCCCGTCAACGCTTGCACACGCTTGCCGTGCGCGCATCCGGTCTTGTAGATGTACTCACCCACCGGCGCCGAGCCGACGAAACTGATGGCGCCGATGTCGGGGTCCATCAGCAGCGCATCCACTGCCTCTTTGTCTCCATTAACAATGTTCAGTACACCTGGCGGCAACCCGGCTTCGCTAGCAAGCTCGGCCAGGCGCAAAGTCACAGACGGGTCTTTTTCCGATGGCTTCAACACGAAGGTGTTGCCGCAGGCGATGGCGACGGGGAACATCCACATCGGCACCATGGCGGGAAAGTTGAACGGTGTTATGCCACCGCAGACACCGATGGGTTGACGGATCGAGTACATGTCAACCCCGCGGGAGACAGCCTCATTGAACTCGCCCTTGAGCAGCTGCGGGATGCCACAGGCGAACTCGACCACTTCGATGCCGCGGGTCAATGATCCCTGCGCATCGGTGAAGGTCTTGCCATGCTCCGCTGACAATAACCTGGCCAGCCCATCCAGATGTCGGCGCAGCAGATCGCGAAAGTGAAAAAGGATTTGTGCGCGCTGCGGTGGTGGCGTGCCTGCCCAGTCGGGAAACGCCTTGAGCGCTGTCTCCACAGCACCTCTGACCTCGGTAGCGCTGGCGAAAGGTACTTGCGCGGTGATCTCTCCCGTGGCCGGGTTATAGACATCGCCGAACCGCCCGCTTCTGCCCTCGACCTTCTGCCCGCCGATGTAGTGATAGAGTGTGGTTTTTACCTTGGCATCCATCAATTCACCTCCGCAAGCGGGATCGCTTTTGCGCTAAGTCTACACCTTGCCCTTCCGGGGCACGAGCAGCCGCTCACCCTAGCGCATTAACCCATCAAAAATCGGCGTCGCCTGCGCAACGCGTCCGAAAACGATATCGCTGCGCTTGGCGCGCACAGCGCGCCGGCGCGTCAGGCCTTACCCTTCCAAGGCACCAGGGCGGTCTCGATCTTGCGCATGATCAGGTCGAACACAAACGCCACGGCACCGATCACGACGATGCCGAGGAACACAATGTCGGTGGCGAGAAACCGCGCCGCATTGAGCACCATCACGCCGATACCCGCCTTTGCGGCGACCATTTCCGCCGCCACGAGGGTGGTCCAGCCGAATGCGATGGCGACCCGCATGCCGGTGAGGATCTCGGGAAGCGCTGCCTTGATCACCACCTGCCAGACCACCTGCTGACGGGTTGCACCCATGGAGTAGGCCGCGTGAATCTGCTCGATGGAGACCGACCGCACGCCCGCCCGGGCGTTGATGGCGATGGGTGCGAAGCAGGCGAGGTAGATGAGGAAGATCTTCCCGGACTCGCCGATGCCGAACCAGATGATTGTGAGCGGCAAGTACGCGAGCGGGGGAATGGGCCGGTAGAACTCAATGGGCGGGTCGAACACCCCGCGCGCGATACGACTCATGCCCATTGCAATGCCGATGGGTACAGCGGTGACAACCGCCAGAAGAAACGAGAAAAAGACCCGGTAGAGGCTCCACAGGATGTGCTGGTGAAGCGTGTGCTCGCTGAACCCCTCGCACTCGGCTTCGACCTCGGTCATGACACCGAGGAATTTCAGGAAGCTCTCATAGTAATAGGCCGTGCAGGCGATCTTGTTGAATTTCGATATCACCTGCTCCGGCGACGGCAGGAAAAGGGGGCGGATGAGCTCGAGGTGGGTGACTAGCCACCAGGAGCCGAGGATCACCGCAATCGTGACGATGTTGATGATCGTGGCATCACCGCTGCCGGGCGCGCCGTACTGGTCCACCACCCGCGGCGCGCGACGTGAGAAGGGATTCAGTCTCATTGCACCTGGTCGCCCACTTCCTCGCCGTAGATGATCGAGAGGACCTCCTCTCGCATCTTAATGAAATCCGACGCCGACTTGACCGCCCTCGCATCCCCCGACTCGAAGAATTGCCGATAGAATTCGAGTCTGTACTCGTGCGTGATACGCCCGGGGCGCGGCGACATGACGATGAGCCGGGTCGCCATGAACAGCGCCTCCTCGACGCTGTGCGTGATGAAGAAGACGACCTTCTCGGTCTTTCTCCACACGTTGAGTATCAGCTCCTGCATATTCTCGCGTGTGAAGGCATCGAGCGCGCCGAGCGGCTCGTCCATGAGTAGCATCTCGGGGTTGCAGGTCAGCGCCCGGGCGAGCCCGACCCGCTGCTGCATGCCCCCCGACAGTTGGTAGATCGGATAGTTCTCGAACTCGGTGAGGCCCACCAGTCCGAGATTGGCGCGCGCGGCCTCGCGGCGCTCTTGCTTGCCTACCTTCTGAAGCTTGAGGCCAAACTCGGTGTTCTCCACCACGTTCATCCAGGGGAACAGGGCATGCTTCTGGAAGACCACGCCCCGGTCGTGGCCGGGGCCGGTGACTGGCGCGCCCTTATGAAAGATCTCTCCGCGCGTCGGGCGCAGGAAACCCGCGATCACGTTCAGCAGCGTCGTCTTGCCGCAGCCCGAGGCACCGAGCGCCACGACGAATTCATTTTCGGCGAAGTCTATGCTGACGTCACTGAGCGCCTTGACACTCCCCGTGCCGTCCACGGAGGGGAACTCCATGCTGATATGACTGAGACTGATGATCGCGCTCAAGGGGCCTCCCCCGTTTTGAACCGGTGGCCGCGGCAAAGGACCTGATGCCGCCGGATCTGCTCTGGCCCGCCCCGCCCGGGAGCGGCGGTGCGGTCGTCAAGGCGCAGTGACGAGCGACGCGCAGCCGCGGGCGCCGCTGCGCGTCGCCACGTCATTAGCACTTACCGTCGATCACCATCTGGGCGAACTTGGGCGTGGCCGAGTCGGCGTAGCTGCCGAGCACCTTGTCCAGCTTGCCCTGGGACTTCAGGAACTCCGATGCCGCCTTCAGCGCGTTCTGCACGCCGCCGCCGAGCCATACGCCAGAGACCTGCTGCTCGAGGGTGGGGTAATCGTAGAGCGCGAGCACGCCGCCCACCTGGTCAGCCTGACCGGACACGGCCTTGGCAATGCCCGCCGCCTTGGCGGAGCCTGGACCGTAGTCGTTGGGATTGGCGCGGTAGTCCGCGTCGGCCGCGGACACCATCTTGATCCACTTGCACATGAAATCCGCATTCTTGCTGGTGAAGCCCTTGCGCGCGACCATCGCGTCGAAGGTGGCCTTGCCCCAGTTGCTGAGATCGCCCGATGTCAGCAGCACATGGCCCTTGGCCTTCATCCGCCCGAGCGCCGGATCCCAGACGAAGCCGCCGTTGATGTCGCCGCGTTCCCAGGCAGCAACCATGTCCGGCGGCGACATGTCGATGACTTTGAGTTTCTTGGGAGAGATGTTGAACTGCTCGAGCGCAAACATCATGTGGAAGTGCGTCGTTGAGCCGAATGGAACCGCGATGGTCTTGCCGACGAGGTCCTGCGGGGCAGTGATCGACTTGTCCACCACCAGCGCCTCGGCATCGTTGATATTGTCGTAGATGTAGACCACCTGCAGGTCGACCCCGCGGCTGTATCCTGCGGCCGTCGGCGAGGACCCGTTGAGCGAGATGTCGACCGAGCCCGACGCCATAGCGTTGATAACCTCCGTGCCCGACGTGAACTTCACGAAGTTGATGCTCTTTCCGGCGAGCCCGTTCTTCTTCAGCTGCTCCATCTGGGCTTTCCACGGTCCATACACCAACTGGTAGCCAACGGTTACGTCGGCCGCCTGAGCGCTGGCGGCAACACCGATCATGGCCGACACGGCGATTACGACGGCCTTATTTAATAGCTTTCTCATTTTTCACTCCTCCACTGTAGTCACAGAAAAACCAGTCCTGGTAGACGACGCGCCACGGCGTTCTCGGCGGCCTGCTTGTTCTGATGATAGCGCTGGCTTCGCGGCGGCGTTCTCAGAGCTCGTTGGCTCGAATTGGCCGTCGGTAATCATCACCTTCCACGGATTGTAGATACGTTGACAGCCGACAGTCACTCCTCGCGCCGCCACATTGGTACCGAGACCAACCACCATCAATACCCGTGGCGAAAGCATAAAGCGGCCGATGAGATTGACGAGTTATTTCATGTGGTCCTCCTTCACGGTGATACGTCAGTTATTCGATGTGTTAACGGCTCATCCTGTTATTATTTTTATTTTATTTATGACGCCGTGGACGTGGAGGAAGTCGTCTCCACTTTGTCCGTGAGACGGTGGCGCTGCGTGCGGCCTGCTATCCACCGCGACGCCGATCGTGCAACGACGGCAAGTTCGTCTGCTGCGTCGATGCGGTTACGATGAACGCGCTTTGCGTATATCTGTGGCCTGCGCCGGGTACACCTTCAAAACGTCTCGCAGTATACCGCAGATCTCGTCAATATGGCTTTTCTCTGCAACGAATGGGGGCGCGACGATACCAGCGTCGCCCGTCATTTTGATATGCAGTCCGGCAGCAAACAAACGTTTTTGTACTTCGTAGCCACGTACTCCCGGGCCCCCTTCAGGCGCGACATCGAAGCCGGCGATCATGCCATAACCACGAATGTCGGTGATGGCCGGGAGATCGCTTAGCGCGAACACGCTTTCTAAGAAGTATGGCGACATCTCGGCCGCGCGCTCGAAAAGCTTTTCCTTTTCGTAAATATCCAATGCTGCCAAACCCGCCGCACACGCCGCCGGATGACCGGAGTACGTATACCCGTGAAAAAGCTCGATCGCGTGCTCGGGTGCGCCGCCCACGACCGTATCGTAAACCTTCTTGCTGACCGCAACCGCGCCCATGGGCTGCGCGGCGTTGGTGAGGGCCTTGGCCATGGTGATGATGTCCGGAGTCACGGCAAAGCTGTGCGCGGCGAACGGTTTGCCCGTGCGCCCGAAACCGCAGATGACTTCATCGAACACCAGCAGTATGCCGTGCGCGTCGCAGATCTCGCGCAACCGTTCCAAATAGCCCTTTGGCGGCACCAGCACGCCGGTGGAGCCGGCAATCGGCTCGACGACACAGGCGGCGATGGTGTCGGCACCGTACAGACCGACGATACGCTGCAGGTCATCGGCAAGCTCGGCACCACTTTCGGGCTGACCCTTGCTGAAGCGGTTCTCGGGCAACCAGGTGTGGCGCATGTGCGCAACGCCGGTCAGTCCGGCCCCGAACACCTCGCGATTCTTCACCATGCCGCTTAGTGACGTACCGCCGATGTTCACGCCATGGTAGGCGCGCTCGCGCGAAACAAAACGCATGCGTTGACCGTGACCGCGCGCGCGGTGGTAGGCAAGCGCGATTTTTAATGCCGAGTCGACCGCCTCCGAACCCGAGTTGGCAAAAAAGATGTAATCGAGGTCGCCGGGAGTCAGTGCCGCCACGCGGCGGGCGAGTTCGAAAGAGAGCGGATGCCCCCCCTGGAAGGGCGCACAGAAATCGAGCTGCTTGAGTTGCTCACCGACCGCCTTGGCGATCTCCGGTCGGCCGTGTCCTGCAGCGCAGCAAAAAAGGCCCGACGATCCGTCCAGAATCTTCTGGCCCTCGTGGCTCCAGTAATAGACGCCCTCAGCGCGCACAATCAGTCTCGGTTCAGCCTTGAAATCTCGATTGGCGGTGAAAGGCATCCACTGGTACTCGAGCGATCCGACCTTCGTGTTCATGGGTACTCCTTGAGCGATTCCAAGCTTGACCGACAATCGGATTACAATAGACTCGATGGACGTTGGCAAGGTAGAGCCAGTTCCAACGAGCGCGTTAGACCAGCCTCTATGAGAGACCAGCTTCTGCACCTCTCGCCCCACAGCCACTCGAGTTTGCAAGGGCAAATTCGCGAAATGCTCGTGTCCGCCATCCTCGGCGGCCACATTCCCGCGGGTGGTGCGTTGCCATCGTGTCGCAAGCTCGCGATGCAGCTGGGGGTAGCGCGAAACACCGTCGTGCTCGCCTATCAACAACTGGTTGACGAAGGTTACCTAACGGCACGTGAACGCAGCGGCTACTACGTCAGTGGGGACATTCTTGCGGGACGGGTGCCGGAACCGCAAGCACCTGCGCAATACCGCGTTGCCGGTATAGACTGGACTCGGCGGATCAATTTACAACCCTCGACGCAGCGCAACATTATTAAGCCGCGTGACTGGCAGAATTATCCTTACCCCTTCATCTACGGCCAGTTCGATCCCGCGTTGTTCCCCATCGCCGACTGGCGCGAATGCGCGCGTGAAGCGCTCAGCGTCACCGCGATTCGCGACTGGGTGCGCGACAGCATCGATCGCGACGACCCCTTGCTGATCGAGCAGATCCACACGCGTGTGCTACCCCGTCGCGGCGTGTGGGCTTCCGCAGATGAGATCTTGGTGACGCTCGGGGCGCAACAGGCCCTCTACCTCATTGCCAGCCTGCTGATGAGCCAAGACAGCACGGTCGGTATCGAGGATCCGGGATACCCGGATGCGCGCAACATCTTTGCCATCAAGACACCGCGATTGACACCTTTGCCGGTCGATCAGGCTGGCCTAGTCGTCGACGACGGCCTGAATGCTTGCGATTACATCTACGTTACACCCAGTCATCAGTCTCCGACCACGGTGACCCTCGCACTGCAACGCCGCCGCGAATTGCTCAGCCGCGCCGCCGAGCAGGATTTCGTCATTATCGAGGACGATTATGAGAGCGAGACAAACTATGTCGGTGACCCCACGCCGGCATTAAAGAGCCTGGAAGGCAGCGACCGCGTCATCTATGTCGGCAGCCTTTCGAAAACGCTGGCGCCTGGACTGCGACTGGGTTACTTGGTCGGTCCATCGACGCTTATCCAAGAGGCGCGCGCGCTGCGCCGGCTCATCCTGCGCCATCCGCCCGCTAATAACGAGCGCACCGTCGCGCTGTTTCTCGCACGCGGGCATCACGACTCCTTGGTGCGCCGACTGAGCCACGTTTACAAAGACCGCTGGCAGACGATGGGTCAAGCCTTAGCTCGGCATTTGCCGGATTCTGCCCGTATGCCGACCTTCGGGGGTACGTCTTACTGGGTAACAGGCCCGCCAGGGCTCGACGCCGGTGCGCTGCAGCAGGAGGCGCTGCAACATGGGATTTTGATCGAGCCAGGCCATGTCCACTTCATGGCCGAAGACGGACCCTTGAACTATTTCCGCCTGGGCTTCTCTTCTATTCCGGTTGACAGAATCGAGCCCGGTATCCGCAAGCTCGCCGAGCTCGTGCATAAGCTCGTCTGAGCTCTTTATTCCCGCCGTACTGGCACAGGTAAAAAGTTCCGACTGGCACTACCCGACGGGCCGAGCGGATCCTAGATTATCGGCTCGTGACCGCACCCGCGAAGCGTGCGAACGGCGTAGCAAGACCATGTTGATCGGCGTACCCAAAGAGATAAAGGTACACGAGTACCGCGTCGGGCTCGTGCCATCGAGTGTCCGTGAGGCCGTTGCCCATGGGCACTCGGTCCTTGTAGAGACCCGTGCGGGAGAAGGGATCGGATGCACGGATGCGGACTACGAGACCGCCGGGGCAAAAATCGCTGCGAGCGCGGACGAAGTGTTCGCGCGTGCGGAGATGATCGTCAAGGTCAAGGAGCCACAGGCTTCCGAAAGACAGCGGTTGCGCGCAGGCCAAGTGCTCTTTACTTACCTGCACCTCGCTCCCGATCGCGCGCAGACCGACGACTTGATGAAAAGCGGCGTCACGGCCATTGCCTATGAAACGGTCACCTCCGCGCACGGCGGCTTGCCGCTGCTCGCACCCATGTCCGAGGTTGCCGGTCGTATGGCCGTGCAAGCGGGGGCTTATTGTCTCGAGAAGACCCACGGGGGTCTCGGCATATTGCTCGGTGGCGTGCCAGGCGTGGATCCCGCAAAGGTAGTGGTGCTAGGCGGCGGTGTGGTCGGGACACACGCCATTCATATTGCGCTTGGGATGGGCGCTGAGGTGTGGGTGCTCGATCGCTCGACCGAGGTACTGAAGGCGTTGTGGCGCCAGTTCGGGCGTCCGTTGAACACGGTATTCTCGACGCGTGATGCGGTCGAGAAGCACGTGCTCGCAGCCGATCTGGTGATCGGCGGTGTTTTGATCCCGGGAGCGGCTACCCCCAAGTTAGTGACCGCCGACCACGTGAAACGCATGAAGCCGGGCTCGGTCGTCGTCGACGTCGCCATCGACCAGGGCGGTTGCTTTGAAACGTCGCACCCCACGACGCACGCCGACCCTACGTACGTGGTCGACGATGTCATCCATTACTGTGTCGCCAACATGCCCGGCGGCGTGCCACGCACATCGACGTTTGCCTTGAACAACGTGACGCTGCCTTACGTGCTGGCACTGGCTGACAAAGGCTACAAGCGCGCCCTGCACGAGGACCCGCATTTGCGAGCGGGCCTCAATGTGCATCGCGGTCATATCACTTGCCACGGGGTGGCCGAGGCGCTCGGCTACCCGTATAGAGAACCGCTCGACGCGATTGGCAACTAGGCGTCGACGCACGGAATAATCGTAGACTTCTAGCGAGGAGTTGGCTTATGACACGCATGACATCGAGCGAAGCTTTCGTCGAAACCTTGGCAGCTCACGGTGTAAAGGACGTATTCGGCATCGTCGGCTCCGCTTATATGGACGCGCTTGACCTGTTTCCGCCGGCCGGGATTCGGTTTATTCCGGTCGTACACGAGCAGGGAGCTGCGCACATGGCTGATGGCTATTCACGCGTCAGTGGCCGCCACGGCGTGTGCATCGGGCAGAACGGTCCAGGGATCACCAACTTCGTCACCGCGATCGCCGCTGCCTACTGGGCGCACAGCCCCGTGGTAGCGATCACGCCCGAAACCGGCTCGACGACAATCGGTCTCGGCGGATTTCAGGAAACCGACCAGCTGCCGATGTTCTCACGCATCACCAAGTATCAGGGTCATGTAAACGGGTCCGGCCGGATGGCCGAGATTACGGCGCGCTGCTTCGACATGGCGCTGGCCGAAAGAGGTCCCACGCAGTTGAACATTCCGCGCGACTTCTTTTACGGTGAAATCGACGTCGAAATTCCGTCGCCACGGCAGCTCGAGCGTGGCGCCGGCGGAGAGCAGAGTCTGGACGAGGCGGCCGAGTTGCTCGCGCAGGCCAAGTTTCCCGTCATTATCTCCGGGGGCGGTGTCATCATGGCCGGCGGTGTCGAGCAATGCATCGCGCTGGCCGAGCATCTGAACGCTCCGGTGGTCAACAGCTATCTGCACAACGACTCGTTCCCGGCGAATCACCCGCTGTGGTGCGGCCCACTCGGTTATCAGGGCTCCAAGGCGGGCATGAAACTTATCCAGCAGGCGGATGTGGTGCTGGCATTGGGCACACGCCTCGGGCCTTTCGGGACGCTACCGCAATACGAGATCGAGTACTGGCCGAAGCGTGCCAAGATCATCCAGGTGGATTCCGATCACAAAATGTTGGGACTGGTCAAGTCGATCGCTGTCGGCGTTTGCGGCGATGCCAAAGCGGCGGCGGCGGCGTTGCTACAGCGGCTACAAGGCAAGAAACTCGTTTGTCAGCAGAACAAAAATGAGCGCGCGGCCGAGATCAAGCGCCAGAAGGATGCCTGGGAGTCCGAACTGCGCGATTGGACTGAGGAGCATGACGAGTGGAGTCAAAAAATGATCAAGGACGAACCGACACTGCCGCATCCGCGCCAAGTGCTGCGCGCGCTCGAACAGGCCATGCCCGAAGATGCCATGGTGTCCACCGACATCGGTAACATCTGCTCCGTGTCCAACAGCTACCTACGCTTCAATAAGCCCAACAGCTTCTTCGCCGCCATGAGCTTTGGCAACTGTGGTTATGCCTTTCCGGCTATTATCGGTGCCAAGGTTGCGGCACCGGATCGCCCGGCGGTTGCTTATGTGGGCGACGGCGCGTGGGCGATGAGCATGGGCGAGATCCTCACCTGCGTGCGCGAGCGCATTCCCGTCACACCTGTGGTGTTCAACAACAGGCAGTGGGGGGCGGAGAAGAAGAACCAAGTGGACTTCTACGCATGGCGATTCGAGGGCGTCAATCTCCACAATCCGAGTTTCGCCCAGATCGCCATCGCCATGGGTGCAAACGGCGTGACGGTGGACAAGCTCGCCGATGTTGGACCGGCGTTACAAAAAGCCTGCGAAGACCAGAAAGCAGGCAAGACGACGATCATCGAGATCATGGTCACACGTGAGCTCGGCGATCCGTTTCGCCGCGATGCGCTTAAGAAACCGGTCAGGTTGCTCGACAAATACAAGGCCTTCACGGTTAACTAAGGGGAGTGGCCCGCGTATAGGCTGCCCCCGCGCTGGGGGCGTCCTATACATCTACCCCACACGACAGGCATTCCTTCAGGCAACGGTAACCCTCGCAGCTTGCCCAAACATGGGCCAGGCCTGACGCCGACATGCAGCTGGCGGAAATGATCTTTGCGCTGGCCGCCGTGTTCGGCGGCGCGTTCGTGCGTGGCTACAGTGGCTTTGGATCGGCACTCATCTGGGTCAGCAGCTTGTCGTTGATTCTCCCTCCAACCGATGTCGTTCCAGTAGTCTTCGCGCTTGACCTGGCTGCTAGCCTTCAATTGCTCCCGAAAGTCTGGCGCGACATCGATTGGCGATCGCTGCGGTGGCTGCTGCTCGGGACCGCTGCCGCCATGCCGCTTGGCATTTATGTACTGGCAAGCTTGCCGCCCGCACCGATCCGCATGGCGATCGCCGCCGTGGTCCTGACTGTCACCGCGCTGCTTTGGCGGGGCTTCGCGCTGCGGCGTACTCCGGGGCCGGGGGCGACGGTGCTGACGGGTACCTTATGCGGGCTGCTGGGCGGCAGCGTGGGGATCGGCGGACCGCCGGCGATTTTGTTGTATTTCTCATCGCCCGCGGCGGTCGCCGTCTCGCGCGCCTCACTAATCGTGTTCTTGAGCGGCACTGACCTGTTCGGTCTGGCGGCAGCCGCCCATCAGGGGCTCATTACGCAAGAGGTGGCCCTGCGCGCCGCCCTGCTGGTGCCGGTCGTGCTCGTGGGCGTCGCGCTCGGTAACCGTCGCTTCATCCAGACTCAACCCGAAACGTTTCGTCGCTTCGTGCTGTTCCTCCTGGCCGCGTTATCGATCGGCCTGTTCGTGCGCACTGTGCTCTACGCCTAGTGAATGTCTCACCACAGCGCACACAGAGATAACGGAGCATTATTTTCTTCTCTGCTACCCGTGCGCTTCCTGCGGTGCGTGAGGCAATCTATGTCAGTCAATACGCATTCGGCGTACTTTTGAAAAAGAAAAAACGGGACGGGAGAGTCACAAAGATAAAGAGTTATGGTTTTTCTCTGTGTCCTCTTTGTTCTCCGTGGTGAAACAAGTTTGTGCAGCATTAGCCGCTGCGTGCGTCCTCGAGAATCATATCGGCCGCCTTCTCGGCAATCATGACAACGGGCGCATGCGTGTTGCCGGAGACCAATGTCGGCATGATCGAACAATCAACCACACGCAATCCTTGAACGCCGTGCACCCTTAGTCGCTCATCGACCACGGCCTCTGGGCCCGATCCCATTTTGCAGGTACCGCTTGGGTGAAAAATGGTGACACCGGTGTTGCGCGCGAACTCCAACAACTTCTCATCCGACTGCACGTCCTCACCCGGCATATATTCATCGACGATGTACGACTGAAGCGCGGGCGATGCGGCAATCTTGCGCGCCGCTTTCAGTCCGGCCACAACGGTTTGCCTGTCAATCTCGCTGGAAAGGTAATTTGCTTGCATCGCCGGCGGCTCGAGGGGATCCGTCGATTTGATCATAACCGTACCGCGGCTCTGCGGGCGGAGCTGACACACCGAAGACGTAAAACCGGAAAACTTGTGCAATGGCGCCCCCGGCATGTCGGCAGAGAGGGCAGCGAAGTGAAACTGGATATCGGGTGTGCTCAGCTCGGGACGCGTTCGCACGAAGGCGCCGGCCTGGTTGATGCCGATGGCCAACGGACCGCTGCGAAAAAGCGCGTATTTGAGGCCCATCTTCAGCTTTCGCAGGGGGCTCTGCATGTCGTCATTGGTAGTGATGCGCTTCATGCAGCGGTGAATGACCCGGATCTGCAAATGGTCCTGCAGATTTTTCCCGACGCCCTGCAGATCGTGCACGACGCTGATGCCCGTGCGTTTCAAGAAAGCCGCGGGACCAACGCCCGAGAGCTGCAATAACTGTGGCGATTGGAGCGCTCCCGCGCAAAGGATTACGGCGCGACTCGCCCGTGCCTGCCGTTCCTGTCCCTGCTGACGATAGCTAGCGCCGACGGCGCGCCGGCCCTCGAACAGGACGCGCGTCGCTAGTGCCTCGGTCTCTATGCGCAGGTTGGCGCGCGTGCGCGCCGGCTTCAAATAACCTACCGCCGTGCTGCAGCGCCAGCCGTGCCAGGTCGTAAGCTGATAGTAACCTGCGCCCTCTTGGGTCTCGCCGTTAAAGTCATTATTGCGGGGTATACCCACCTGCTCGGCAGCGGCAATAAAAGCCTCAGCCAATTCGTGCGGCTCGCCGACATCAGATACGCCTTGCTCGCCGACAGCGCCGTGTAAAGCGCTCGCGCCGCGTTGATTGCGCTCGGACCTGATGAAGTAAGGCAACACCTCTTGCCAGCCCCAGCCGCGATTACCGAGCTCCGCCCAGTGATCGTAGTCCTGCGGCTGACCGCGGACAAAAATCAGCCCATTGATGGCGCTCGAGCCACCGAGCACCTTGCCGCGTGGCCAGTAGATCTGACGGTTGTTCATTCCCGGGTCAGGCTCGGTATAGAAACACCAATTGTATTTCGGGTTGAACATGGTCTTGGCGTAGCCGATCGGGATGTGGATCCACAGATAATTGTCCCGAGGACCGGCCTCGAGCAACAAAACACTGTGCTTGGCGTCGGCACTCAGGCGATTGGCCAGCACGCAACCGGCAGAACCGGCGCCAACGATTATGTAATCGAATGTCGGCGCACTCATGCGAATCGTCTCACGGCATTCCTATCTCGGCGACAACCGTTATACTAACGCCAGCTTCTCATTTGCCCAATAACCTATCGACCCAGCATTTGTGCATGCTCATTCTCGTTATTAACTGCGGCAGCTCATCGCTCAAGTTTCAGCTTATCGACGCAGCAAAGCGTGTCCGGCGGGCATGGGGAAACATCGAGCGCATTGCTGCGGTCTCGGCCATCGCCACGATCCAGATCGAAAAGGCAAAAAGGGAGAGGCACAGCTTGCGTGCGCGCGATCACGACGAAGCGATGAAGTACGTGCTCGAGCGCTTGCTGCACGAACCTGATTCTGTGATCAGCGACCTCAGTGAGATCGGGGCAGTCGGACACCGCGTGGTACACGGCGGTGAAGGCCTCACCGAGTCTGTGCGCATCGACGGCAGCGTGATCGAAGCTATCAGCGAGGCCTTTGATCTTGCCCCCCTGCACAACCCGGCAAACCTAAAAGGTATCGAAGCGGCTCGCAAAGCATTGCCGGATGTGCCGCACGTGGCGGTGTTCGATACTGCCTTCCACCAAACGCTACCGCCGCATGCCTATCTGTACGCGCTGCCCACGCGCTTGTATCGCAGACACAAGATACGCCGTTACGGCTTTCATGGCACGAGCCACTACTACGTCAGCCGCCGCTTGTACGAGATCGCTGAGATCGACAAAGCCAACTCGCGCGTGATTACGTGCCACCTCGGCAATGGCGCCTCGATGGCAGCCATACTGAACGGCCGGTCCATCGACACGTCAATGGGGCTGACCCCGCTGGCTGGGCTGGTCATGGGGACCCGATGTGGCGACATCGATCCCTCTATCGTTTTCGATCTCGTGGAAAAAGAAGAGATGTCGCTGACCGAAGTGCACGCCCTGCTCAACCGCCATAGCGGGCTGCTCGGTTTAAGCGGCTATGCCTCGGACATGCGCGACGTCTTGCAGCAGGCGCAGTCGGGCGATGCGCGTTGCCAGGAGGCCATCGATGTCTTCTGTTATCGTGCAAAGTGCTACCTTGGCCAGTACGTGGCTGCACTCAATGGCTGCGATGCTGTGGTCTTTACCGCTGGTATCGGCGAAAACAGCCCACAGGTGCGGGAGGGTATCTGTAGCGATCTTGACCATCTCGGCATACGACTCGACAAGACGGCCAACAGCAAGGCTATCGCTAAAGAAATGCGCATCTCATCAAGCGGTAATCCAGTACAGGTTTGGGTTATCCCCACGGATGAGGAGCTTGTCATCGCCATCGATGCCATGAAGATCGCGCAGTCAGCTCGTGCGAGATGAGGGCGCCGTTAACCCAACGTACCGATGATGGACAAGTGTCACCGGGGCTGACGATTGTTTGAATCG